>DATGWP010000047.1:0-75466 GCA_035299425.1 Chitinophagales bacterium | reverse complement strand
CAAAGTGCCTATAGTATCATAATCAACAGTAGCTCCCTCGGGCATATAAATAAAGCGCGCCTTATGCGCATAATCGGTAAACAGCGGGGTAATTAAATCGTAAGGCACTACCCGTTCGTTAGGCTTTAGCTCATTCATTATACCGCCAAAAAAATTATACTCCGATAACTTTCCAAATGGCTTGGCGGCCACATCCAGCGCCACCTTAGTCGATTTTGTAAAATTGCAGCCCACTATGTATACCGTAAAAGCTACCGGCAATACAAACACAAGTAAAAATCTTAAGCCTCTCATTATATCACTTGTTATCAGTTTACAATTACCAAACAATACAAACATCGCGTTTGTTCTCCATGGTTGGTATTTCAATGGTCACCGGGGGTGGCTCCATTTTGCACCGCTGATGTTAAACTATAATTACTGTATAAGCTTCACTTCGGTTAGTGGCGGTGTTTCACAATCAAACTTGCTCATATCGCTGTTTCTTCCCTTGCTCTTATTAGGCAGGTCCATCATGCTGAAAGATATATCGCCGTTATTGCGGATGCATATTTTCTGGTCTTCTTTTATGCTGCCATCGGGGTTTTTGTAGGCAGGGTTTACAAATCCGTCGTAAACCACATCCGGCACTTTATCGCCAAATATAGCCGAGAACAGTTTGCCAAAATCCACACCCATATCTAACCCACCGGTACCACGTGTTATTTTATTGTCGTGCACATAAATACCGCCACAGTATGGGTCATACAAAGAATCTTTAAAAGGCTTGCTAAGTGCATAGTAGCTTATTATAGCAGCACTTACACTGTTATGTCCGCTTATCTCGTTGCCGTATACCTCGCACTGGTTGGTGGCCATTATTATTACACCGGTTCCTGCAGGTATTTCACCTACGGTTGTGCCTTTTACACCAAAGTTAGGTACGTTGTTGTTTACTATCTTGTTGTTATACACACGGCAGCGGCTACCATTCTTTTTAGGCAATTCCGGCAAATCAAACACCAACACCCCTCCGGTATTATTAGTGCTTATGTTATCATACACATCGGCACCGGTGCAGTTTTCAATTTCAATACCAGCCACGTTATCGTGCACGTTATTCTTTCTAACTATTATATTTTTGCTCTGCCCTACGTATATACCTGCGTCGCTGCTGCCAAACACATCGCACTCTTCTATAAGCACATTGGTACAACCCACAGGGTAGGTTGAGTAAGAGCCATTCTTAGGGTCATGCACAGATGTCCAGCCCATGCGCAACCGGCGGAAGGTAACGTTAGTAGCATCCTGCACTTTTATGCAGTCGCCTTTGGCGTCCATCACAGCAAAATCTTCCATTACAATACCATCGGCAGTTATGCGCAAACCTTCGGCACCATCTTTTTGCCCCTTAAACGATAGTATTGTTTTATCTTTTCCTTTACCCCTTATGGTCACATTTTTAATGCCATCCAGCACCAGCGCGCGGTTAAGTGTAAATGTGCCTTCCGGCAATTCTATCACCTCTCCCTCTTTGGCATTAATAAATTTTTCCTGTAGCTGCTTCTCAAAATCGGCGTCTACGGTAGCCGCTGTTTTGTTACCACTGTTGCAAGATGTGAAAATCAAAAACGCAGCCACAACCGGTAAAAGAATTCTTTTCATGTCTTATTAATTTTAAGGGGTTATAATGGGTTAC
Organism: Chitinophagales bacterium; assembly: GCA_035299425.1. Taxonomy (GTDB): domain Bacteria; phylum Bacteroidota; class Bacteroidia; order Chitinophagales; family LD1; genus Bog-950. The sequence continues at coordinate 73,788 of DATGWP010000047.1, read as the reverse complement.
AATTTGCTATGGATTTTTTTGGGCGGGGCTAATATAATGAGCCTGAAATAAAACAAGGAAATAGATTTAGGGGCTTGACAATTGATGTTTAGCCAGTTATTTTAATTAACCGAATAATTTTTTTTTGACAAGAAAAAATGTTTTTTTAGAGGTAACTAAAACCAATTATTAGCGAAACAAATCTACACCATCCATGCGCCAACTTAAGATCTCGAAGAGCATCACGAATCGTGATAGCGCTTCACTTGAAAGGTATTTGCAGGAAATCGGTCGCGTAGACCTGATTACGGCAGAAGAAGAAGTTATTTTAGCTAAGAAGATTAAACAAGGAGACACCAACGCTCTGGAGAGGCTTACCAAAGCCAACCTCCGTTTTGTAGTATCGGTTGCCAAGCAGTATCAGAACCAGGGCCTCACCCTATCCGACCTGATTAACGAAGGCAACCTGGGGCTTATTAAAGCCGCCGAAAGATTTGACGAGACAAGAGGATTTAAGTTTATCAGTTACGCCGTGTGGTGGATCCGCCAAAGCATACTTCAGGCGCTGGCCGAGCAATCGCGCATTATACGCCTGCCCCTTAACAAGGTGGGCTCCCTAAACAAAATTAATAAGGCCTTTGCACAGCTGGAGCAGGAGTACGAGCGCGAGCCCAGCCCCGATGAATTGGCCAGCATTCTTAATATCGAGATAGACGAGGTGCGCTCTACTATGGGCGTAGCCGGCCGGCATGTATCTATGGATGCCCCGTTTGTAAATGGCGAAGAAAACTCGCTGCTGGACGTGCTCGAAAACCACAACAGCGAACCCGCCGACAGAAAAGTAGGCTACAGCGACTCGCTAAGCTACGAGGTAGAGCGCTCGCTTTCCATCCTTTCGCACAAGCAGGCCGAGGTACTAAAACTTTATTTTGGTATTGGTATGGAAGAACCCGTAAGCCTGGAAGACATAGGCGCCAAATACGATCTTACCCGCGAACGGGTACGCCAGATTAAAGACAAAGCCCTCGACCGCCTTAAGCACGGCGATAAGTGCAAACTGTTGAGGAGTTATTTGGGATAGCATCCACTTTGTATTACTTAATAAATTGACGCTATACAGGCTGCATCGAAAGGTGTGGCCTGTATAATTTTATAAAAGGCCCGTAAGTAGAAAATTCCTACTCTGGACCAAATAAATCACACTAAAATATGACCAAACCGAAATTACTACCGCGCTAACCACTCACTACACCGCTTTTACAACCTGCATAAAACCCTTAGCGAAAACCGATTACACTTTTAGCTACAACGGCAAATGGACTTCCGGCCAACAACTGGAGCATATTGTAATTTGCGTAAAACTCATGGCAGCGGCCCGCACTTGTCGAAACCCTGCCTAAGCTGATAAATAAACTGAACGAAAAATTGAAACTTTTACCGAGCAGGAACTCGATACACTCTGCATGCCCCAATCTTTGCTGGGTAGCATCAACCTGCGCGAAATGCAAATTTAAAGCACAACACGCCACTGCTTAACCGGCATTTATTTTGCATAGCCATTAGTATGGCAGAAGAGCAGAATGAAAATGATTACAAGCAAAAGGGCACGCTAGATATTCGTGTGCCTTACCAACTCCGCTATTGGGCAGAGGAACTAAACGTATCGCGCGAAACCCTAAAACTGGCCTGGTACGAGGTAGGCCCCGACATCAGGAAGATTAAAGATTTTTTGAAAAAGAAGTGAAGGCCCTGTACACAAAGGTTACACCCTTTTGCTTCTCAGGATTACATTCGCGCCCATAACTAACTCACTTCCAATACATTAAATTGTTTCCGGGGATACACTTTTCAAACATTGCGCATTTACAGCTCCGCTAACTGCTGATTAAAAGCAGCCCCAACTTTTGCAAATTCTTTCCATATTCGCACCCTGAAAAAATAACTCACTAAAATATACCACCATGCCAGAAAGCTATGAGAAGGAATTAAAACAATGGGTAGATAATGAAAAAACCACGCTGGAACTACAGCATGTAGCCAGCAAATTATTACTGGAGAAAGATGTAGAGTTGGTGCTTTTCCGCCGCAAATTTTTTGATAAAAAACTAAGCGAAATCATTCACGACCACAACTACCTTTCTCAGTTTGCCGACTTAACTCTTTCTACCGAGCTTTCTAAAAATCTGGCACTGGCTATATCTAAGCTGGAGATTGCCCCTTCTAAAATCGACCTGGGCCGCTTATCGAACGAATACAACGCCGAAGGTAAAAACTACGGTAGTGTAGATGAGTTTGTAAAGGCTAAGCTTTCAGGTTTTGTAGGCACCAACAAAAAACTGGTACCGCGCGATGTGGTATTGTATGGCTTTGGCCGTATAGGCCGCCTTGCAGCCCGCATACTTATGGACCATGCCGGTAGCGGCCACCAGTTGCGCCTTAAGGGTATAGTTACCCGCGAACGCAGTACTGATGACCTGCCTAAGCGTGCCAGCCTGTTGCGCAAAGATTCTGTGCATGGCAAGTTTGGCGGGGTAGTAATACCGGATATTGAAAACGGGGCTATCAACATCAATGGCCATACGGTTAAAATGATTTCAGCCTCATCGCCTGCCGAAATAGATTACACAGCCTACGGCATAAATAATGCACTGATTATAGATAACACCGGTGTGTGGAGAGATGAGAAAGGATTGGGCGAACACCTGAAAGCCAAGGGCTCGGATATGGTAATACTTACCGCACCCGGCAAAGGCGATATACCTAACATTGTATACGGCGTAAACCACGAAGGCTACAATGCCTCTTCTTCTAAAATATTCTCGGCAGCCAGCTGCACTACCAATGCCATAGTGCCGGTAATTGATGTAATACAAAATTCATTAGGTATAGAGCAGGGCCACATAGAAACGGTACACGCTTACACCAACGACCAGAACCTGCTGGATAATTACCACAAAAAATCGCGCCGGGGCCGTGGTGCGCCATCTAACATGGTAATTACCGAAACCGGTGCCGGTAAAGCTGTTACCAAAATATTCCCTGATATGAAGGGTAAGCTTACCTCTAACGCTGTGCGGGTACCGGTACCTAACGTATCGCTGGCTATTCTTAGCCTTACCGTTAAGCGCGAAACATCGGTTGAAGAAGTTAACACTATTCTTCGCAACGCATCGCTATACGGCAAACTGGTTGAGCAGGTAGATTTCTCTATATCTGATGAGATAGTATCAAGCGATGTAATTGGCAATAGCCACGCCTGCGAAATTGATAGCAAGGCAACTATTGTATCTGAAGATAAAAAGCGCGTAGTAGTTTACGCCTGGTACGATAACGAGTATGGCTACACTGCACAGGTAGTCCGCCTGGCGAAGCACTTAGCCGATGTAAGAAGACTGGTTTATTATTAATCCACTCTTCAGCACTCAATAAATACAAAAGCCGCAATTTAAACTGCGGCTTTTGTATTTATTGCTTTGAGCTTAAAGAGCCCTGTAAAACTCGGTAATAGTCTCTATCACTAATTTTTGCTCCTCATCCTTTAACTCGTAAAAGAAAGGCAACCTTACCAGGCAATCGGCATATTTATCTGTATTAGCAAACTGCCGTCCATCAGCATAGGGCTTATAGTACTCGCTTTTATGCAATTGCAGGTAATGGAACACAGCAAGAATGCCTTTGTTTTTCAAATAGTTGATTAGGCCCGCCCTTTCCTGCTCGCTGCGACATATAAGGTAAAATAGATGTGCATTATTTGTAGCGTAGGACGGAATTACTGGTAACTTAAAGAACCCTTCTGCGGCTAAAGTGCCTAGCGCTGAATTGTAAATGCTCCAGATTTCTTTTCTACGCATTTGTATTCTTTCAAGGTTCTCAAGTTGCGCATATAAATAAGCCGCCGTAATATCTGAGGGTAAGTACGAAGAACCAATATCTACCCAACCGTATTTGTCAATTTCCCCTCTAAAAAATTTACTTCTGTTAGTGCCTTTTTCACGCAGTATCTCGGCACGCTCTATGTACCTTTTATCATTAATAACCAACATGCCACCTTCGCCTGCTATTACATTTTTAGTTTCATGAAAAGAAAACGCGCCCAAATGGCCTATACCGCCCAAAGGTTTGCCGTTATAATAACTATCAATAGCCTGTGCGGCATCTTCTACTACCACCAGGTTATATTTTAAAGCCAAATCCATTATTGGATCCATATGGCAGGCTACCCCCCCGTAGTGCACGGCTACTATAGCCTTTGTCCGGTTGGTTATCAGGGCCTCAATCCCTGTTACATCCATACAGGGTTCATCATTACCACTATCTACAAATACAATTTTGGCCCCACGTAAAACAAAAGCATTAACCGTAGAAACAAATGTAAATGATGGAGCAATCACTTCGTCGCCCGGCTTTATATCGATTAGAAGGGCAGCCATTTCAAGCGCGTCTGTACATGAAGTAGTAAGAAGGGTTTTTCTGAAACTATACCTGGTTTCAAAAAACTGATGGCATCTTTTGGTAAAAACACCATCGCCCGAAATCTTACCACTTTCTACAGCCTCGTTAATATACTTCAACTCGTGCTGTATAATAAACGGCTTATTAAACGGAATGGTGTATTTCATTTTCGGAGAAAATTTTAACGGCACAAACCAGCACAAATATCCGGTTCTGTTTTTATAGCCAGTATGCTATCCGTTTACTTTCTTATGGTCTGCTAAAAACTGCTCTAACCCTATATCGGTTAATGGATGTTTGAACAAGCCAAGTATAGAAGACAATGGACACGTTGCAATATCGGCACCAGCTTCGGCGCATTTTACTATGTGCAGCGATGAGCGGATAGAAGCTGCCAGGATTTCTGTTTCGAAACCGTAGATGTTGTAGATATGCGATATCTGCTCTATCAACTGCACACCATCCCAGTTGCTATCATCAATACGGCCTATAAACGGCGATACCATAGTAGCCCCAGCCTTGGCAGCCAGTATAGCCTGCGCTGCGCTAAACACAAGGGTACAGTTGGTTTTAATGCCTTTATCGCTGAAATATTTAATTGCTTTTACGCCTTCTTTTATCATAGGTACTTTCACTACTATATTCGGATGTAGTTCGGCAAGGGCTTCACCCTCGCTCACCATTCCTTTAAAATCAGTAGAGATTACCTCGGCGCTAACCGGGCCGCTTACCATTTCGCAAATGGTAACATAGTGCTTAAGGATGTTGTTCTGCCCTTTAATGCCTTCTTTAGCCATTAAAGTAGGGTTGGTGGTAACACCATCCAGAATACCAAGTGCTTCAGCTTCTTTAATATGTTCAAGATTGGCGGTATCGATAAAAAACTTCATGATTGAAAATTTATTTAGTTGAATGTAGAATTAATATGCAAAGGTAAATATGAAACTGTTAAACCAATTACGGTTAAGAGAAATAAACAGAATGTGGATGGAATGAATGTGCCTGAAGGGCAAAAAAATAGGGCAAGTTACTCATATCGCACCGCTCAACCATCTACCTTTGCTGCATTTCTGCCCTGGAGGATTGAACAGGAGCTGGTCGTATGAGGCTCGCCCCGCCGCAAATGTAACAGAGTTATTGATTTTGAATAGCAACCACAAACATTTTTTTGAAATGATGCTGTCTGTATTTTAATGTAGGATAATCATCATATAGCAGCAAAAACGGAAAAGTGATATGCAGTTTACTGCTTTGTTGCAGGGTTAAAAACACCTGCCGGTTCATCGGTAGCCACGTATTTTAAATGCCAGCCCTTAGCAGTTACTTCGCTATTGGTTACAAACCACACCAACACCTGATTGGTGTGCGATACAATCACAGGGGGCAGCTCGGAGCCGCTAAACTTGGCCAGCAAATACTCTTCCATGGTAGTAGTGCCGCTAAACAACCACACATAATCTACCTTCGGTTGTGTATCAAACGTATCAAACTCAATTTTTATTCGTTTGCCTACAGGTGCCGTTATCTGCCACTTGCATCCACAGTTATTGGCATAGTCTGCAGGGCCGCTTCCATCACTTATTTCGCCCTGCGGGGTTTCGGTGTATAATATGTCGCGGCAATACAACGTAGTTGAGTCTACCGGAACGGCAGCGTATCCAATCCTCGATGCGCCTTTGCGCTTACCGGTGTATTGCAGGCGCACCTTGCTGCCGGGCACAAATACTTTTAGCGGAAAATTATCGGGTAGGTAGCTTGCCACCAGCGAATCACCTGAATAAAAATTCAAAGGCTCCTTGGTTCCACCCCATTTACCTTTCATCCAAAAATCAAACCCCTTAACTCCGCCATACGGCGCTAGTTTCCAATCGTTTTGCTGATAACTGTCATCAATAATTATGGTACCCTCTGGCCGGCTGCTACTAAACATGGAGCCTTGTGTTTCCTGCCTTTGCAAATAATTCACTGCAGCACTTAAATCGGGTACACCGGCACCCAGTTTACCGGCATAATACCTATTGAGGCTATCCCCTGGCCTGGCAGTATTTTTCAATGCTTCTGCTATTTGCCATGCTTTTGATTTAGGACTTATGGCTTTGAGTACAGCTGCACAACCACCCACCAGCGATACGGCCGCCGAACTCCCATCGGCATAGGTGTATATGTTATCGGCTTCGGTATAAGCTGTATAAACAAAATGTCCTGGTGCCGATAAATCAACTTTATCGCCGTAGTTAGATTGTGGCAGTTTGAGCATCGCTGTATCTGCACAGGCTACGGTTAGCACAGTAGCAATAGAGGCTGGCGGGTCTATCCGCTCAGTGTAAAAGTTACCTGCCGAACCAAGTATAAGAATACCCTTGCGATCTGCTTCCTCAAAAACCGACTCATACTTTGCGCGGTCATATTTACCACCACTCCAGGCACATACAATAATATCAGCGTTACTTTTAACAGCATATCTTATACCATCATATCCTTTATCCATGTTAGCGCTGGTGGCATCATTGGCCAGCGCTTTTACCGGCAGTATTTTAATTTGGTTGGAAGCCTGCGCCCCCAGGCAACGTTGCGCTACGTTTACAATTATTCCGGCCGTCATGGTACCGTGAAAAAAATATTTCTGCTTGCCATCAGGTATCATTACATCATTATCGCCATCTGCAGCATCCCAACCGTTTATATCATCTACATATCCATTGCCATCATCATCTATTCCATTGCCTGCTATCTCTTTTTCGTTCCGGTAAAGGTAATTCCTGATAGCGTGGTGCGAAAAGCTAAATCCATCATCAACCACAGCCACCACTACCGGTTTCTTATTCACATTGGCTTTTATCGCGGGGATATTAAGCATATCGTAAGCCTTAAAGCTGGCCATGGCCTGCGGCAGCGAGTTAGAAACAGGTTGGGCTATAGTACTGCTGAGGTTACTCAACAGCAATACTATAGCCCAGATAAAAAATTTACGCTCCATGTATTAAGGTCCTGCGAATGTTATAGGGTGAGTATGGGCAGGCAAATTATTGATGGTAAGCGTTACACTTTCTACACCGCCCTGCTGACCCAGATTGTAAGTGCTTAAACCGGGGCCGGTTCCAATGCCGGAGTGTATGGCAAACCGGCCTCTTAAATCGGGCAGTTTAAAGGTAGTTATACCATCGCCGCCATAAGTTGTACCCAATATTGAAAACAGTGCAGAGTTACTTGATATAGCTAAAGTTGTGCCATCGCAATAGGCAAAATTACGTGGTGCAAAGTTGCCGGCAAATATGCCTATTTCGCCAATGGTGCCATCATAAAACGTAGAGCGCGATGGGTAAATACCATAAAGGCATATACAATAGTTTACTGCCAAGTGCGGCGGCAAAATGTAAATCGGTGAGTTATTACCAGCCACGTGCACCGTTGCTGAAAGGCTACGGGCCACCCAGTTATTACCGCTAGAACTCCACATCAGTACCTGGCCATTGGCCGTGCCATTGGCTAAAACAGTACCAGCTGCACCGGTTGGGCCTGTGGCACCGGTATTACCGGTGTTACCCTGCACCCCGGTTGGGCCTTGTATACCCTGCGAGCCCGTTGGGCCAACACCACCTTGTGCACCTGTTGGTCCTTGTATACCTTGGTTACCCTGTGCACCGGTTGGGCCCTGTATACCTTGTATACCTTGCGCGCCCGTTGGGCCTGCATCGCCTTGTGTACCGGTAGCACCCTGTGCGCCTGTAGCGCCTTGCGGGCCTGTAACACCTTGTATGCCCTGCGTACCTTGTGCCCCGGTCGGGCCCGCTTCTCCTTGTGCGCCGGTAGGGCCTACACCACCCTGCGGGCCTGTAATACCTTGAATGCCTTGTGGACCTTGAGAACCTGTTGGGCCGGCCTCACCCTGTGCGCCGGTAGGGCCTGCATCGCCCTGAGGTCCTGTAACACCTTGTATACCCTGAATGCCTTGTGCTCCAGTTGGGCCAGCTTCTCCTTGCGCCCCGGTGGCACCAGCGTCACCCTGCGGGCCTGTAATACCTTGAATGCCTTGTGGTCCTTGAGAACCTGTTGGACCGGCCTCTCCCTGTGCGCCGGTAGGGCCTGCATCGCCCTGAGGTCCTGTAATACCTTGTATACCCTGAATGCCTTGTGCTCCAGTTGGGCCAGCTTCACCTTGCGGTCCGGTAGTACCTTGTAAGCCAGTTGCACCTGTAACTCCATTTTGTCCATTAGCACCGGTTGGGCCTGTTGGGCCGGCACCAGAACCAGTGGCCCCTGTAGCACCGGTTGCTCCCGTTGCTCCGGTAGGCCCGGCACCCGAACCTGTCGGACCGGTTATCCCAGTAGGTCCTGTTGTACCAATGCCGGTTGGGCCCTGCGGGCCAGTATTTCCATCCTGCCCATTTGCGCCGGTAGGGCCCGTTGGCCCCGTATTGCCGTCTGCGCCCTGCGCACCCGTATCACCGGTTACTCCCTGTAAGCCCGTTGCACCATTAGCCCCAGTAGGACCGGTTGGGCCAATATCGCCAGTGGCACCTGTTGGCCCACCACCGGGGCCGGTAGCACCAACATCACCTGTTGGGCCAGTGGGCCCCATATCACCTTGAGCACCTGTATGGCCTGTGGCACCCGTTTCTCCTGTATTACCCTGTGCACCCGTATCGCCCGTAGGGCCGGTAGGTCCTCCTCCCGGACCCGTGGCTCCCACATCACCGGTGGGGCCGGTAGGGCCTGTGGAACCATCTATGCCGGCGTTTCCTTGTGCACCGGTAGGGCCTGTATTGCCCTGGGGACCTGTATCTCCATTATTACCAGTATTGCCCTGCGCGCCTGTTGGGCCTTGCGCCCCGGTATTACCTTGTGTCCCTGTAGCACCAGTGTTACCCTGTGCGCCTGTGGCACCATTTGCGCCGGTAGGTCCCTGCGCCCCGGGGGCACCATTTGCACCTGTGGGGCCCTGGCTACCAGCAACGCCTGCAGGGCCTGCCACACCTTGTGCCCCGGTTGCCCCGGTAGCTCCTGTAGGACCTTGCGCACCTGTGGCACCAGTAGAGCCTGCTCCACCATTCTCGGCATATAGAGCATAAGGCACACTTAATAGTTGCGTGTTGCCCATCTCTACAAAATTATTGCCGCCTTGTATATCAACCTCTACTTTCAGGTACTTGGGCCCACTGCCCCAATCAATATTCATTTGCATAGAGCCACCTATGATAGCAGTAATTAAACCAAATTGGTTAGCTACTGCCGTGTTTGTTTCGCTAAATACAAGTGTACCGGTAGGGCTACCATCATAAATTCTAAACCGCACTGCTACATTCGTGCCCCCCATAACCGGTTGCCCTGCCGAATTGCGAACTATAGCCTGGTAATTAATTTTTTGTGGTGCCTGCGCATGTATAAAGCCAACTAAACAGGTATATAACAGAAATGATAGTAGAACCCTTTTAATCATGTGAGGTGGTTTTGTAATATATGACCCAAAATTAATTTTTTTAACAACTCACACTATTTTTTGAATGAAGAAAAATTACAGCGCAATTTTCGCTCAATTAAGCCTGCTATTAAGGGTCCTTTTGCTTTATCAGGTTTGGCCTCCACCTACTAACTATCAGTTTTTCTCATAGTTTCACGCCTCAAATTTGATGTATGGCAGCTAATACAAACTTAGAGTTTAACAAGAACGAAGATGCAATGAAACTGGTGCTTAGCGATCTGCGCCGGTTAAGCGACCAGATTAAACTGGGCGGTGGCAAAAAATCAATTGAGAAACATAAAGCCAAAGGTAAATTAACTGCGCGCGAGCGAATAGAGCTCTTGTTGGATAAGGGCAAGCCCGTAACCGAAATAGCAGAGTTTGCAGGTTGGGGGATGTATGAAGAGGTTGGTGGCTGCCCATCGGGTGGTGTGGTAGTGGTAATGGGTTATGTAAAGGGCCGCTTGTGTATGGTGGTAGCTAATGATGCTACTGTAAAGGCGGGGGCCTGGTTTCCTATTACCGGCAAAAAGAACCTTCGGGCGCAGGAAATTGCTATGGAGAACCATATACCGGTGCTGTATTTAGTTGATAGCGCGGGCGCGTTTCTGCCTATGCAGGATGAGATATTTCCTGACAAGGAAAACTTCGGACGTATATTTTACAACAACTCTATTATGAGTTCTATGGGCATACCTCAAATATCGGCTATTATGGGTAGCTGTGTAGCAGGTGGGGCATACCTGCCTATATTAAGCGATGAAGCCTTGATAGTGGAAGGTACAGGCTCGGTGTTTTTGGCGGGTAGCTATCTGGTAAAAAGTGCTGTAGGAGAAGAGGTAGATAATGAAACGCTTGGCGGGGCAGTTACGCACTGCGAAATATCGGGAGTTACCGATTACAAAATGAAGGATGATGAAGAGTGTATTAAAACTATCCGCAACCTGGTAGATAAGTTTGGTAAACCGGCCGATGCAGGTTTCGACCGCGCAACTCCGGCCAAGCCAGCGCTTGATGAGAATGAAATTTATGGTATAATACCCGAGAGCATTACCAGCCAGTATGATATGCACGAGATTATAAAGCGCCTGGTAGATAACAGCGAGATAGAAGAATACAAAGAAGATTATGGCAAAAGCATCATTTGCTGTTACGCGCGCATAGATGGCTGGGCCGTAGGCATAGTAGCCAACCAGCGTAAAGTGGTGAAGAGTAAAAAAGGTGAAATGCAATTTGGTGGTGTGATATATAGCGATAGCGCCGATAAGGCTGCCCGCTTTATAATGAACTGCAACCAAAAGAAAGTGCCGTTGGTTTTCTTACAGGATGTTACCGGCTTTATGGTTGGCAGCCGTAGCGAACATGGAGGTATTATTAAAGATGGCGCCAAAATGGTGAATGCAGTTTCTAACAGTGTGGTGCCTAAGTTTACTATTGTAATAGGCAACAGCTATGGTGCCGGCAACTACGCTATGTGTGGCAAGGCTTACGGGCCGCGTTTAATATATGCCTGGCCAACCAGCCGAATAGCTGTAATGGGTGGCGACCAGGCCGCTAAAACCATGCTGCAAATAGAAATAAGCACGCTGAAAGCCAAAGGCCAGGAAATACAACCTGAAGACGAAAAGAAACTGCTGGATAAGATTAAGGCCCGCTACAATAAAACACTAGACCCTAGATATGCAGCCGCCCGCTTATGGACTGATGGTATAATAGACCCCCTTGACACCCGCAAGGTAATCTCCATGGGTATTGAGGCTGCTAACCAGGCCCCTATAACTAAGCAGTTCAGCGTAGGCGTAATACAGACATAGATTGAACCAGGAACAAAGACCTTAGAAGCGGGACAAGTACAGACCGCTAAAGCACGCTTCAAAAATATTTTTCGCCTACCCACCTGGTACCGCTTGGTTTTAACCAACGGTACCAGGTGGTTTACAATACCTGTTAAAACCCAAACCCGCCAATCCTACTTGGCTAAATATTTGTTTATTTTCACAAACAAATAACACCTCTATGAAGAAGTTTCTTTTCATTTTGCCGATAGCTGTATTGGTTATAGGCTCATCATTTATGTATACACCTAAACCTGCGGAGGCCGGAATTAAATGGATGACATGGAAAGAAGTGCAGGAGGCGCAAAAAAAAGAACCCCGCAAAATATTTGTAGATGTATATACTGATTGGTGCGGTTGGTGCAAGCGTATGGACGCCAGCACCTTTAGCCACCCCGAAGTAGTAAAGTATGTAAGCGAGAATTTTTACGCAGTAAAATTCGATGCCGAAACACATGAAACTATCAATTTTGGCGGCAAAGAATATAAGTGGGTAGCAGGTGGCAGAAACGGATACAATGAACTTGCAGCACAATTACTTAGTGGCCAATTGAGCTATCCTACCACTGTATACATAGACGAAAAACTGGAAGAGATTTTTCCTGTGCCGGGTTATCTTGACCCTCAACGTTTTGAAATGGTGCTGAACTATGTAGGCAGCAATAGCTACAAAACCATGAAATGGGAAGACTTTGATGCCAAGTTTCAGGGTAAAATACCCAAACAACAATAAGCCAGAGCGCTATTTCTCTATTACCAGGTATTCTGCATTAGCACCTAAGTTTACCAGCAGTTTTTGTATATCACTTACAAATTTATCGGGCCCGCATACATAAAAGTAGCCGCTAAAATCGTTGATAGTTTCTATCAAAAAGTCGCGGTCTATATGGCGGTCTAAATAGCCTACTACACTCTCGCGGGTGTATATGGATACAAAATTTTCTTTCAGCATTTCCTGCAGTTCCTGCCCCATTATTACATCCTCCGATGTTTTGTTGGTATATAACAACATATTGCCCTGGGCGTGCTTGCTTTTAGCTAAATCGCGGAGTATTGCCAGAAAAGGCGTAATACCTGACCCGGCTGCAATAAACACACCCGGCCCCTTATAAGTAATAGCGCCAAACGGCTCCTGCAGTATCAACTCCCCTCCTGCATTTACTTTGCTTAACTCATTGGTAACACCGGGGTGGTCGGTATATATTTTAATCATAAACTCCAGGTAGTCCTGCTTTGCCACACTTGTAAAAGTAAACGGGCGGAACTTCTCCTGCCATCCATCTTTATTAATAGCTACATCGGTAGCCTGCCCCGGTATAAAACTATAACCAGCCGGCTTTTCTACCTTAAACCTTTTTACATCGTGCGTTACAAAATTCGCTTCCAGTACTTTTACAACATGTTTGCCCATAATCTCAAAAATCTATTTACGCCAAATATCAAAAAAATATTGAAGTGTTTGTTTTTGGGTAATAAAACAAAAAAAGCCACCCGCTTGCGCAGATGGCTCTTTATAAATTTATTCTTAAAAATTACTTCGCAGCCTTAGCGCTAAGCACTTGCGCTACTGTTTCGCCAATGGCAGCCGGTGAATCAACCACAGTAATACCGCACTCGCGCATAATCTGCATTTTGGCCGCAGCTGTATCATCTTTACCACCGATAATTGCACCGGCGTGGCCCATACGGCGACCTGCAGGGGCAGTTTGTCCGGCAATAAAGCCAACTACAGGCTTGGTGCCGTTAGCCTTTATCCAGCGTGCAGCGTCAGCTTCTAACGAGCCACCAATTTCGCCTATCATTACAATAGCATCGGTTTCGGGGTCGTTCATAAATAGCTCAACAGCTTCTTTGGTAGTAGTACCAATAATAGGGTCGCCGCCAATACCAATAGCGGTGCTTACGCCTAAGCCTGCTTTAGCTACCTGGTCGGCAGCTTCGTAAGTAAGCGTACCCGATTTAGAAACAATACCTACCCTGCCTTTTTTAAACACAAAGCCCGGCATTATGCCCACTTTGGCTTCGTCTGGTGTAATTACTCCAGGGCAGTTAGGACCTACCAAACGTGTTTTTTTATCGGCCAAATAGCTTTTAGCTTTTACCATATCCTGCACCGGTATACCTTCGGTAATACATACTACCAGTTCTATACCTGCATCGGCTGCTTCCATAATAGCATCGGCAGCAAATGCCGGCGGAACGAATATGATGCTCACGTTGCAGCCTGTGGCTTTGCGCGCGTCCGCAACAGTATTAAATACCGGTTTATCAAGGTGCTTTTCGCCTCCTTTACCGGGAGTTACACCACCTATTACATTGGTGCCATACTCTATCATCTGGCTGGCATGGAAAGTACCTTCTTTACCGGTAAAGCCCTGCACCAGTATCTTCGAATCTTTGTTTACTAAAACGCTCATTGCTATTTATTATTTATTAATGGTTATTGATTAATGCTCTGCAAGTTTAAATTATTTCAAATAAAACACTGCCCCTAATTTCACAATTGTGGTTCGTCTGCTTCCCCGAACCATAATACAGCGCTACAACCACTGTATCGCCTGCTTTAAGGCCGAGAGCATTAAAGTTATTCTTGCCTTTAAAATCTGACAAGCACCAACCGCTAAGTGCGCCTCCCTTATTAAAATTCCACAGTTCAGTCCTGTATGTAGAACCAGATAATATACAAACCAAGGCATAACTTACCCTATCATCCAGCACGGGTAAAAAGCTAATAGAATCTTGTAGTATTCTTTTAAACTCATCCACTTTAACCTTGCCTCCATCCACATTAGCCGACAGGCTTTTTTCAGATTTTCGGACAATCTGCCATTCCTCTAAATACTTTGCATGGTACTCCATAAATGTATCCAACAAAATAAAATCCACTTCGTGATACGCAAGTAATGTGTCGGCAAAAGACCAAACAGTTTGACAAACCAATAAGCTGGTGTCCCTTACAGGCCAGGAACTGACCTCATTATCGGTTACAAATGAATCGATACGGGTTGTAATTTCCCATTGATATTTTCCCCATTTCAAATACTGCTTATCCTGCGCTTGTGCGTTCAGGCCAAACAATAACAACACAAGCAGTAAAACAGTATTAAACCCTTGCATTCCTCCGCAGGTCTTTCAAAAAGTCGGAGGCAAAAATAAAGTCGAACAACTCACCATCGGTTATCTGCATTATCTCGTCTTTGGTGCCCTCCCAGTATTTCAAGCCTTCGTGCAGAAATATCACCTTATCGCCAATACCCATCACGCTATTCATATCGTGGGTATTTATTACGGTGGTCATGTTATACTCTATGGTAATTTCCTTTATCAGGTCATCAATTACTATGGCCGTTTTAGGGTCAAGGCCGCTATTAGGTTCATCGCAAAACAGATACTTGGGGTTCATTACTATAGCACGGGCAATACCCACGCGCTTTTTCATACCACCCGATAACTCGCCCGGAAATTTTTTGTTGGTATTAGGCAGGTTTACACGGCCAAGGCAAAAGTTAACGCGTTCAAGCTTTTCTTTCTCACTCTGGTTGGTAAACATATCCAAAGGGAAACGAACGTTTTCTTCTACGCTAAGTGAATCGAATAAGGCTGTACCCTGAAAAAGCATACCTATTTCGCGGCGTATGCTTTTTCGGTTGTGAAAGTCCATTTCGGTAATGTTCCGTCCATCGTAAAATATATTCCCTTCATCGGGTTCAAAAAGGCCCACCATACATTTAAGCGTAACGGTTTTACCCGAGCCCGACTTACCAATGATAAGATTGCACTTACCACTTTCAAACGTAGCGCTGATGCCCTTGAGCACCTGCTGCTGTCCAAAATTTTTCTTTATATTTTTTATTTCTATCACAACACTTTGTGTTTCGATTACTCAGATTTTAAAATGATTACACAGATAATACAAGTACTTGTATTCATCTGTGTAATCGTTCAGTATTCATCCGTGTAATCATTTTGTATTTATCTGCGTAATCACAACAAAAAGAAGGCAACAAAGAAGTTTACAATAACCATTACTATAGAGCTAAGCACCACCGCCTGTGTAGACGAGCGCCCGATTTCTACAGCACCTCCCTGCACAGTAAACCCCTTAAAGCATGAAACCGAAGACATAATAAACCCAAACAATACCGATTTTACCATCATCACGGTTACATCGTAACCATCAAAATTGTCGGTTACCCCTCTAAAATATTCGGCGGTAGAGTAAAACTTGCCTACAAGGCCCGCACCCCAACCGCCCATTATGCCTAAAAAAACTGCTATAACTACCAACATAGGCACCACCACTACCGATGCTGCTATTTTAGGCCCTATCAGGTAAGCGGGTGTATTTACCCCCATAATTTCGTAAGCATCTATCTGCTCGCTTATGCGCATGGTACCCAGTTCTGAAGCAATGTTACTGCCCACTTTACCGGCCAGCAAAAGCGCCGAAATAGTAGGTGCCAGTTCCAGTATCATACCCTTGCGCACTATGCTGCCTATCCACCACATAGGCACCAGGCTTATGGTGCGAAACTGATAAGCAAACTGTACGGCGCTTACAGCACCAATAAACGTTGATACGATGGCAATGATGGGTAACGAGCCGATACCAATATCGCGCGCCTGGCGGAACGTTTCGTTCCAATACATATTCGCTTTCTCAGGCTTTGAGAAAGACTGGCGCATGAGTATCAGGTAGCCTCCTAATTGTTCGAAAAACTTAATCATAGTATGGGGCTAAGAAAAGAAAAATTTACATAGCTTGTTGGGAATTTGATGGCAACATAAACCAAAGCCCCTACCCCGTCAGCTGATGCCATAGATAAAGTATTAAAATTGTAAGTTCACCCCATGAACAAAAAGATAGTTGTAACAGGTGCTACTAAAGGTATTGGCCGCGCCATTGCCGATAAATTTGCCACCGCTGGTTGGGATGTGGCCATTTGCGCACGTAGTAAAGATGACCTGGAAGCCTTTAGCACAAGCCATGCCGAAAGGTCGGCCTCCCTGATCACAGCTGTAGTTGATGTATCGAAAAAAGAGGATGTAATAACTTTTGCCGAAATGGTGAACAAGGATTTTGGCGCGGTAGATATCGTTATTAATAATGCAGGTATTTTTATCCCCGGACAGGTAATAAACGAAGAAGACGGAACGTTGGAGAAGCTGATAGAAACCAACCTTTACAGCGCTTATCATTTAACGCGCACGCTGCTACCCGGTATGCTAAAGAAAAAGAGTGGCCATATTTTCAATCTTTGCTCGGTAGCCAGTATACAGGCTTATCCCAACGGCGGCTCCTACTCTATTTCTAAATTTGCCTTGCTGGGTTTTTCAAAAGCGCTGCGCGAGGAATTGAAAGAGCATAGCATAAAAGTAACTGCCCTTATTGCCGGCGCTACCCTTACCAACTCGTGGAAAGGGACCGACTTGCCCGACACCCGGTTTATGAAACCCGAAGACATAGCCCAATCGGTATGGGATGTTTACCACTTATCGGAAAGCACTGTGGTAGAAGAGATTTTACTGCGCCCTTTGCTGGGAGATATATAGCAGGCTGGTTTAAAACTTGTTAAGCACCGGCAATAAACCGTAAAAAAATTACTGATATGTGGTTCCGGCTCTTATTTTTGATTCATAAATAACCTCACAATGAAAAAGGCTTTCTCAATTATCGTTATGCTGGCTTATGCTGGCTTTATGTCGGCCCAAACCACAGCGCCGGCGCAAAAACAATCTACAGTAGTTGACCACTCGCACGATGGGCATAACCATGATAGCCACGATGGGCATAATCACGGGCCGGCGGCTACCACAGCGCCAGCTGCTAAAGAAGCTGCACCTGCTGCCGCCAAGCCAGCTAACCCTAATGCAGCACGTATTGTTTTTAAAGAAGAGACCCACAACTTTGCCGAAGTACCTGAAGGCCCACAGGTAACTTATGAGTTTAAGTTTAACAATGCCGGTAAAGAGCCATTGATATTATCTAACGTGCGCGCAAGTTGCGGTTGCACCACGCCAAGCTGGCCTAAAGAGCCTATTATGCCCGGTAAAGACGGAGCCATATTGGTTACTTATAACACACAAGGCCGCCCGGGACCATTCAACAAATCGATTACCATTAACTCTAACGGTGAGCCTGCTGATAAAATCATCTACATTAAAGGTGAAGTAGTAAAAGCAGAGCCTGAGAAATCGGTACCGGTCGAGCAGCCAAGCCTGTTATCGCCTAAAAACTAATTTTACAAATCCATATAACTAGAAAAACCCCGTCTGTGCCAGATGGGGTTTTTCATTTTATTTGCACCCACATTAAAGAAAAAGCTGCTGGTATTTTTGCCAAAGCCAAATTGTAAACTATCAACTAACTACTATGCCTAAAGTTTCGAATAAAGGAATACAGATGCCCGCTTCACCCATTCGTAAGCTGGTACCCTATGCCGATGTGGCTAAAAAGAAAGGAGTAAAAGTATACCACTTAAATATTGGCCAGCCAGACCTTGAAACGCCCAAGCAGTTTTGGGATACACTGAAGAATACAGACATGAAAGTGCTGGAGTATTGTCCGAGTAACGGCCTTGAAAGCTACCGCAAAAAGTTTGCAGAGTACTACAACAATATAGGCATAGCAGTAGATGCTTCGCACTTTATGATAACCGAAGGCGCCAGCGAAGCCCTGTCTTTTGGTATGCTTAGCTGCCTGGATGAAGATGATGAGATCATCATTCCTGAGCCTATGTATGCAAACTATATTGGCTTTGCTACGGTAGGTAAGATAAAGGTTAAACCAATCCCTACTTCAATTGAAACCGGTTTTGCATTGCCTCCTATCGGCGATTTTGAAAAGGCCATCACCCCTAAAACAAAGGCTATACTTATCTGTAACCCTAATAACCCAACGGGTTATTTATACAGCAAAGAAGAGCTGCTGGTACTACGCGAAATATGCCTTAAGCACGACCTATTCTTGTTTGTAGATGAAGTATACCGTGAGTTCTTATACGGTGGCAAAAGCTTTTACAGTGCATTGAACTTAGAAGGCATGGATAGCCATGTAGTGGTGTTCGATTCAATATCCAAGCGCTTTTCGGCATGCGGTGCGCGTATAGGCGCCCTTGTAACGCGCAATAAAGAGGTGTTGGCCTCAGCCCTTAAATTCGGGCAGGCGCGCTTATCGCCTAACTCGCTGGGGCAGATAGCCGGTGAAGGCCTGTTTGATTTGGGGCAGGATTATTACAACGGCATAATAGCCGAGTACCAAAAGCGTCGCGATGTAATGGTAGAGCTACTGAACAAAATACCAGGTGTACATTGCCCTAACCCGGGTGGTGCGTTCTATGCTGTAGCATCGCTACCGGTTAAAGATACCGATCAGTTTTGCCAGTGGATGCTCGAAAGCTTTAGCTACAATAATGCTACTGTAATGATGGCGCCGGCTTCGGGTTTCTACTCAACTACAGGGTCGGGTAAAAGCGAAGTACGTATAGCCTATGTGCTGAATACTACTGACCTAACGGCTGCTATTAAATGCCTGGAAGAGGGGTTGAAGGAGTATGCTAAGGCAGGTGTTGGCAACCCAGCGCAGTAGTCCCAAAACAGGGCATTTTGAAAAAGTGTCCCCCATGCCCATTTGTATCTATTTAATTGTCAGAGCATTATGACTGAAGGGTGTCCCTGACATGGATTGAATTAGGTGTCCACCATACCATTAACTCTTTACCGGTTTTAGGTAAAATTCAAATTGGTCATTATTTGGCTGAAATAAGGCTGGCAAAGTGCAACAGCGAATCGCAATAGTGGTCCACATACTGCGTATCTGTTTCTTTCACCTTCGCCGGGTCGCCAATAAACACGGTTATCATTCCCGCATTTTTACCAAACTGCATATCGGTAATAGAGTCGCCCACCATAATAGATTTTGCAAAATCGATATCTACAAAATCCTTTTTGGCCTTTAGCGCCATGCCTATTCCGGGCTTGCGCATTTGTTGTGTATCGTTAGCTACCAATTCAGTGGCGGCGTATATGGCGTGTAGCCTGCCGCCGTATTTGCGCACCTCGCGCAGCATCTCATCATGAATAAACTGCAGGTCGTCTTTGCTCATCAGCGCTTTGCCCACCCCCTGCTGATTGGTTACTACCAATATGCGTTTAAATACTTCGCTTAAACTTTTGAGTGCATCCAGCGTCCCTTCTAAAAAATAAAACTCATCCCAGGTTTTTACATAGTCGTTGGGGTAGTGCAGGTTTATAACGCCATCTCTATCAAGAAACAGCGTCCAGGTTTTATCTATGGGTAGTTCGTTAAGATTCATAGTGATATCAGGTGCGTCATTGCGAGAAATCACGACGCTTTGGTCGGGATGACGAAGCAATCCCCTTACTATAACCGTTACGAGAAGCTAAACGTGTCTCCTGTAGCTGTGGGATTGCTTCGTCGGCCAGAGCGCCTCCTCGCAATGACGCTCTTTTGCTTTATTACTCAAACAACTTAATAAAATCAATCTGGGCTTTGGTGTAATCTTCGGGTATGCCTATATCGATAAAGTAATTCTTAAACACTTTACCCTTTATCTGACGCACCGTTACGTATTTCTCCAGCACTTCTTTTTCGAAAGAAAACTTTTGTTCTGCTACCCTATCCAGTATTTCTTTATGGAAATAATACACGCCGCCATTTATCAATCCTTCGGCTACCGGCTTCTTCTCTTCAAATTTGGCTATGCGGTCGCCCAGCATTTCTACAGTGCCGTAGCGATCAAAGTTTTCCATTTGCTTCAGCGCCAGTGTAATGTCCGCTTTAGTTTCTGTATGAAACTGTGCCAGTGCTGCCAAATCAATATCAAAAAAAGTATCGCCGTTTAAAACAAAGGCTTCGCCCTGTGTGTACTCAAATGCTTTTTTTAATCCGCCACCGGTGCCCAGCGGTTCCTCTTCACGGCAATACACAATTTCTACATCCAGGTATTTATCACCAAAGTAGGCTTCTATTACATTAGCTTTATACCCTACCGAAAGAATAGCTTTAGAAATGTTTTGCCGGGTTAAATACTGAAACACAAAATGGAGAAATGGCTTACCGCTTATCATAGCCATAGGCTTGGGTAAGTCGTTAATTACACCGCGCAGGCGTGTGCCTAAACCACCTGCAAGAACAATAGCCGGAGCATTCTGTTGTGCCATCACTTTCGCTTCTGCTATTTACCGTTTCCGAAAAGTGTTTCCTCTACCAGCTGGCAAATAATATGCCCTACCAGTATATGGCTCTCCTGTATGCGCGGGGTATCGTTGCTGGGTACATTGAACAGGTAATCGCAGCTATCTTTCATTTTGCCGCCGCCCTCGCCGGTAAATGATATTACGTGCATGCCTCGGCTCTTGGCCTCTACCTGCGCCAGTATCACATTCCTGGAGTTACCCGAGGTAGAGAGGCCCACCAACACATCGCCCTTGCGGCCATGCGCTTTAATGGCGCGCTCGTATATTTGGTCGTAGCTGTAGTCGTTAGCCACAGCGGTAAGAAAAGATGTATTTACATGCAACGCTTCTGCCGGCAACGGTTCGCGGTCGCTGTAAAAGCGGCCGGTAAACTCAGCTGCCAGGTGTTGTGCATCGGCAGCGCTGCCACCGTTACCGCATAAGTATAAGCGGTGCCCGTTTTCAAACGCATCTGAAATTAATTTCGATACTTCTTCAATACGCTTTATAAAAAACTCATCGTGTAGTATCTTAGTCTTTACTTCGATAGATGATGAGATAATGGATTTTATTTTGCTCATAGCGCGAAAATAAGCAAAACGAGCACCCTAAACCATGAGATTTATAAGCCCACAATAAAAAAAAGTGACTAGTTGACTCTTCGACTGCGCTAGCGATGGAACACTTATATCGTCCAGGTAGTAAGCCCGTGCTCGGTAAAGTTGTAGCGCATAACGCGTCCGCCAAGCTTGTTCAGGGCTTCTATCACCCCGAATTTGGCATTATACGGCGCATAGAATATCATAAACCCACCACCACCGGCACCCGATATTTTGCCACCGGTAGCGCCCGCCTTTAAGGCGGCGTTGTATATTTTTTCTATCTGCGGATTGCTGATGCCCTCGGCCATGGCTTTTTTATGCTCCCAACCGTAGTGAAGTATTTTGCCTATGCCATCTATATCGCCCTTTAGCAGCGATTCTTTCATGCGCACGCTTTGCTCTTTCAGGCTGTGCATGGCATCAATAGATTTTGTCTTCTTCTTGGTCACATTATCCGACTGCCTGGCAATAATCTCTGAAGATAACCTGGATGTTTCGGTAAAGAAAAGTATGAGGTTGTTCTCCAGTTCGTGCAGCCATTTATCTTTTACCCGCAAAGGGTTTACAATTACTTTATCGTTGGCGTAAAACTCCATATAGTTTACACCGCCAAAGGTAGCCGCGTATTGGTCTTGCCGGCCACCCTGCATTTTCAGGTCTTCGCGTTCTATCTGGTAGGCCAGGTGGGCTATGTCGTATTCACCCAGCGGCAGCTTAAGCCACTCTACAAAGGCCCCTAATATGGCTACTACCAAAGTGGATGAAGAGCCTAAGCCTGAGCCGGGAGGCGCATCTACAAACGTAGTAAGCTCAAAAGCGAAAGGCTTTTTTACAAAATCGCGCACTACACGGTTATATACACCTTTGGCTAAATCTAGTTTGCCGTTAAAGGCCAGTTGTCTTTTAGCATCCAGTACGATGCGCTCGTTGCGGTCTACTGCATGTATAATTATCTTTTTCCCGGTTAGTGGTTTCAATGTAGCATAAGCATACATGCCTATGGTAATATTTAATATGGCACCGCCATACAAATCAGAATACGGGGATACGTCTGTTCCTCCACCGGCCAAACCTAAACGCAAAGGCGCTTTACTTCTATAAATCATGGTCGAAAATTAAAAAACTAATACAATGGAACGCTGATTATCCCTATTTAAACTGATAGAAAAACTCCTACCCTATTTTATTCATTACCTCAGAAATTCTATTAAGCATTTCGCTCCAGGCATATTTCTTCTTCTCCAGCTTAATGTTGTCGCGCATTTTAAACTCCTGGTGGTTGCCGTAAAAATCTACCAGCGCGTCGGCAATGGCGGTTGGGTTTGGCTCTACTACATAACCTACTTTGCCATGCGGCACAATCTCGGGCAGGCCGCCTACATTGGTTACCAGCATAGGCCTATCGAAGTGATAGCATATTTGCGTAACACCGCTTTGGGTGGCGTGCTTGTAAGGCTGCACAACCATATCGGCGGCGCAGAAATAATTGCGCACTTCATTGTCGGGTATAAAATCGGTTTTTAAAATCAGCTGATCGCGTATGCCCAGCTCTTGTATCATATCGGCATAAGGCTTAGAGTCGGTATAAAACTCACCGGCTACTATCAACTTCATGTTTAGGTTGCGCACCCGTTCATCGGCCATGGCCTGCAGTAATAAATCAAGGCCTTTGTAATCGCGGATGAAACCAAAAAACAAAATGTATTCTTCGTTGATAGCCAGCCCAAGTTTTTCGTACGCTTCTGCTTTGGTTATAGCCGCGCCAAAATTATCGAATAAGGGATGCGGCGAAAAGGCCCTTGGCTTTTTCGTATCAAACTTGTTCAAATCAGTTAGCACCGAATCGCTCATGGCTATAAAACCATCTACACTATTGGCAAAGTATTTAGCCAATAGAAAATCGCCTATGCGCTTTTCGTGCGGAATGATGTTGTCGAGAATAGAGATGACTTTTGTTTTGCCGTTGCCTTTTACTATGCGCGAAATCTTGCCCAGGCAGGGTGCCATAAACGGCAACCAGAATTTTACAATCATCAAATCGGCATTCAGGGCTGCAATCTCTTTGCCTACCTTATACCAATTAAATGGGTTAACGGCATTAACCTTTACGTGTATAAACAAATCATCAGGAGCCGGTTGGTCGCTGTATTGTGTAGTGCCGGGGAAAAGAAAATCGGGATACTGCAAACTAAAAGTAAATATCTGCACGCTGTGCCCCTGCCGCATATACTCACGGGCCAACCGCTCGTTGTATGAAGCAAGTCCACCACGAAGGGGATGCGCCGAACCGAGGATAACAACTTTCATATTTAACCGGTGAGATTATAAGTTTACCCTGCGGGCAATATCGTATTGGTTTCTATCGGCGGCCTTGCGAGAAATTAATTCGCCGAGAAAACCCGCTACAAATAACTGTGTGCCTATTACCAAAAACACAAGACCTAAGTAAAACAAAGGCCGGTCGGTCATGTGAAACTGCATAAACACAAACTTTTGTATAGTAAGCAATAGTGTGATACAGAAGCCAAGGAAAAAGCTAAGCACACCCAGGCCACCAAAAATATGCATAGGGCGGTTGGCAAACCGCGTCATAAATGTTACAGACAGCAAATCGAGGAAACCATACAGAAAACGCTCCATACCAAACTTAGTAGTGCCATATTTGCGTGCCTGGTGTACCACTACCTTCTCTCCTATATTTCCGTAGCCGGCTTTTTTGGCCAGTACCGGTATGTAGCGATGCATTTCGCCGTATACTTCCACGCTCTTTACTACTTCATTTTTATACGACTTAAGGCCGCAATTCATATCGTGCAGTTGTATGCCAGTCATAAAGCGGGTGGCGCCGTTATATATTTTAGTGGGTATGGTTTTGCTGATTGGGTCGTAACGTTTTGCTTTCCAACCGCTTACCAAATCAAAATCATCTTCTACAATCATGCGGTATAATTCAGGTATTTCGTCGGGCGAATCCTGAAGGTCGGCATCCATAGTAATTACCACATCGCCCTGCGCATGGCTGAAACCCACTTGTAAGCCGGCACTTTTGCCGTAGTTCTTTTTAAACTTAATACCTTTTATGTTGGGGTTTTGCTGCGATAGCTGCTCTATCACCTTCCAGCTTTTATCCTTGCTGCCATCATCTATCATCAGCACCTCGTAAGTGAAGTTGTTGGCTTTCATTACGCGCTCTATCCAGGCAGCCAACTCGGGCAGCGATTCCTCCTCATTAAATAATGGTATGACTACTGAAATTTGCATTAAGGTTCTGTATTTACAGTGGGCTCTTTTTTAGAATTACGACTAACGAATAAAGCAACAATTAAACTTAAAATAAATCCCAGGCCCAAATTAACGCCCATAGACTTGATTGTAGATGTAATGGTAGGGGTAAACTGCTCTAACGAAATGCGCTCCAATGCCTTTTCGGTGTCTTCGTCGGTAGCGTTGTATTTTTCCATGGTGTTTTCCATGTTGGTGCGCATCAAATCATACAATTGCTGCGGGTATTCGGTATCGAGAAAGTTGGGGATAACATACGAGATAACACTGCTAAATACCAGGGTAATAAAAATGATAACCATGCAGGCGCTAAGTGCCTGTGTGAACGAAAGCCCACCCATGGCGCGCTTATAACTAACCGTACCCCATACCGGTATAAAAATCATGATGGCAATAAACAAAAAACCAAACATAGCCTGCGACATCATAGAGCCGAAAAGCTGCCTGTAGAAGAGATAGCTTAGTATACTTATAAGGCACATAATCATGCCCCCAATAACACCATAGCGTATAGGCAGGTTGCGGTCGGGGTTAATTACCGGTTGCTCTATTCCACCGGTGTGCTGGTTTGTAGTATCGCTGCTCAATTGAGTTGAATTTTACCTTTATTAATTACACCTAATGCCTTGCCCAAAAAAGCTGAGCCTGCAAAAGGTGTGTTCTTCGATTTCGATTTTATATCCCCGGCCTCAAATGTCCATTCTAAATCCGGGTTAAACAACGTAAGATCTGCCAACGCCCCCTCTTCTATTTTATTTTCAAGCCCAAGTATACGGCGCGGGTTATTGGCCAGCGTATTCACAATAGTTTGCAATTCTACCTTGCCGGTAAGCGCTGTGTTAGCTGCAGCAAAGCAGGTTTCCAATCCAATCATTCCAAAATCCGCCTTATCAAATTCCAGCTTTTTGCATTCTTCATCGTGCGGTTGGTGGGCGCTGGTAATAGTATCTATAGTGCCATCGGCAATACCTTTTACCAGTGCATTGATATCCTCTTTGCTACGCAGGTGCGGGTTAACTTTGTAATTGGTGTTGTAGTTGCCCACGGCGGTTTCTTCCAGCAATAAGTTGTAAGCATTTACCGATGAAGATAAACGCAGCCCTTTTTTCTTGGCCTGGCGTATCATATCCACGCTTCTTTTAAGCGATATATCCAATAAGTGCAGTTTGCTACCGGTGTATTCCAGTATATATATATCGCGGTTTACCGATACTTCTTCGGCCAGTGCGGGTGCCCCGGGCAAGCCTAATTTTGTGCTGGTAAGCCCTTCGTGCATAGCACCGTTTTTCGAAAGGCTTTTCTCCTCGGGGTGGTTCATGATTAAACCATCAAAAGCTTTTACATATAGCAGCGCACGCTCTACCATGCCGGCATTGGCGCTGGCCTTAATGCCATCGCTAAAGGCAATGGCACCGGCGCTGTGCATGTCGTACATTTCGGCCAAATCCTTTCCTTCGGTTTTTTCTGATATGGCGCCCAGCGGGTGCACGTTCACTATTTCGGCCTCTGCCTTACGCAGTATGTACTCCACCTGCGACTTAGTTTGTATAATAGGCTGCGTGTTGGGCATACAGCATATGTGCGTAAAGCCACCAAAAGCAGCTGCGGCACAGCCGCTCTCTATAGTTTCTTTGTGTTCGTAACCGGGGTCGGCTAAAAAGGTGTTGAGATCTACCCAGCCCAGCGATACGTGCAGGTTATCGGCCTTTACCTCGCGGGCCTTATTGGTATTTTGCAGTTTGGCACCAATCTTTTTGATTTTGCCATTACTGATTAAAATATCCTTTACCTGGTTGTTAAACGGGGAGCCGGTATCAACTATGCGTGCAGCGCGAATGATTATTTCCATACCGAAAGCCAAATATAGAAAAGGTTGGGAGTAAATTGGCATATAGCGGTAATTTGATGTTTCTGCCATTAGCATCCGTACTTCCCGTCACCCACAATGGTTACCCCCGAAAGGGTTTGAAACCATTTCGGGGTTAAAATAGATTTGTCAACTTTTTTAAAGTTGACAAATCTTACCGCGTTTACCCGGCATTATAAGCGGCAGCAAACTCCCTGGCAAAATCGGCAAGTTTTACTTTGCCGGTTTGGTGGTTTATTTTTCTTGCCTCATCCTTCTCCGCCGCGGCGGATCTCCCCTCTCCAAAAATTAGAGAGGGGAGAACGTTCAAACAAACGGCAATCGAAACTTTTGATAAACCCGCTCTACATAATACGTAATGAAGGATAAAGCACTACCCTGCATTATATACCGCCGCGAACTCTCTTGCAAAATCGGCAAGTTTTACTTTGCCGGTTTGGGCTGGTTTGTTGTTCCAGTAATCGGCCTGCATTTCGCCGCTGCGCAGTGCCTGGCCCATAGTCTTATAGGCCTCGGCAAAGGTTGCGGGTACACCTGCCTGTAGCATAGCCTGTTCAGATTGTTCATCGGTAGATTGCACATACGGCACGCCCTGCTTATTAATCGCTCCGGTGAGGGTATCGGTAATTTGCTGCCAGCTGTTGGTATCGTCGCTGGCAATGTATTGCACCTGCGTGCCTTTAAAATCAAGAGCCAGCAACCTTGCGGCTGCCGCTTCTGCAATATCGTTAGGATGCGTTAGTATCAATTTATAATCGGCCGGCTGGGTGCTGGTTACTATACCTGCGTGTTTAATAATATTGGCCTGGTTTAGCAGGTTGTAATAAAAGTACGAAGGGCGAAGAAAAACGGCATTCACATCTTTCAGTGCGCTTATCTTATCCTCCAGGTAGGCTACTCCATCTACCGGCCCTGCGCCTTTTTTCATGTGGGCGCCTATGCTGCTTAATACCAGTACCTGTTTAACACCGCTTTGCTGCACTGCGGCGGCATACACATCTGAAACTTTATGCTGAAAAGCGCTTAGGTTGGGTGCTGCAAAGTTGGGAGGAACCATCAGATACACTGCATCGGCACCGGCAAAGGCGCTGGTTACAAAATTCTGATCTTCTACACTACCCACCAGTGCATTAGCGCCCAGTTTTTCAATCTCTGCTTTTCTGTCGGGTTTTGATGTAATGATTTTTACCTGATGGCCGGCTGCAATAAGTGACTTTGCAAGTGGCTTGCTAATATGGCCAATAGAGCCTGTTAATACGTAGTTCATGTTTAAAAATTTTTATTTGTTATTAATTGAGTGCAAAGCTATATTTGCACTAACTAAATAGCAAGTACTAACCAAAAAGTAAGTGACTATTAAACACTATAGCGTTATGAAAAAGATAAAGGAAAGCAGCACCAACCAGGCCAACAAAAAGGCAATACAATCTAAATGCCCGGTATCTTTTACCATGGAGAAGATAGGCGGCCGCTGGAAACCGCTTATAATTTATAATCTGAGGAATGGCAAAAGAAGATACAATGAATTAAAGAAAAGCATACCGGATATTTCGGAAAAAATGCTGATACAGCACCTGCGCGAGCTGGAGGAGGATAAACTAATAATCCGTACGATATTGCCGGTAGTGCCCCCACATGTAGAGTATGACCTAACTAAACCGGGTAAGGCTATGGGGCCTATTTTTGAACAAATGGTGCAGTGGGGGTTAAAGTATTCCTGATTGTTTATTACGGTAAGGCTAGTTCATCATGCGTGGCAGCAGCATATTAAACACACTGCCGGTAGGTTCGTTACCTTCTATCCATATTTTACCCTTCATTTTCTCGATAATACTTTTTACAGTAGAAAGGCCAATGCCGGTGCCGTCTTCGCCGCTGGCGTTCTCTACGCGCGAGAACATCTCAAACACCTTTTCGCGTGCTTCTTCAGGTATACCTACGCCGTTATCGGTTACCAACACATGCGCAAACTGCCCCTTGCTGGATGCTGTAATATGAATGGAAGGCCTTTCGCTTTTGTTATACTTAATGGCATTGGTAACCAGGTTCTGAAACACCTGTAGCATTTCTATATCATCGGCCAGCACTATAGGCAGATGGTCAAAAGTAACTTCTGCATTCTTCTCTGTTATAAGCCTTGTTAAGTTCAGTTGTAGCTGCTCCAGTATCTTGTTCAGGTCAATGGGTTTCATTACTGTCTGGCTGCCTTTGGCCGAGTTGAGAATGCGGGTTACCATCTCATCCATACGCTTGCTACCATCTACTGCAAAGCGAAGGAATTGCTTCTCATCCTCGGTAAGTTTATCTTTTAGCTTAGCCTCTAGTATGCTCATGTAGGTAGATACCATACGCAATGGCTCGCGCAAATCATGCGAGGCCGTGCGGGCGTAGTTATTCAGGTCTTTGTTCTTCTTCTGTAGCTCTTGCGCCTGGTGCTGCATTTCATCATTTAACCGGCGGAAGTGGATAGTATCTTCTTTGGCCTGTTGCTGCTTATCTTTCTCGGCATCGAAAATGGAACCGATGGTTTTCTCCAGTATATCGTTATTTACGAAGGATATATCCAGTTCTTTAAAATGATGATATGCTTTTTCATAATCCTTTTTAGCAGCATATAGTTCGTAATAGATATCGTTTTTAACCTGCCTGTCGAAAATGTAAGGATATTTATCTATTACCTTCTGCACCATGGCAAAGTACTTATCGCCTTCCTCTATTCTACCGGTAGTGTACAGCAACTTGCACAACGTAAAGTGCGAATAGTTGGTTCTTAGCTCATCCCCTATTTTCTCTCGTATTTCTACTGCTACGCGGATATACTTTTCTGATTCTTCAAACCGCTCACGCTGCAGGTGGATAATGCTGATATAGTTATTCAATATAGCCCACTGCTCGGTACCGGCCTGGTCGCTGTATGCGTCATACAAATCCATATAGCCGGCCAGCGAGGTTTCATACTCCCGCTTATACATGCGCAGATTAGCACGGGTAAGCTTCGTCTTAAATAGTATCTGCCGGTCATTTATACCTTCACAATAGCGCAGCGCCTCATCTATGTAGGGCATGGCAATGGCATGTAAACCCATTTGCATATACATAATACCAAGCGCATAGTTGACCATGTGGTGCAGTGGATAATAATCGATGCTTTGGCAGCGGCTCGACTCAAGTAACTTCATGGCCTGTTGCAGCAGGCTAAGCTCGTTGGGATAATCGCGCAGCATGTGGTAGCTGGTAGCAGTAGTGTAAAGAGCCTTTATACGCCAATAAAAATCGGGAAGGTCTTCGCTTTGTTCAAGCGCCAGCTTGCCATAGTCCAGCGCCTTGATATGGTCGAGGGTAAAGTTTAGCTGATAGTTGCACAGTAGTATATAGGCACGGGTGGCAGCTTCTTCATCAAACAGGTCGAGCGCGAGTTGCAGCATGTAAGATATCTGCTGCTCGGATACCGGCTGCCTATTGGCTATCAAAACATCATAGCGGCTTAACTGCTCGTCAAGATTTTGCTGCGTGGCTATAAAAACGTCCTCGTTGTCTGGCATGGCTGCATAAAAATAAACAGTCTTTTGTAAACCCCTAAGGACTTACCGGGCCTTATACTTTTAAACTTTCCAAAAGCGGAGCAGGGCGATTTCGATGGCGAGGAATAGGAGGCTGAGTATTAAGCACAGTTTCCAAAGCGGGGTGCCGCGGTCAAGTTCTTTTACTACGGTGCTTACTTCGGCATGGGCGCCGTTAACTACGTTTACGTTGCTTTGAGGGTATTGCTCCTTTAGCAGCGAAGCATCCATAAATTTCATGTCCGATTCTTTGCGGTCAAAATCGAGCGCTAACACATCGGTAGTGTCAGAATTTTCCAGACCAACCTCGTAGAAGCCGGCTTTTTTGATCTGCTCGTTTAAGCCCAATAGCATTTTATCGCCTACGGCAAACTGCTCGGGTATAAACTCCACATTACCGCCTTTTATTTTGTAAACCTTATCGCCTGAGCCTTTCTTAACTGCTGCCTCTATGCGGGTTTTATCACCAATAAAATAGCTGATGTTGCCACTGCGGATGTTGAGCACCGCCATTTTGTAAAGCATAGGCACGAAAATAGCGTGAACCGGTAGGTCGCTGAAATTTTGATCGAGCGGTGCCCCACTTACATATAACGAACCGCGACCCTGCGGGTAGCGGCTGAAAAATGAGCTGCCATCTTTAAGCATAAGTATAGCCTCTTCGTTGCTGGCAGTTGATCGGGTAAACTGGTAATACTTTTTTGCCCGCGGCAGGTTCATGTTCTCGGGTATACGTTCAAACACATCTTTAAAAATATTCTGCTGCATGTTGATGCCTGCAAGATCTTGTGCAGTTTCAGAAAACCCGGAAATAGAGTTAGCGTGCAGGTTATTAAGAAAACGGTTGTAGGCTTCTACATCGGCCTTATCGCCGGGGAAAACAGCCACTGCCCCACCATCGTTGAGGTAAGTAACTATGGCCGCCGACATAGAGGAAGAAATAGTTTTCAGGTTATCCAGTATTACCAGCTGGTTTCCTTTCAACGCATTGGCATCGAAACCGGAAGCCATAGTAGAGGTGTAATTGAACTCCTGTTGATTTTTAAACAACGCATCTAAAAACTGGTTGCTGCGGTTCTCGCTATAGGCCAGCACTTTTATCTTCTCTATCACATTAAAGGCCAGAAAGTAGTTATCATCAAATGTGATGGGATAATCCTGTATTTGTAACTCGGCTTTGTTCCAATTAGGCTGGGTGAGCACAAAACTCATAGTGTCGTAAATAAATGAGTTAGGCTCTACCGAAAAATCGGCCATGGCTTTAGTCTGGTTATTAAGTTTTAAAACAATGCGGTTATTATCGGATGACTTCTCGCCGCTGTTGCTGATCTTTACAATCAAATTAACCTGCTGGTTGAGCAGTTGCACCGGTTCGTTAAACCATACGGTATCAATATATACATTGGCCTGGGCATCGGCTGCGAGTGGTACCAGGTTATACATCACCTGTGAATCTACACTCAGGTTGCCCATATTTTTTTGAAAGTCGGAAAGCAGGTAGGCTACTTTATTCTTACCGTTTTCGCGGCTAAGGGCATCGTGCTGGCGTTTGGTTATTTCATCGAGGTTGCGCACCGCCGGCGATATTTCCAGTTCATCGGCCATGGTTAAGAACTCCTCC
Organism: Chitinophagales bacterium; assembly: GCA_035299425.1. Taxonomy (GTDB): domain Bacteria; phylum Bacteroidota; class Bacteroidia; order Chitinophagales; family LD1; genus Bog-950. The sequence continues at coordinate 41,934 of DATGWP010000047.1, read as the reverse complement.
TTACCCACCAGGCGCTGATGCTTGCCTTCAAAATCATTGGTGAGTAACTGAAACTGGTCGTCGGCCGAATAATTGCCCGCTATTTCTTTAGCAGCCAGCTTTGCCTTATCGAACAAGCTGCGACCATCACTAACGGCGTTCATCGAAAACGAATTGTCGACATATACGCTTACATATTTGCGGCCAGCGGCCGCGCCGTTGTGTTTGTTTGGGATAAATGGCTGTGCAAATGCAAATACTAAAAATGCCAGAGCCAGCAACCTGGCCAATAGCACAAGCAAGTGTTTGATACGGCTGCGTGATGATGTTTCTTCCTTAACTTCTTTTAAAAACTGAACATTGCTGAAATACACCGTTTTGTATCTGCGGAAATTGAACAGGTGCACAATTACCGGTATAGCCAAAACCGACAACGCAAACAGAAATAAAGGCGAAACAAATTGCATGGGGGCTAAAATAACAAATGCATAATGCGGAGGGTATCACAATAATTCGAAAAAATCATAAATAAAAAGTGTTACTGATATAGCTTTGCCATATGCTGGAAGCCTTTGCACCCATTGCCGATAAAAACTCCCGTGTATTAATACTGGGCACTATGCCCGGTGAGCGCTCGCTGCAGTTACAGCAGTATTATGGGCATGCGGGGAATCATTTCTGGAAGATAATGTTTGCCCTGTTCAATCAGCCGTTCTCTACTGATTATATAGACCGGATTAACTTATTGGTAAAAAATAACATTGCGCTGTGGGATGTATTGAGCCACTGTGAGCGACAGGGCAGTTCGGATAGCGCCATAAACAACGAAATAGCCAACGACTTTAAGCTATTTTACAAAAAGCACCCTAAGATAAAGGCTGTGTTTCTGGATAGCTTAACGGCTGAAAAATTGTATTTAAAACATATAGGTAAATCGCCTGACAAGCGTTATTACTTATTACCATCGCCCAGCGGGCAACATGCACGCTTAAGTTTGCCGGAGAAAATTGAACGTTGGAAAGTGATATTGGATGAGTTAAAATAGCTATCTGATTAAGCGCGCCATAAGGAAAAAGCGTATTAACAAACCGGTGCCGCCTTATTCCGATTTTTTTTGTTGTTTAGTAATACAACAAATTGTAGTGTTAATGACGAGTGAGCAGTTAAAATTATTGGCAGAAACGGTACAGCAGCTATCCTTAGCACGTGATATTGAAACGGTAATGCATATAGTGCGCACGGCTGCGCGTAATCTTACCGGAGCCGATGGAGCAACCTTTATTTTAAAAGATAATGACCTGTGCTACTATGCCGATGAAGATACGATAAGCCCACTATGGAAAGGGCAGCGGTTTCCTATGAGCGCCTGCGTCAGCGGCTGGGTGATGCTAAATAAGCAGGCCGCTATTATACCAGATATTTATAACGACGCCCGGATACCGGTTGAGGCTTACAGGCCTACGTTTGTAAAAAGCCTGGCCATGGTGCCTATACGCACTATAGAACCTATTGGGGCTATAGGAAACTACTGGGCAAATCAGCATATCCCATCGGCTGAAGAGTTACAGCTATTGCAATCGCTGGCAGATATAACTTCGGTATCTATAGAGAATGTATATGTATATAATGAACTGGAGGATAGGGTAAGAAAGCGCACGAAGGAACTGGAATCTGCCAATGCTGAATTGGAAACTTTTTCGTACTCGGTATCGCATGACCTGCGCGCTCCTTTGCGTCAAATTATAACCCGTATGGAAATGATGAAGGAGGATTTTAAGGGTAACCAGTTTGACGAGGTGAAAGCTGTGCAAGGGGTAGAGAAAATTATTGCCAGGGCTAATGGTATGAATAAACTGATAGACAGTCTGCTTAATTTTTCGAAGTCGGGAAGGCAGGCTATGGAGATTATACCACTAAATATTAAACAGATGGTAGAGCAGGTATTTGCAGAATTGCAGGAGCATGGTAAAGACAGAAACATACTGTTTGAAATAGAAGAAATACCAAACGCTACGGGCGATGCTGTTTTGATAAAACAGGTTTGGACAAATTTACTATCTAATGCTATAAAATATACTGCGCTAAACCCTGCTGCTAAAATTAAGGTGGGTTATGAAGCCGGTGAAAATGGCAATGCATACTATGTAGAAGATAACGGGATAGGTTTTGATATGGCTTATTACAATAAAATGTTTGGCATGTTCCAGCGGCTACACGATACCAGTACTTTTGATGGAAATGGCATTGGGCTGGCACTGACCCAACGTATTTTGCATAGACATGGAGGCGAAATATGGGCTACCGGTGAATTAGATAAAGGGGCAAAGTTTAGTTTTACGTTGCCTCAATAATTTTACTCGAACAGGAAAGTAATATCATCTTCAGTCAATTGTTTTACAAAGCCGTCTTCTTCGCTTACAAGGTCTTCGGATAGTTGTTTTTTCTTTTGTTGCAGCTGTAATATCCTCTCCTCGATAGTGCCGCGGCAGATGAGCTTGTAAGCAAATATGTTTTTTGTCTGGCCTATACGGTGTGTACGGTCAATAGCTTGTTGCTCTACGGCATTGTTCCACCATGGGTCCATAAGGAAGACATATTCTGCGGCAGTAAGGTTAAGGCCGGCATTACCTGCTTTTAGGCTGATAAGAAACACGCAGCCTTCTCCAGTATCTTGCTGGAAAGAGTTGACCATGGCCGCGCGCTGGTCGAGCGGAGTACTACCATCAAAATATAAGTAGGGGATATTCTCGGCTTTGCATTGTTCTGCAATTAAATGAAGCATACCCAGGTATTGCGAAAACACGAGCGACTTACTGTTCTTCACATTGTTTCGCAGCTCATCCATCAGCATATCCAGCTTTACAGATTCGTTGGTGGTAATGTCCTCGTCTTTCAGTAAGCCCGGAGCACAACATACCTGGCGTAGTTTCATTATACCCTGGAGTATGCCAAACTTAGCCTTGCTAAACCCATCGCGCTGTATATCTAAAAATATGCTGCTCTTAATCTGCTTCTTAATGGTTTCGTAGGCTTCTTTTTGCAACTCATCCATCTGGCACCACATTACCGATTCTGTCTTTTCGGGCAGGTCGGCTGCCACTTGTTTCTTGGTACGGCGCAGTACGAACGGCGCAGTAATTTTTTGCAGGGCGTTGGTTTTCTCTACATTCAACTCGCGGTCGATGGGGATGGCGTACTCGCGTTTGAAAAACTCAGGCCCTCCTAACAAACCGGGCAGCATAAAATTAAGCTGCGAGTAAATATCGAACGTGTTGTTCATTACCGGTGTACCGCTAAGGCCAATGCGGTTAGCAGCACTTAAGCGGTAAACAGCTTTGGTAATTTGCGCAGCCGGGTTCTTAATATTGTGGCTTTCGTCTATCAGCACGGTGTTCCAGTTAATCAGGCTCAGTTCATCTATAGCTGAGCGGGCGGTGCCGTAGCTGGTTATCATAACCCGTGCAGTGGATGCCATAAACTCTTTTACATCGCGGTTTTGCTGGTGGAATACATAGAACAATAGGCCCGGTGCAAATTTCTCTAACTCCTGTTTCCAGTTAAATACCAGCGATAGCGGTGCTACAATTAAAAAACGCGCATCGGGTTTCTCGTTATGTATATGTTGTAAAAAGGTTATGGCCTGTAGTGTTTTACCCAAGCCCATATCATCGGCCAGGCAACCGCCCGCACCAATGCCTGATAACAATACCAGCCACTCAAAACCTTTTTGCTGATAAGGGCGCAGCGTAGCATTAAGGCCGGCCGGTACAGGCACCAAAGGACCTTCCTGCGTTTGCCATTTTTCCCACTCGGCCCACCACTCATTTTTAATAATGGGCTTAAGCTCGTGTGCCTGAAAGCGCTCTTCTATACCCAGCAGTATCCACTGAGAAACTATCAGTTCACCCTTCTGTACCTTGCCGTGCTTAAACAGCACGCCGTATTTATCATACCACTCATCGGTTATTACACCTATGCTATCATCTTTAAGCAATATAAAACGCTGACCATTGAAGAGCGTGCGCTGTATGGCGCTCAGATCTATGCTCTCATCACCAAAACTTATGCGGATATTGAGATGCATGGTGCTGTCGATAGTGCGGCCCACCGTCATATCGGTAGTAATGCTATGTGGCGAGTATCGGAAGTGGCTCAGCAAATCCATGCCTACTATCTGTACATTCTCTGCCAGCAGTTGTTGGTACACTTTCAGAAACCAGTGCTTCTTTTTAGCATCATCGAAACTGAGATAAAAATTACCGTTGCGCTGTTTTTCGAAATTGGGATGCAGAGCGCGCAGTTTTTCTATAAAGGCTGACTCCTCATCCTTACGACGAACTACTTTGTAAACTTCGCCACGTCGCATCTCCTCGGTTTCTGGCTGGTCGAAGTTTTCTATAATAAAACCTTCGTAGTTCCAGCGTGGTGTAAACATCAGGTAGGTGTCGCTTATTTCGCTAAGCTGCACCGCATGCTGCGGTGGAGTTTCTATCAGGTTAATTTTAAAGGCTTCGTCTTTAGTTACATCGTAATCGCGCTCCAGCACCGATACAATCTGTTCAGTAAATGCCTCGGGGTTATCTTTATACTGCTCGGGCCTTGCCTTTACCAACCAGTCGAGGGTTTGCGAATCTTTGATAGATAGCAGGTAGTAAACACTGTCCTTCTCCAACAAAAATGTAGCGCCGTTAAAATCTTCGAGCGGAAAGGTTTGCCCGCTGATAGTGATGTTGGGCGTTATAAAAAACTCGCCCACCTGCGATTTGTTTACTTTAAATGAAAGGGAGGGTTTAACCGCCGCAAATGTGCAGGGCGCTACCTTATAATTTCCCGTTTGCTTATTCTTTAACCTATGATAAAATTTTAACTCATGTGAAACAGCCGTAACACGGTTAAGCAATTCGTGAAAAATACGGGGCACTGAGCGGGAGATATAGGTATCGAATGAAACTCCCCCTTTTTGCTTGGTGTGTATCTTGCTTAGCTTGCCAATCTCATTTTTAATATGGTTAGGGTCAAGGCACTTAACCAGGGCTATGATAGCCGGGTCACTGCCCGGATACACCAAACGCGTATTTTGACTAATAAGCGAATCGAATTGAAAAATAGGTTTGTTGTCAACTTTGCGCTGATGGATTACCCGGAATACATCATAGTAATTCTGAAGAACAAGGGCATCGGGATTTATCAGCAAAAAGCTACTCATTACAACTCCAATTAAGGGGCGGCAAGGATATTCAATTGTGTGGGTGTTGCCAAACAAGTTTTTGAACGGTATGGCTAAGTGTTTAAAACTTGTTTACTTTCAGTAGCAAAATCATTGTTTACTACTTGCCATATTTTGGCTTAATGCCTGATTTAACACTTTCACCTGATTTTTTACCTCTGTAATAGTTTGAATCAGCAACCTGTTTGCCTCTTCAAGGTGAGTTACTTTTTTCGCCAGTTCCTGGGTAGCCGATACATTGAGCATGGAGATAGCCTCATAATCTACCGTGCGGAAATCATTTACTTGTTTGCCATAAACAAATACGCGGCCTTCATCTTCTAGCGCCACGCTAAAACCGTTGCTATTTGCTTCCTGCACTTCTACCAGTTCTACTCCCCTATCAAAAATCAACTTCACTACATCGCCCTTCTGCAGGTTGTTAGGGGTTGCTATATATCCGCTCTTTATCTCACTGGCGCGGTAAATGTCAGGCACCACATCGGTAACCGTATGCACCGCCTGCGGATATACTTTTTCTACCTGTTGGGCTATTACCTTTTTACAGGTGCCGGTGCCCTTGCCAATACTATCTATAAAGCTATAATCGGTAATCTGTATCTGGTTAAGCGCTTGCAAATCTGCCGCGTTGTTGCTTATACCGCTTATTTTTTTTATGCGGGCATCGCTATGTGCTACAAAACCTTCGCCGGATGCAATGTAATTGGAAGCATAAATACTTACGCTGGCTGTGGTAGAACTGCTGCTTTGTGATAACACGGTACTGGTTGGTATAAACCATGCTTCGTTAGCGGGTGTACTAAGATTACCCGAATAGCCATTTACGTGTAACGGATACAAGGGGCTGTTAACACCAATGCCTACGTATGCGTTGTTTCCCAACACCAGGCTATTGCTGGCAGAAACAACAGCATTGGCGCCAACGGCCGTAGCATTGTTAAGCGTAGCACCACCGCGGGCATTGTAGCCCAGGTAAGTATTCTGGCTACCCGAAATGTTAGTAAAACCAGCGCTGCCACCTATCACTGTATTTTGCGTGCCGGTGGTGTTATTAAATAAACCGTTCGACCCCACGGCTGTATTTTCTGCAGCCGTGTTATTATATAGGCCCTGGTAGCCAAATGCCGTACTATAATTGCTGGTGCTATTGCTGTACAACGCCGATCTGCCATTGGCAGTGTTACCTGTGCCGGTGGTGTTGGTGCGCATAGCATCGCGGCCGGTGGCGGTATTATCGTTACTGGTGGTATTAAATAATAAAGTCTGGTAACCATAAGCGCAATTAGAAGCTCCGGTGCTATTCGTGTAAAGTGCATCTTTACCATAAGCCACGTTTTCGCTACCGGTAGTATTGGTACGCAGCGAGTTTGAGCCGGTAGCTGTATTAAATGAACCGGTATTGTTCTGCAGGCTATTCATACCTAAGGCGGTATTGTTTTCTCCTGTACTGTTTGTTGAAAGGCTGAATGTACCAACGGAGGTATTATTAAACCCTGTGGTATTACTACGCATGGCATCTTTACCTACTGCAGTATTATAAACACCAGTACTGTTTGTACGCATAGCATCACGGCCTAAAGCAACATTGTCGGTGCCGGTGGTGTTGCTAAGTAAAGCCTGGTAACCCATAGCAATATTACCATTACCACCAGTGTTGCTTAACATGGCATCTTTACCAATGGCAGTGTTAGCCGCACCCGTGCTATTGGTAAATAGGGCATCTTTACCTATGGCTGTATTGTCGTTGCCGGTGGTGTTGCTGCGCAGGGCGTTACGGCCAAACCCGCAGTTAAAAATGCCCGTTGTGTTTTCGCGTAAGGCAGCATTGCCAAAAGCTACACAACTATTTCCTGTGCTGTTATTAAGCATAGCCTGATAGCCAAAAGCTGAATTATTGGAACCGGTAGTATTGCTGGGCAAGGCTTCTTTACCTACGGCTGTGTTTTGTCCGCCACCTGTATTTGCCTGTAAGGCGTTCCGGCCAATGGCGGTATTATCATTGCCGGTAGTATTGTTTAGCATGGCATAAGCGCCCATTGCTGTGTTGTAAATACCGCTGGTATTAGCCGACAAGGCACTGAAGCCAACGCCGGTATTATCATTACCTGTATTAACCGCCAGCACATTATAACCTATGGCCGTTATAGAACTGCCGGTATTGGCATTACCCGCCAGCAAGCCGTAAAAATTATTGCCGCCGGTAGTAGCAATCCGCCCCGCTTTTTGGTTGTTTACTTTTATGTTGAAGGATACATTATCGGTCGTTCCTATAAAGTTAGTGCCATCTACCGTGCCGGTATTGCCGGTGGTGGTCCAGTCGTTGCTGGCAGATGCCGGAGTAACCCATGCTGGTACGCCGCTGCCGGAAATGCTAAGCATTTGACCGGCAGTGCCCGTGGGGATTCCCCGTAAATCTCCATTGGCATCGGCATACAGCAGGTTATCGGTACTGGCTGTGGGTGCAGCTATATAAGTGCCGCTTGTGGCAAGGCCACCTATGCGGATCGTATTGTTTCCAAACAGGTGTAGTAACTGCTGTGGCAACACAGTGCCTATACCAACTTTGCCGTTTACATCTAAGGTTACCCGTCTTACATTGTTAGTGCGCAGCGTAAAGGCATTGGCATCGGTAGTGCCTACAAAATGCAGAGTCGTGTCTGTACCTGTATTACCTTTAATCTTCCAGAAAGGGAAGTCGGGGTTTTGCGTTTCGGCCTGCGCAAATAAGCTGGTACCGATTACGCTGAAAACAAAAAAAAATGCAAACTTTACTACGGGGGTTGAGTTGGCTTTTTTCATAACCTTGTTTTGATGTTACAAAGGTAGCCTGTGGTTTATATGCTGTTTCCTACAAATTTCCTACAAGCAAAAAACAGAACCATATATGGATTATGTTAGCAGTATGAGAGATGTGCTACCAGCGCTGGACGAAATTTATGCACTGATAGCAGAAAGTGTGCCTGCTGCGCAGGCGGCTTTGCAAAAACTAAAAAATACGCATCGGCCTTTTAAAAATAAAGCCGCCGCCGCCCGGGCAGATCTTTTGGAATTAATTATAGCAGCAACCTGCAATACTTTTGATAAGGCAAACATTGACGATAAAAAAATGCTGCGCTTTTTTGAAAAGCAAAAGCAACATGACAATGCAGCACTATTGTTGCTGGCAAAGACAAAACATTATCTTAACCGGGGCAATATAGCCGAAGGCGAAAAATGCCTTACTTATATCAAGCAACATTTGTTGCCGTTAAGTACCCTCAACACCGAAGTAAGTTACCTGCATTACACCACACAGATTTATGCTACCAAAGGCGAACATGCACAACGCATGTTTACTGCCGAACAGGCTTTTGAAAAGCTGGCACAAATTAAAGAGAGTAACAGCTGGTGGTATGGTATGTTTGCAATGCTAAGCGCCACTATAGCCGATGTATACCAACGCAACCGCCAGCATGATGAAGCGTGGCCTTACCTTGCGCAGGCGCTTAAAGTTTGTGAAGAGCAGAACATTTCGGCACAGCACAGGTTTCATATTTACAGGCATATAGGCCTGCATTACAATTTTAAGGAGGAAACAGAAGAAAGTATAAGTTGGTATGAGAAGGCACTAGCTGAACTAACTAACGAAGACAACCTGCCTTACCTGATTGTAACCAATAGCAACCTTGCTTACCAATACTACTGGCTTTACCAGGAAACACCCGCTACCCAAAAAGCAAAACGCGCCAGGCAAATGGCCCGTATGGACCAATTGCTGGTGGCTATTGCAAAGTATAATGCCCGGCTTAAATCGCCGGTGCATAGGGCTAATCTGCTTATAACGCGCAGCCGTGTTGAATACCTTAAGCAAAATTACGCCACAGCCATTCAATTACTGGATAAAGCCCTGCCGGTATATCAAAAGCAAAAGCAGGACCGCAGTGTTGTAGAGTATTACCAACTGGTACATAAAGCCTGGCATGCCTGGGGGCTGCAAGCAAAGGACTATACAAAACTGGCTACAGCCTATAAATATCTGCAACATTATACCGAGATAGTGAAAGCCGATGCAAAGAAAACTACAGCCGAAAAACTGAACGCTGTAAAAAATACTTACGAACTGCAACAGAAAAAACTTACTGAACAACTCATGAAACAACAGATAGATGCGCTGAACAACGAAATGCAGCTAACCACTTTAAGCCTGCATGATAAAATACTGGTGCTTGATGAATTAAAAGACCATGTAAAAATACTGGGCCGAAAAGGGTTGCAGATTGGGGAAATGAGTAAATCCATTTTGCAGAAGATAGATGCAGTGAAAATTACAGACCATGACAAAAAACGACTGCAACAAAAACTAGCTGAAACAAGTAAGCACCTGGCAAAAAACCTTAACCAAAAATTTCCGATCCTTACACCGCTCGAAATAAATATGTGCGGGTTGTTTAAAACAGGTATTACCGATAAAGAACTAGCCATGCTATATGGGCAAAGCTATAAGAGCTACGGCCAACACCGTTGGCGCATTAAAAAGAAGATGAAGCTTGGCAGGCAGGTTAACCTGATAAAGTATTTACAAAGCCTTGACATGTAATATTTTTAATGGGCTCAAGGTGAATACTTTCACAAAAGAACCTGAGGGGACAGGTTCAATGCTTAAAACCACGAAATGAAAAGTATATTTAAGCCAGCAACAAAAGCTTAAATGAAAAAATTATTTCCCCTTATATTATTTGTAAGCTGCGTGGCTGTTTCGTTTTCGCAAATTGTAAATAATTATGCCGGTGTAACAGCCATAAATCTTTGTTCTAACTCGGTAACAGTAAGTAACGCTGCGGGTTTTGCGGCCGGCAACCGAGTGCTTGTTATACAAATGAAGGGCGTGGATATAGACCAAAGCAACAGCACCGCCTTTGGCACAGTAACTAATTATAATAATGCCGGCAACTATGAGTTTGCCACAGTAGCTTCTGTATCGGGTAACAACATTTTTTTTGCCAATCAGTTGCTGAATACATATGATGCAGCGGGGTTTGTTCAAATAGTGCAAGTGCCTCAATACACTAACCTTACTGTTACAACCCCTATAACCGCGCAACCCTGGAACGGTACCAGCGGTGGGGTAATTGCCATAGAGGCCAGCGGCAGTGTAACCCTGAATGCGGATATAGATGCCAGTGATTTGGGCTTTCGCGCTGGTATAGTGTCGTTAAACATGGGTTACCAATGCGACCTGATGGATTATTATTACGACATCACTTCGCCTCATGGCGGGCGTAAAGGCGAAGGTATTTTTGAGTTACCCAATAATATAATAAATGGTCGTGGTAAAAATGCAAACGGCGGCGGTGGGGGCAACAACACCAACTCAGGTGGGGCCGGTGGTAGCAATGGCGGGGCTGGCGGACGTGGCGGCAACCAATGGGGCGGGTGCCCTAACCTGCCTATAGGCGGTGATGGTGCACAGCCCCTGACCTATAACAATACAACCAACAAAGTTTTTTTAGGTGGTGGCGCCGGCGGCGGACACCAAAATAATGCGGTGGCTACTTCAGGTACTAACGGGGGAGGTATTATTATTATCAATACCCCTCAAATTATAGCCAATGGGGGGGCTATTAAAGCATTCTCTTTAGATGCGATAGGTTCAAGCGGTGATGGTTCGGGTGGTGGCGGCGGCGGTGGTGCAGTATTGCTTACAGCCACTACTATTACGGGCAACCTGACTATTGATGTGCATGCCGGTAAAGGAGGAGATAACACCGGGCACGGACCGGGTGGTGGTGGTGGCGGCGGTGTGGTATGGTCGGTAGCACCACTACCGGGTAATGTAACCGTGTTGAATGCCGGTGGTGCACCGGGCAATAGCTCTTCGTACCCTCCTTATCACCAGGCGGGGTTTGGCCAGGCAGGTATTACCGTGCAAGGACTTGCGCTGCCGGAAAGCACCACCCCCTTTATACCCATGCCAACACCGGTACTTGCCGTAAATAATCCGGTATGCCAGGGCGGCACTATACAGCTTACCTTAACCGGTAATTATAGCGGCAGTGCTACCTTTTCATGGACAGGCCCTAACAGCTATGTCAGTACCCAACGCAACCCTCAGATAGCGGGCGCTGCTGCAGTAAATGCAGGCACATATAAAGCTGTGGTGACTGACAACGGATGCTCCGATTCGGCAACTATAAACGTAACCGTGAACCCTACTTACACTACCACCGTTAATCCGGTGATATGCGCAGGCACAATTCATACACTGCCTGATGGCACTACGGTAAATACTGCGGGCACCTACACCAGCACCATACCGGCTGCTAACGGCTGCGATAGTGTGATAACCACTAACCTGAGCGTAACACCTTTGCCGACAGTAAATTTAGGAAACGATACGGCGGTGTGCGCAGGAGCAACCGTTATACTAAACGCAGGTAATGCAGGCGCTACCTACCAATGGCAGGATGCCAGCACGGCACAGACATATACCGTGACTACAGCGGGCACTTACTCGGTTACGGTAACACAAAACAGTTGCAGCGCCAGCGATAACATAACTGTAAATTACAATCCACTACCGGTGGTAAACCTTGGCAACGACACGGCTGTATGTACAGGCCAATCCGTAGTTTTAAATGCAGGCAATGCGGGAGCTACTTACCAGTGGCAAGATGCTTCTACTGCGCAAACACTTACAGTTAGCACAGCAGGCAACTATGCCGTAACAGTGACACAAACGAGCTGTACCGCCAGCGATGCCATTACTATTACTAATAACCCTATACCGGTAGTGAACCTTGGCAATGACACCACCGTATGCCCCGGGGAAAATGTTTTATTAAATGCAGGCAACGCCGGCGCTACCTATCAGTGGCAGGATGGCAGCACAGCACAGACATTTACAGCTACCGGTGCCGGTACTTATTCTGTAACCGTTACACAAAGCGGATGCAGTGCCAGTGATAACATTACCATAAATAATTTCACTACACCAGTTATAAACCTGGGTAGCGATACTGCCGTATGCACCGGAGCTATTGTGTTGCTGGATGCCGGCAACCCCGGCGCAACCTATGTGTGGCAGGATGGCTCTACACTTTCTACATTTACGGTAACCAGTGCGGGCCTGTATGCTGTAACAGCCACACAAAATGGCTGCACGGGTAGCGATGCCATTAACGTAAACTATAACGCTATACCTGTAGTAAACCTGGGTAATGACACTGCAGTGTGCTTTGGAGAAAGTGTGATTTTAAATGCCGGTAACAATGGAGCAAGCTTCCTATGGCAGGATAATTCTACCGGCCAGATTTTTACAGCAAACAGTGCAGGTAACTACTCGGTTAGTGTAACACAGAGCGGCTGCACAGGTAACGACGCTATAAGCATTTCCAATCTTCCATCGCCGGTGGTAGACCTGGGCAACGACACATTGGTGTGCAACGGACAAACAGTATTACTGGATGCCGGCAACGCAGGTGCCACTTACCAATGGCAGGATGGGTCTACAAGTGGTACGTACGCAGTTACCAATGCGGGAAATTACAGCGTGCAGGTGACCCAAAGCGGCTGCACGGGCAGTGATGCTGTTGCTGTGAGTTATTATGATGTACCGGTTTTTAACCTTGGCAAAGATTCTGCTGCCTGCTTTGGCGAAACTATAAGCCTGCAATTACCATCTTCACTTGGTAACTTCCTTTGGAGCACAGGTTCAGTCGATTCATTTGCGATAGCTGCTGTTGATGGCATTTACAGGGTTTCTGTTTCAAATAATTGCGGTACTACTACGGATTCGGTAGGCGTAAGTTATTCTAATTGTACCTGCAGCGTATTAGTGCCAACCGGCTTTTCGCCTAATGGCGATGGGGCCAATGATATGTTCAGAGCAACTGCCACCTGCCCGCTAAAAAGTTTCAGCATGGTTATTTACAACCGGTGGGGCGAGATGGTTTACAGCAGCGATAATATCCGCGACCCCTGGGACGGCACATTTAAAGGTGTTAAGGCCCCTATAAGCACCTTTGTTTATGTTGTGGAATATACCTGGATGGATGAGAGCAAAAAGAGTGTGATGCATGGAAATGTGACGCTGGTGAGGTAGTAAAATAAAAAGCTCACCCCGCAGGGGGCTTTTTGCTTTAGGAAACTGCAAGCAGGGCCTGCATTTTTTCATCAAAAAAGCCCACCCTTGAGGGGCAGGCTTTTGTTCTGTCTGGGTGGCGGGATTCGAACCCACGGCCTCTTGCACCCCATGCAAACGCGCTACCGGACTGCGCTACACCCAGTAAAACCACCTGGAGTTTAAACCAGATGAATTTACTGGTATGCTGCATGTTGAGGCTAACTTCTCCCTCAGACAAGGCAAATATATAAACAGCTGTAAAGTATCAAAATGAGAAAAACAAGAGGCGAAAAATATACGAAATGCCAAATGCAATACCGTGATTCCAAACAATTTGCCCCATAATTCCACATTATGGTGCGGTATGCGTTTTGTTTTGGCTTAAGCATATAAAACCTGTTACTATGCAAAACAAAGTGAACTGGAATAAACTAAAGATACCATCATTTGGAATGTCGGATGCCATGGTAAAGTATAAGAACGGTACATTTAGCACCGACCATTTTACAACCGATAGCGTAAGCAAATACGCAAAGGACCATTGTGAATCAAAGCGCAAAACAAGTATTTAAAAAAGATGTGGCCGGAGTTTTCCGGCCACATTCAATTCATCCTATTTTTTAGCAACTAATTGTTCACGCTCATTCTGTACTACAACCATCTGTATTTGTATCAGGTCGTTAAGCATTGCAGCAACCCTTATCTGCTCGCTAGCCAGTACAGTCCCCTCTACAGCTATTCCCTGAAAATCGCTTTGCTTACTAATACCCTCGTTGTAAGCTTTTACTTTGCTGCGCAGTTCAAACAAATCTTTAGAAGGTTTAGTGCCCTCGTCAAAATATACATTTGCCCATGTTTCGCTTAGCATGGTGGTTTCGCTATTAAAGTCGTAGGGTATTGCCGGTTTACCGGTTTCTTTTTCCAGTATATAAGCCTTCAGGCTTTCGCATAACCCGTTGATAGCTGCACCATCACCGGATAGCGCCACCGCATCACGCTTTAACTGCCGTTGCTCTGTTTCCAGAATTTGCTGGTTACGCACAAAAATGCGCGTATCTGCTACCTGTTGCTGATGTGTTTTAGCCGGTGTACGTATAAGTGATAAAAACAAACCGCAACCGGCTACAATCAATACAGAAGATACAATAGTGTTTAGCTTGGTTTCGGCATTGCGTATACCACTAAAAAAATAGATAGGCAAAAAAACACCGGCCATAAGTACAATTACCGACACACCCATAATATTGGCACCCGGCCAGTAAAAAATTTTAAACATAACAGCCAGGCTAAAAAGTATGGCCGCAAATGTTCCCAGGCCATAAATTACCCTGTCGCGCACGGCGCTGTTCTCTTTAGCTTTTAGTAAAAAAAGCAGCGGGAGAAATAGCAGGCTAAAAATGCTAATACCGGATACAATACATATAGCAGCGCCCGGCCAGTGCTGAAATTTGAAGAAGATGCCCGTGGATAAAAGAAATGCGGATATGCCTCCGCTTACTATCATTGTTTTTTTCATGGCGTAATAATTTTTGTAGGTTAATAAAATAAGGGCCTCCTCTTCTATCTCGCGCAACTCATGCTTATAAAAAGTTTTAAGAGTGCGCTGATAGAAACTTTCAAAATCACCTTCCGGCTCAAGGTCGCGCTCTACTATACAACAAATATGATCGAGGAGGTTAAGCTGCAGGCTCTCCGTTTTAACGCCACGTGCACGTATGTCGTTAAGTATTCTATCAATTTGTTGTTCAGTAAGGCAATACATTAAACAGGCTGGTTTTGTATATCCAATAAAAATTTCATCGTGTTCATAAAGTCAGCAAGCTCGCTAACCTTTTCGGCGGTTTTGGTTTTGCCTGTTTTACTCAGGCTATAATATTTACGTACCCGCTTACCTATATACTCTGCTTCTGTTATCACGAGTCCATCAGCTTCTAATGCGTGAAGGGTGGGGTACAGTGCACCTTCGGTTATCTGTATTTTATCCATGGTTAACTGCTTTACCTTTTGGGTTATCTCGTACCCATACATGCGTTTATTATCTGCCAATAGCTTTAGCACAATGGTTTTAAGCGTTCCCTTTATTAGCTCCGATGAGTATATCATAATGCGTTTCTGTATTTATAACGCAATAATACATAAGAATATTATGTATCTGACTATTATGTATCAAATATTTTTTACAAAGCTGATAATCAGAAACTTATACCTAGAAAAAAGTATTACTAAGATCATTTTACTGATTCCCCAAATCAAAACAGGCACAGTATTTACATAGTGGTATACAAAAGCAATTAATTGTGAAAGCAATACTATTAAGTACTTTACTGCTGGCTGGTGTAGCCGGCTATGCACAAACTACCGATACCACGGTACGCAAAGATCAAATTGATTTACCTGTATCTAATCCCGCCATGAATCGGTCGAGCACCGCCGGAGGGCCCGACCAGGGGGGCGGCCAGCAAGTAGATAAAAGCGACACGCTGGGTAAGAAAACTTATTGCCTAGACCTGCGGAACGGCAAACTGGTACTAATGGATAACTTTGCTACGGTAGATAAAACTGTCCGCTTTAAAAACGGAACCCGCCTTACTAAAGAAGGATTACTTACAAGAAAAAGCGGAACACGTATACAGCTAAAAAACGGAGATTGTGTAACACAGGAAGGTATCATTCGATGATATATTATTTTTAGTTTAGTATGTGCAACAAAAAAATAGGGGCAATAGTGTTAACTACTGCCCCGTTTAACTGGTTAGTACACTAACCGGTTATTATTGCTGATCCAATTCCTCAGATTCAGTTTCTTCTTCGCGTGCTGGTTTTTGCGTTTGTTTATCGCCTAAACCTTTACCTTTTTCAGGAGTTTGTTGAACGCCCGGTTGCTCTTTCTTACCAGTGTCTTGTTGACCTGGTTTGTTTTTTTCGTTTGCCATTGTGTTTAAGTTTTATGTTAATAATATCTGCAGCAATACGCAGCAGCATTTACACTACTGAAACAATTGTGCCAACCGGTTATACCGGTAAAAACAGAAAGATATATTGCAAATAAATACACAACGGGCAACACCTTTCACACCTAAAGTGTAGAAAAAAATTTATTGTTGAGAAGTACGTGCAAACCCTGCCACAGTAAGCTTCATCAATATGTTAAGTGTTAAGTTTGTTAACTGCCATTTTCAAATTTTGAGACCGGGTAACGTGTAGAAGCCAGTGGTATTTTTAACTTAGAGCAACTCTTTACTATGTATAACAAATACCTATTCACTTTATTACTGGTTATAGCGGTAGCCGGCACCCATGCACAAAACACCTACAGCGGCTCGTTTGTGCATGGAGGTATTACACGCACCTACTCGTTTTATGTGCCTGCGGCTTACTCACCCGGCCAACCGGTACCAATGGTTATTGGCCTGCATGGTACCAGTTCCACCGGCGCTCAATTTGCACAATACCGCGATTTTAAACCAATAGCAGATACAGCCAATTTCATTGTTGTAAACCCCAACGGCTCCACCATGCTGGGCATCACCTTTTGGAACTACGGAAATGTGTTTGGCTCTACCGTAGACGATGTAGTTTTTTTAGAAGCACTGATAGATACCATTGCATCGCAATACAGCATAAACCACCAGCGCATTTATTGCACCGGTATGAGCAACGGCAGTTTTATGGCTTACTACATGGCTTGCCAAAGCAACCGGTTTGCGGCCATAGCAGGTGTTACGGGTTCTATGTCGCATACTATGCTTAATGTCTGCAACCCTGTGCGCCCCACGCCCACCCTGCATATACATGGTACCGAAGATAATACGAACCCCTATGCCGGCACATCTACCATGGTAGGTATAGAGGAGTTAAATGCATTTTGGGTAAATCAAAATAACTGCGATACTACTCCCCTGCTTACCACCGTACCCAACACCGACACTAACGATGGCGCTACGGCAGAGCACTATGTATACACTGGCGGCACTAGCGGCAATACGGTTGAGCTATATAAAGTTATTGGCGGCGAACACACCTGGCCCGGTGGCCCTATGCCCAATTCTAACGATGTTACCTGTATGGATTTTAGCGCCAGTAAAGAGATATGGCGTTTCTTTAGTCAATACCAACTTGAGCCTACTGCTATTGATAAATACGGAGCTGCAAAATTTAAACTATGGCCTAACCCTGCCAACGAACAACTGAACATAGATATTGAAAGCAATACTGCCGATATAACCCTATTGGATATGCAGGGGCGTATGCTATTACAACAGCAGATAACAAACACCGGTACAATTAACATCAGCCAACTGCAGTCAGGCAACTACCTTATTAAAATTGCGGGTAAAGAGTTTAGCTCAGTGAGGAAAGTGGTGGTGTATTGAATCTAAATTGCCTGGCACAAAAAAGCCCCGGCTTTTTAAACCAGGGCAGTTTCAATTATTTATCGGGGATAAAATCAGGCGTGGCCTGTTTCGGCATTAGCATTGCCCTTGCCCCATTTGCTTTGGCAGCGCAGGGCAAAATCTGCCTTAAATTTCTCGCGCTCTTCGGGTGTCATACTTTGCCATTTGGCTTTCCAGTATTTTTTCTGGCCCCAGCCGCCCTCTGGCCTCATGTGCATGCCACCAAAAAGTATCTTGCTGAGTATTACCATGGCCATGGCCATTTTAAAATCTATAAGCGGCAGTTTGAACAGGTAGGGCATTACGTAATTCCACAGGTGCATGGTTACAAAACCAAATACAAAAAAGCCCACTACAAACAGCGCAAAAATTCCTACTCCTCTTAGTATCAAGTTCATAACATTTCGTTTTTGTTACTGCTTAGGTATTAAACAAATCGTTATACAGGCTTTGCAGGCGCTCGCGCAAAAACAAAACAGCATATCGTTTACGCGATAATAATGTATTTACGTTAGCACCGGTTATTTCCGAAATTTCCTGAAAACTCTTGTCTTCAATTTCGTGCATAATAAATACATCGCGCTGCTCTTTTGGCAAATCGCCCAGGGCATCTTCCAAACCGGTCATAATAGCCTGGCGCATCATATCCGTATCCGGGGCATTCATATTGCCCGGCAGAAAATCGGAAATGTCCAGTCGGTCGCCATCATCGCCGGCGCGCACTGCAAAGTGGTCTTCCAGGCTGTCTGGCTTCTTTTTGCGGTAGCGGTCGGTAATTTTGTTGCGGGCCACTGTAAACATCCACGAAGCCATCTGCTCTACCGGCTTCATCAGGCGGTAGGTGTTTACCAGTTCATAAAATACATCTTGCAGAACGTCTTCTGCGTCTTCTTGCGTCGGCACTCTACGACGAATGAACTCCAGCAATCGGCGGCGTTCTTTCTCAACCGTCTGGCGGATAGATTCATTCTGAATGTCTGACATTGCAATACTTAGGGTTACCATAGTCTTTTTCCTTCTTGCAATATCTGACGCAATGGGTCAAAGAATATTTTACTAATAAGGCAAAATTAGCGGGATTATTGATGGTTTGCCGTTTAAAGCGTTGTTTTTGAAGGTTTAGGCGTAAAAAAAAGACCGCCCCCCTAAACTCCCCATAACGGAGACTTAAACAACCAATCCCATTTCTGGTAAAATTTGTGTGTTGCTGACTGAAGACTGCCGGGTGGCCACTCTCCTACTGCTCCACGTACACCAAAAACTTATCCTTAAACGATTCCTCTTCAAAAAATTTGGTGAGGGGTATTTTATATGCCTTTTTTACTACTGATAGCTCTTCGGTAATATCGCCGCCTTTAAGACATATCAGGCCGTTGGGTATGGCATTCTGGTCTTTACCGGCATACTTGCCATGCGTCCAGGTTAAAAGGTCGGCAAGGGGTGCTACAGCGCGCGAAACCACAAAGTCGTATTGGTACTCCATCTGCTCGGCGCGGGCATGGAAAGTGAATATATTAGTAAGGCCAATTTCTTCTTTTACTGCCTCTATCACCTTTAGCTTTTTACCAATAGAATCTACCAGGTGAAACCGCACCTCGGGAAAAAGAATGGCCAGCGGCACACCCGGAAAACCACCACCAGTACCCAGGTCCATAATTTTAGTGGCCTTTTTAAATTGAATGAACTTAGCTATGCTAAGCGAGTGCAGCACGTGGCGTTCGTACAGGTTATCTATATCCTTGCGGCTGATAACGTTTATCATGCTGTTCCACTCGGTGTATATTTTTTGAAGGGCAGCAAACTGCTGTTGTTGCTCAGTAGTAAGGTCGGGGAAGTATTTTAATAGAATGTCCATGCTGGCTCAGGCCGCTTATTAATACTTCTCTTTAGTAACCTTAAGTATGTTGTAAAGCATATCCTTGGCGCGGAACAATTGAGCTTTAACGGTACCCAGCGGAATGTCCAGCTTTTCAGCTATCTCTTCATAAGCCAATTCATCCAGGTAGCGAAGCTCTATAAGCGCGCGGTATTTAGGCGAAAGCTGCTCTATAGCCAAGCGGATTTTAGCCGCCCGTTGCTCTTTTACCATAGCCTCCTCCGGGTTAGAAGAATGGTCTTTAACCGCTATCGGTGTAATTTCTCCATCCTCTGTAGAGGTTGTCTGATCCAGCGAAGTGGTCTGCAATTTTTTCTTGCGGATAAAATCGATAGAGTTGTTGGTTGCAATTTTAAACAGCCAGGTACTGAAAGCAAAATCGGCCGAATAGTTAGATATGCTGTTGAATGCCTTACCAAATGCCTCCAGAGTCAAATCCTCGGCATCGTCGCGGTTGTGCACCATTTTAAGTACCATAAAGAAGATGGAGTCGCGGTAGCGGGCCATCAGTTTTCCAAATGCAACCTGGTCGCCTTTTTTAGCTAAATCAACTAACTCAAGGTCTTCCTGTGCACGCGCTGAAAATTTCGAATTTAAGTCCAACTTTTTTTAGGTTTTAGCAATAATAAGAAAAATATACTGAGTAGGTAAACCGTATGCGCAATATCTAACAAGGGGAACCATGTAACTAAATCGCCCGCTCCCAGTTTACTATATACCCTAAAGGTAGTAATTAATTTAATCAATAACATACCTGCAAACAAGCCTAATACTATTTTAATCATTACCCCCTGCGCCAGCAGATAGAATAATAATCCGTAGCACAAAAACCCGGTAAAGGCAAATAGAAATAACAAAACCACATGATAGAACTTATACTTAAACCCCGACCGCAGGTGCCTGCGCTTTTGGTTTAACCAACCACTAAACGTTGTAGCAGCTTTTGTATACATAAAAGCATCTTTATCTATACACACTTCGGTATTTTTGCCCGATGCCACCGCATTTACAAACAGGTCATCATCGCCCGTAGGCAGGTCTTTGTTTTTATCAAAACCGTTGTAAGAGCTAAACAGTTTTTTACTGTACGATAAGTTGCGCCCCACGCCCATATAAGGCATGCCCGACCTGGCAAAACCAAAATATTGTAAGGCGGTCATAAAATTTTCATAGCGGATAAGCTTGTTCAAAAATCCCGGTTGCTTTTCGTAAGGCGAATGGCCCAGCACCACACCGGTGTGGTTCATGTAAGCGCCTACCATTTTTGCCAGCCACATAGTGGTAGCAGGTCGGCAATCGGCATCGGTAACCACTATTGTATCGAAGGTGGCTATATCTATCCCTCTTTGAAGCGCATACTTTTTCCCTTCATAGGGTTTTTTCTCTTCGGAGGTAATGTTTACAATCTTAAGGTTGGTGTTGCGCATGTAATAATCTACCAGTACATCTATAGTATTATCCGTGCTTTGGTCGTTTACCACTATTACCTCGTACTGCTTATACTGTTGAATAAGCACCACCTTTAAATAGCGCTTAAGGTTTTCAGCTTCGTTTTTGGCACAAATCACGATGGATGCCGGCGGCAAAAATTCCGGCATGCCGCTAAAGGGCCGCACAAAATTAAGCCGTGCAAACACCAGTATGTAATACAGGCACTGCACCACAACACAACCTATAAATATCTTCAGTTCAACCGACATGGCATAGCAAAGAAAATAATTGTGGCAAGGGGAGTGAATGTTGGCTGGTTAAAGTTATCCGCATATCCCCGGCCGGCAATACCCATTTCGTAAATCTAAATTCTATTTTAGCCCCGCTATGCAGTTTAACTTACTTGCCCAAGACCCGAATACCAAGGCACGCGCCGGAGAAATTTTTACCGACCACGGAAAAATTGAAACGCCCATTTTTATGCCCGTAGGCACGCTGGGTGCGGTTAAAGCCGTGCACATGCACGAGCTTAAAACTTTTATTAATGCCCCTATAATATTGGGCAATACCTATCACCTGTATCTGCGCCCCGGCACCAGCATTATAGAAAAGGCCGGCGGCCTGCATAAGTTCAATGGTTGGGACAGGCCAATACTTACCGATAGCGGTGGGTTCCAGGTTCACTCGCTAAGCGATATACGGAAGATAAAAGAAGAAGGCGTAGAGTTTCGCAGCCATATAGATGGGTCGAAACATTTTTTCTCGCCTGAAGCGGTAATGGATATACAGCGCAAAATAGGCGCCGATATAATAATGGCCTTTGACGAGTGCACTCCTTACCCATGCGAATTTGACTACGCCAAAAAATCGATGCACATGACCCACCGCTGGCTGGAGAGGTGCATTAAACGATTTAATGAAACAGAGAGCCCTTACGATTACAAGCAAACGCTTTTCCCCATTGTGCAGGGTAGTGTTTATCCCGAATTACGAAAGCAAAGCGCCGAATTTATAGCCAGCATGGGCGCCGAGGGCAACGCCATAGGCGGGCTTAGCGTTGGCGAGCCCGATGAGGACATGTATGCCATGACCGAACTGGTGTGTGATATATTGCCTAAAGATAAACCTCGCTACCTGATGGGTGTGGGCACCCCTGCCAATATTTTGGAGGGTATAGCGTTAGGCATCGATATGTTTGATTGTGTAATGCCAACCCGCAACGCGCGCAACGGTATGTTATTCACGCGCCAGGGTATTATCAATATTAAAAATGAAAAGTGGAAAGAAGATTTTTCACCTATAGATGCAGAGAGCGACTGCGAACTCATGCGCCATCATTCCAAATCATTTTTGCGCCACCTGGTACATACCGGCGAAATATTGGGAGCCCAGATATCGAGCATTAATAACCTGAGCCTGTATTTGTGGCTGGTAACCGAGGCCCGCAAACAAATTGTAGCCGGCACTTTTGGGCCATGGAAAAAAACAACGCAGGAAAAACTAATGCGCAGGCTGTAAGATGAAAAAACTGGATTGGTACATACTGAAGAAATTTTTAGGCACCTTTGTTTTTATAATGGTGCTGCTACTGGCCATTACTATAGTTATTGACTTGAGCGAAAAAATTGATCCGTTTGTCGCTAACAATGCCACCGCTAAGGTTATTATACTCGATTACTACATTTACTTCTTCCCCTACATCACATCGCTTATTGGGCCTTTCTTTGTGTTGGTATCGGTTATATTTTTCACCAGCCAGTTAGCATCGCGGTCAGAGATAATTGCCATACTTAACAGCGGTACCAGTTTCTATCGTATGCTATATCCCTATTTTGTGGGGGCCACCATACTGGCTGTTATCTTTTATTTCGGCAACCACTACTTTGTGCCCTACTCAAACAGTAAGCGTATAGCCTTTGAAAGAATATATGTGAGCAAACCCATACAGGGTATGCGCTATAACCTGCACCGCATGGTAGAGCCGGGCACTATTATTTATATAGAAAACTATAAGCCTTCCGACCGTACAGGTTTTAAGTTTTCTATAGATAAATTTAAAGATGGTAAGCTATCGTATAAACTACGCTCCGAAAAAATTGAGTGGGATAGTGTAAAGCAACATTGGCAAATATACAACTACTACGAGCGCAGGCTGAATGAGAAACGCGATATAATTACCAGCGGCCCGTTATTAGATACAGTGCTGCCATTCAGGCCAGAGGACATCCGTTTTACCGAAATATTTAAGGATGTAATGACCACCCCCGAGCTGAAGGCTTATATAGACCAAATGATTAAAAGCGGGCAGCCAGATGTTGAGTTTTTTGAAGTAGAGCGCCTGCGCCGTACTTCATCTGCGTTTAGTATCTACATTTTAACCCTTATAGGAGTAAGCCTTGCATCGCGCAAAGTAAGGGGTGGGCTTGGCTGGCATTTGGTGCTGGGCATTGGGCTTAGTGCGCTCTACGAAATCATCATGAAATTTTCAGTTACTTTTTCAACCAACTCTTCGTTGCCGCCTGTATTAGGAGTTTGGATTCCGAATTTACTTTACCTGGCGCTGGCCATTTACCTAATGAAAAAGGCACCCAAGTAGAAAATCTCACTCATTATCCCTTTCCAGAATTGACTGCCTCACTTCTATCCGCACACCTTCGTTGGCATCGGGAAAAGCCTCGCGCAGATGAAGGGCCGTAAGGGTAGTTTCGAAATTTAAAAGAAATGTGCAGGCCGGCGTTGCACGGTCGCCCGCGGGTATGCAATTCATAGAGCCATTGCCCCTAACAGGTACGGGGGGGCTAGTACTGGTAACCTGCCCCTCGAGATTATAACGCTGGGGTGCAAAATTTTGCGTATTGATGGTGATGCCCACTTTGCCCGAAAACTCTATCATGGTGCCTTTTAAAGCCCTCAATTTATTATCAATTGAATCTACCCGCGTGTTGAATGTTTCTACGGGTACCTTGAAAGATACCTTAGATGACTCGTAATCTAACGCTACCGAAAGTTCGTTGCTTATCATTAATAAAATCGAATCGTGAATAGTAACACTAATGGCCACATCGCCATGCTTGGTACGATATATCTCCTGGGCAGATACGCTACTATAACACGCTACTATAACTAAAAGCAAAAGATACATTTTTTTCATGCGTACATTTTTATACCGTAAATGTAAGAAACTATAACCCAGGCTATCTGAACCTCAAAAAAATAAAACAATTATTAAGCCATATTGTTTTTGGCCTCCGATAAACCGGCCTAAAAATGATTTGGATATAAATCTGCGTTAATCAATATTTGCACGAACAAATTAACTCCAAATAACATTTAAAATTTAACCAACAACCCCATGAAAAAGACAATCTTCTTCTTTGCCATGTTACTTACCATGGCTACAGCCTTTGCACAAAAAGAAAAACTGGATATTGACTATGACCGTAAAACAGAGATTGCCACTGTAAACGGCACACAGGTTTTTAAAATAGTAAGGGAAAACAATGCCGGAGCTTTTACTTACAACATCCAAAACCTGGAAGGAAAAACTTTAATAATTTTCAAACCCGTGTACTATACCGATTCGCGTGCAATTAGCCAAAGCAATCCGCGCGGTACTATGAGCTATCACGATATTATCTTTTTAGACGACCAGGAGATTAAAGCCGATTGGATATGGCTGGGTATGAACCAGGCCGTTAAACTTATTTACAAAAATAACCTGATTAAAGATGGCAAAGTTGACCTGGAGGCTGCCAAACTTTTTGCCCGTGTGCACGGCACTGTAAACTACGAAAAGCGAATGACTGCGCGCTAAACATCTGTGACATCCTTAAAAGCAAAGGGGCTTTCCGTGCGGAAAGCCCCTTTGCTTTTAAGAGAATTGCAATGCTAATTTGTCTTTACTATCTTTTTAGATACTACCTTGGTTCCTGTAGCTATGCTTAGCAGGTAAGTGCCGGCTGCCAGGTTAGATAAATCTGCTTCGGCATTATAAAGGCCCGGCTGCCCATATTGAACTTGCTGATTGTGTACCATGCGCCCGTTAATATCGGTTACTATAATATTTACAGTAGCTGGTTTAAACAGGTAAAACTGTATATCTACTTCGTTCACACTTGGGTTAGGATATACCGAAAGCATGGTCATCTCCTCAGGTTTTACCAGGCGCATATCGGTAACTAGCGGTGCCAGGCCCGGGTTGGTGCCCCGTGGTGCCAGTGGCGAGCCGCATTGTGTTAAGTGGTTGGCCCCGTCTAAATCGCACCACGATGCACCTACCGATGAAGTATATGTGCGCGATTCAATAGTATTTACATACACCCAATCGCCCTGCACTTTCTGGCTGGTAACATCAAAAAGCAGGTAACCACGCTTAGCAAGGTCGGCATACTTTACATGCGTAATAACCGAAGGGATAAGATTGGCGGGTATTGAAAACGTAATAAAACTACCGCTGGTTACGCTGGTACAAACAAACTCTACTGCCGCCGAGCCGGCACCGGTAGATGAGTTGTAACTCATATCCGGGTGGGGCACATCGTTAGCCCAGCTGGTATGTATATCGCCGGTTAGTATCACTACGTTATCTATGTTATTAGAAGAAATATGGCGCAGAATTTTGTTGCGCTCTGCCGGGTAACCATCCCATTGGTCCTGGTTAAGGGCACCTAATATAGGTACCACCAGCGGCGCAAACATTACCTGGTTGCCTATCAGTTTCCATTTGGCATTGCTGGCCGAAAGCTGCTGCTTATACCACTCCAGCTGCGGGGCACCCAACATGGTGCGGTTAGTATCAGTAACAGTAGCACCGGTAGTTCCCGCCTGTATTTCGCGGCCCTCCAGGCGTGAGTCGAGCAATATTAAATCGGCCAGGTTGCCCATAGGTATTAAACGGTGTATGGTATCTACACTGTTGTGCACATTTCGCAGGGGCATCCATTCAAAGTAAGTAGTGCGCGAATCTTCCTTGCGGTCATCCCAATAGCCTTCTACACTATCGGTGTGGTTTTGTGCTCCATTGCTCCAGCTATCGTTGGCGCTTTCGTGGTCATCCCACACGGTAAAGAAAGGATACTGCTGGTGGATAGTTCTCAGGTCCGGGTCCAGTTTATAAAACGAATGGCGTTGACGGTAATCGGCCTTTGTCCATATTTCTTTGTAAGGCTCCTGCAAACGGCTTGAATCTACACCGGGAGTAAAATCATCAGGGCCGTATTCGTAATAGTAATCGCCTAAGTGTATTACAGCATCTACATCATTCTTCTTTGCTATATCGTTATACACATTGAAAAATCCATCCTGGTAGTTACTACATGCTACTACTGCAAAGCGCAGGTTGGCAACGTTCCCCGCAGGCATAGTGCGCGTGCGACCCTTTATAGAATAGACCCCGTTGTTGCTAAAGCGGTAGTAATACCAGGTGTTTTCCTGCAGGCCGGTTACATCTACTTTTACAGTAAAATCGCTGCTGCTATCGGTAGTTACCGAGCCCGAACTTACAGGCGATGCAAACGTAGTATCAGTGGCTATCTCCCACCCTACCGTTTCGGTGGCGTTTTCCGTAGTTATGCGGGTCCAGATAATCACGCGGTCGGTTAGCGGGTCGCCACTGGCTACACCATGAAAAAACGGCGCCAGCGCCAGGTCTACATTTGAACGAGAGGGAGATAAAGGGCCTTGTGCATTGACAAGGGCAGCAGCTAAAACAAATAACAGGAGTAATCCTTTTTTCATGAGCGGATGTTTTTTGAGAACCTAAATGTATACCTAAAATTTTATCATTTCTAAATCGGTTTATATTCGGGTAGTGATTTAATAAACACTTAGCAAAATGATAATAATAGCAGAGAGCGGCTCTACCAAAACCAATTGGCTTACTGAGAATAGGGAATTGCACGAAACCATCGGTTTCAACCCTTTGTTTTTTAGCAGCGATGATATCTATAACGAGATGGAGAAACACCCGTGGCTGGTAAACCTGCGCAATAAAATAACCGCCGTTTACTTCTATGGCGCCAGCTGCAGCAGCGACGACAGAAAGCAAACAGTACGCGTAGCCATGGAGAAGTTTTTCAGTACGGCTAACGATATACGGGTAGACCATGATATGAATGCTGCGGCCTTTGCTACCTGCGGAGGCAAGCCGGGTATTGCCTGCATATTGGGCACCGGTAGCAATTCGTGTGTATACGATGGGGAACGTGTGCTTGAAGATGGACCTACGCTTGGCCTGGGCTACATTTTGGGCGATGAAGGTAGTGGGGCATGGTTTGGCAAAAAATTACTGGCAAGGTTTCTATACAAAGAGTTGCCCGAAGCAACCAGCAAAATGCTGCGCGATGATTATGGATTGGAGAAGAACAAAATTTACGATGCAGTTTATAAAAAGCCGCATGCCAATGTTTACCTCGCCAGCTTTGCTAAAGTATTAACCGATAGCCCCGATAAAGAATACATGCAGCAGCTAGCCGAAGAAGGCTTTACCGAATTCTTTTTGCACAACATCCTGTGTTACCCCAACTACCAACAATACCCTATACACTTTGTAGGTTCTATTGCTTTTCATTTCAGAAATGAATTGGAGAAAGTAGCGGCCAAACATGGCTGCAAAATTGGCATAGTGGATAAGAATCCGGTGTTTAGGTTGTTAGATTATCATTTGACACCTGCAAGCAAATAAAAACGCCCCGCAGATCTGCGAGGCGTTGCGCTCCTTTGTTGGTGCGTGTGTATGTTATTTGTATCCTGTATTTGTATTGTCTAATTACTAAATACTTACTACTTGCTACTACTAAGCTGCGCGCAGCTTGCTTATGCGTGTATTATCGCCTAGCTTTTCTTCTACAAACTCGCGGGTTACTACAAACTCTTTAATATTAGCCTGCGATGGCAGCTCGAACATAGCATCGGTCATCAACGCTTCGCAGATAGAGCGAAGGCCACGGGCACCCAGCTTATAGTCAAGCGCTTTCTGAACAATAAAGTCGATAGCATCATCATCAAACGATAGTGCAATACCATCTGCTTTAAATATCTTCTTGTATTGTTTCAGCAGGGCGTTTTTCGGCTCGGTGAGGATAGATGCAAGCGCTGGCTTATCCAGTGGATCTAAGTGCACCAATACGGGCACACGGCCTATCAACTCTGGTATTAAACCAAACGTGCGCATATCCATAGGCGATATGTATTGCAGGAAGTTATCCTTATCTACATTCTCCTTGTCTTTGCCTTTCTTAAAGCCTACTTTGCTTTGGTTCATACGGCTGGCAATAATGCGCTCAATACCTTCAAAGGCACCACCGCATATAAACAGGATGTTGCTCGTATCAACCTTCACCAGTTTCTGCTCAGGGTGTTTACGTCCGCCTTGTGGTGGAACCAATACCTCGCTACCTTCCAGCAGCTTAAGCATGGCCTGTTGCACACCTTCGCCGCTCACATCGCGGGTTATAGATGGGTTATCGCCTTTGCGGGCAATTTTATCAATCTCATCTATATAAATAATGCCATGCTGTGCAGCGGTAACATCATAGTTACATACCTGCAACAAGCGGCTTAATATACTTTCCACATCCTCACCCACATAGCCTGCTTCGGTAAATACCGTAGCATCTACTATGGCAAAAGGCACGTTCAGGAATTTGGCAATGCTACGGGCCAGCAAGGTTTTGCCGGTACCGGTAGGGCCTACCATTAATATATTGCTCTTTTCAATTTCCACTTCATCGCTCTTTGTTTGGTTAAGGCGCTTGTAGTGGTTGTAAACAGCTACGGCTATAAATTTCTTGGCTTCGTCCTGTCCTATCACATAACCATCCAGGAACTTCTTAATGTCCTGTGGCTTTACAGAGTTTGGCAGGTTGAACTGAAACTTCTTATGTTTCTGAAACAACTCCTCATCTATTATCTGCTGGGCCTGGTTTACACAGTTTTCGCAAATGTGTCCTTCAATTCCAGAGATCAGTATCTGCGTTTCACGTTTTTTGCGGCCGCAAAACGAGCACTGCGGTTCGGTTTCCTTTTTCATTTTTGGTAGTTCTATATTTAAATTTGGGGGTTAAGGGGTTTATCCACATACAAACGTTCGTGTCCTTAGCCTCGTCCTAAAACGAGGACTAAAGATACAAATGTTTTACGGTTGGTAGCGTAATACAACCACAAGTTACAAGAGGTTTCTTGTAGTTTATTTGGTATAGAATGTAAAGGGGAGTATTTCTAATCCTTTTTAGGGGTGCGCACCAAAACTTCGTCAATCATGCCGTAGTCTTTTGCTTCCTGTGCGCGCATCCAGTAGTCGCGGTCGCTATCGCGCGATACCTGGTCTATTGGCTTGCCGCTATGCTCAGATATTATCTGGTAAAGTTCTTCCTTTATTTTGCGTATCTCGTTTACCGAAATTTCAATTTCGCTGGCCTTGCCACCTATGCCGCCTAGTGGCTGGTGAATCATTACACGGGCGTGCTTAAGCGCTGTGCGCTTGCCTTTTTCGCCGGCACAAAGCAATACAGCCGCCATAGAGGCCGCCATACCGGTGCAGATAGTAGCTACATCCATATTTACATACTGCATAGTATCGTAAATACCCATGCCTGAATATACCTCGCCGCCAGGGCTGTGGATATAAATCTGCACATCGCTGCGTGCATCGCTGCTTTCAAGAAACAATAACTGCGCCTGTATAATAGCCGCGATATAATCATCTATAGGCGTTCCTAAGAAAATGATACGGTCCATCATCAACCGGCTAAACACATCTACCTCGCGAAAAGGCATTTGTCTTTCTTCAATTACCGTGCGCGTAAGGTTTTGTACTCCGCTGTGGGCGCTATATACTTTTTTGGTGTAGTTCTCTAAGTGCATGCTGCTTAAGCCGTGATGCTTTACAGCGTAATTTTTAAAATCCTGTGCTTCTTTAATATTCATGGTTATTTATTTCGGTTGTAATAATGAAGTTGTTTTTTGAGAAAAAAAAATCGGCTTCCACGTCCAATGTTGACGAAGAAAGCCGATTTATATTTTTTAGGACGGTTTTGAGCGTCCTAAAGCGTCAAACTTTAAGAACTTTTGTATTAAGCCGCGTTAGTTTGGTCCACCAAAGCCTTAAACTCATCCAGTGTAGTTGGCTTTTCGGTAAGGTTAACCTTGCTCTTAATGTAGCTCAGCACCTTATCTTCCAGCAACTGCTCGCGGGTTTGCGATACTACCTTTTTATCGGCCAGTTGCTTTTGCACAAATTGCTCTACCCAATCCTCACCTATGTTCTTTAACCCATAGCCATATAACTGCTGAATCATGTTAGCACGCACGCGGGCTGCAACCTCTTCGTTGGTTACTTCTATATTCTGCTCAGTTACAACTTTGCGTTGTACCAGGCTCCAGCGAAGCGACTTAGAAAAACCAGGGTAATCCTGCTCTATCTCTTCAGCAGTTACAGGTTTTTCGTTGGTCATTTCTATCCAGCGCTTTAAAAACTCATCAGGCAATGGGAAATCAGACTTCTCTAAAATAACCTTGTAAATATCATTTACCAGGAAGCTATCAGTTTGTCCGTCAAAATACGCTTCCAGGTCGCTCTTGATATTGGCGCGCATCTCTTCTTCAGTCTTAGGGCCGTTTTCACCGTAAACCTTTACAAAAAACTCTTCGTTGATAACTGCAGGCACCGAGCGGGTAATGTTGTTAAGCGTAAGTTTAAACTTAGTGCCTACTTCATCCAGCTTGCTCAGGTCGTTCATGTTCAACACGTTCTTGGCAATGGCTTCGCGGTCGCGGTCCATCAATTCAAACACGTTGTATTCAAAGCTCTCCTGCTTTTTAAGCGGAAGCACCTTTGCCTTGGCATCGTCTTTCAACAAATCGGGAGTAAGGGTAGTAACGGTATTCTGCCCGCCTTCTTTAGGGGTGCCGTCTGCGTTTAATTCTTCTACACTAAAGGTAAGCACATCACTTTCGCCTACTACTTCGGGATATTCGTAAGTAGCAAAACGCTTGCGGATTCTGTCAATTTCTTCATCCAGCATCTTCTCTTCTGCCTGTATCTTATACTTGGTAAAGTTGCCGTTATCCAGGTAGCTAAGGTCAATATCCGGTGCCAGTGCCACTTCGTAAGAGAAATCAACATCCTTCAGGCTGTTAATATCAATATCCAGTTTCTGGTCTTTTGCCGGTATTGGAGAAGCTATAATTTCAAGCTTGTTATCGTTAATGTATTTGTAAACCTCATCGTTCAGCACTTTGTTAAGTTCTTCCACCAACACGCTGTTACCATACATCTTCTTCACCATATCCAAAGGCACCATGCCCGGGCGGAAACCCTTAATAGAAACCTGCTTGGCAAGTGTCTTTATTTGTTTTTTTACGGCTGGTTCGTAATCTTCTTTAGCAAGGTTTACGCGCACCTTCTTAACAAGGCTGTCTGTTTTTTCTTCTGTAATGGTCATGAGAGAATTGTGTTAAAGTGTTAAGGTATTAAGGTGTTTATGTGGTTTTAAGGCCACATAAACACTTTAACCTAAATGGTGCGGGCGGAGGGACTTGAACCCCCATGCCTTGCGGCGCTAGATCCTAAGTCTAGTGCGTCTGCCAATTTCGCCACGCCCGCGCAGTCAATGAACATACCCTCTTTTGAAAGGGAGCGCAAATGTAGAAAATGTATTGAGAAAATAAATTTTTAGGGGTAGAATTTTATTTGGCCCGGCATTTAGCTGTTTCCTCCTGTCTGCCAACCACCCCAAATTACCTTTACACCGCCACCTCTCCTGCTATATGCGGATGCGGGTTGTAATCGGTAAGGGTAAAATCTTCAAACTTAAAGTCGAAAATATCTTTCACCTCCGGGTTTATGTTCATTTTGGGTAGCGGACGCAAATCGCGGCTTAGCTGCAATTTGGCTTGCTCTACGTGGTTGCTGTACAAATGAACATCGCCAAAGGTGTGTACAAAATCACCAAGCCCTAAATTGCACACCTGCGCTATCATCATAGTAAGCAGTGCATAAGATGCTATGTTGAAAGGCACACCCAAAAACACATCGGCACTGCGCTGATACAACTGGCAACTCAATCGCGGCTGTTGTTCCCCCTTTAGGGGGTTAGGGGGTATTACATAGAACTGAAACATGGTATGACAAGGCGGCAAAGCCATATCTTCAATATAAGGCACATTCCAGGCGCTCACAATCAGGCGGCGGCTGTGCGGGTTCTTTTTTATCTGCGCAATAAGGTTACTTATCTGGTCTATGGTTTTGCCATCGGGTGCTGGCCAACTGCGCCACTGGTAACCGTATACAGGGCCAAGCTCTCCCCACTTTTGTGCAAAGGCATCATCGGTAGCTATTTTCTGTGCAAATACCTTAATATCCTCACCACCGAACTCAGGGCTTTTTTTATACTTTTCATAAGGCCAGTCATCCCATATACGCACCCCGTTTTTGCACAGGTATTGTATGTTGGTTTCGCCCTTCAAAAACCACAGCAACTCCTGAATAATGGCCTTGGTAAAAAGCTTTTTGGTAGTCACCAGCGGAAAGCCCTCCTGCAGGTTAAAACGCATCTGGTAGCCAAATGTGCTGTAAGTGCCGGTGCCGGTGCGGTCATCCTTCCAAACCCCTGTATCAATTATATGCTTCAGTAAATCGTGGTATTGCTGCATAAAGCAAAAATAGGAATATGGGAACTTTGACCGATTAAGGATTTACACTTTTGTGGAAAGTTGTGAATCAAGGCCTGCCCCTTACTTTTTTGCCAGCCTTCTGCTTCTTATTTTGCGGACCAATATAACCACTGCCAGCACCGCAAGTAATACATACGGCCAAACACGCACCATGCCCAGTAGCAACTCTATCAGATTTCTCCATCCGTTAACAAAAGCCTCTTTCAGGTTAGATAAAAAACCAAGCTGCGGCTCTGGTGTATAATCCAATGCCTGATACATACTAAGCGTTATAGTACCATACCCAACCTGATCTTTCAGCAATTTTAACCGCCCTTCCGATGCTTCAATCTCTTCGCGAATAGCGCCCAACTTCTCTTCTATCTCCAGCACATCAGTAACCTTTACTGCTTGTTTAAGCAATGCTGTATACCGCTCTTCTATTTCATGTTTGGTTTTAAGTCGGGCCTGCAGGTCCACATATTCTGCAGTTACATCCTCCGCTGTAATATTTTTATAGTTAATATAAACAGACTCCTTCTCCAAAGCACTTACCAGCTTATCAAAATTAGAAGATGGCACACGTATCACCATGTCGCTGCTTATATCACGCGTGTTATTGCTTTTATTATCGCTGCCAAAGTACGAGGCATACTCTTTTAGCAGTGTTTCTATCCTGCCGTGGCTTGCTTCAATATCCTTTACCTGGAAACGTATATTGGCGTTGCGAATAATTTGCGAAGGAATTTTCTGAACAGTAGCAGACCCGCCAGACATATCTTGCTCGTATTCATGCCTGGACCGCGCCTGAGCCTCAGGCATATCTACCAATGTGCAGGCAGCAACCATTTCGTCCTCCTTTTCTACGGTATAAGCCGGCTTATCATTGCAAGCTGTTGCCGCAATTACTATCAGCGTTAATACAAATGCATTTTTCATAACCTGTTTTATGAAAGATGCTTGCCGCTTAAAATTCCATATCTACACCTTCCGCGCCATCTGCTCAAAGCACTTGTTCAGGTTATCCAATCCTGTTTTCAATTCATCGAACAACGGATACCCAAATCCTATCCGCATGTATATCTTATCCTGTTCAAACCAATGGCCGGGGCCGACAATAGTTCCGTATTTAGAAAACAGCGTTTCGTAAAATCTATCTTTGTCTACCGTATAGCCTGCTTTTAATCTTGGAAAACAAACCACCCCTGCACCGGGTTCTACCCATTCTAAAAACTCCTGTCCGGCAAACCATTGCTTAAGATAATTGAAGTTGGTGTTGATGTGCTCGTGGTTCTTTGCCAGTATCTCCTTTTTGTTAGCCACCAGATACCACGCTACTTCTTCATCCAGCACCGAGTTGCAAATGGTTATCTGCTCCTTGGCCGCCAGAAAATCGTTCATCAATTCTTTATCCCGGTTAATTATCCAACCTATACGCACACCCGGTGCGCCGAATGATTTAGATACAGAAGATACAGAAATAACTCTATCCGACAGTTCGGCGTAGTAAGGTTTCAATTCCGATTTAAAATTAAGGTCGCGGTAAGTTTCATCTACCAGCAATCGGCAGTTATGCCTTTCTGCCAGCTGAATAAGCGCCTTGATTGTCTCTTCGCTGTATAACTTGCCGCTGGGGTTATGCGGTGTGGTTACGCTGATGAGCCTTGTATTGGGCTGAATAGCCGCAGCTATTTCATTTACATCAATCTCAAAGCCATTTTCAAATTTAAGGTCTACAATACCCATCTGGCATTTAAAGGCACGGGGAGTTTCGAGGTTAGTACCGTAGTTAGGGCGTATAACCACTAAATGGTCTTCAGGATTAAGCAAAGTAGTAGCCACAATAAACAGGGCCGTTGCAGCGCCGGTAGTTACCAGCACATCATCAGCGGTTATTACTTTGCTGCCCTCTGTAATAGCTGTGCGAAGTTTAGTAATTCCTTTATGCTCACCATAAAACAGCACAAGGTTTTTAAGGCCTACATCCAGCGTATTCATGTTTATATCGCGTATTGAACTCTCGGCCAGGTTATAGCTTATATTACCATAACCCATCTCTTCCGGCGATTCTACTTCTATGGGCATGCGTACGTATTTCATAATATTCTTTTAGTGTGCAAGCTTAATGAATGATTAATGAACAAAAGGTAAAAATGTGTATTAACTATTATTTTACTATCTTTATGTTGAACCTAACCCTATACAATGCTATACTACACTACTACCACTAAAACACGGTGGCGCATTAGTCATATATTAATTGTGCTTATCAATTTTGCCTTATGGCAAACTACCGCAGCACAAACGTATACACCTTTGCTGCGCGATGAGGCCACGTGGTATATAAATACAGATTTCGAAGGATGCTTTACCAAAACTTATACGCTTGCAGAGGATAGTGTTATAAGCGGCAATACTTACAAAGTAATGAGAGGCAACAACTGCTACAGTGGAGCAAGCGATGGATACCCCAATTGCATAGTAGCTTTCTTACGCGAAGATACAGCAGCCCGCAAAGTTTTTGTAAGAAAGCCATCGGAGGGTGTAGGCACGCCGGATACGGCCGAACATATTTTCTATGATTTTAGCTTAGCTGTGGGCGATAGTATTTTTTTACTTACACCCGAGTTTAACTCAGGCTACTGGTACCACTTTCCCGACCAGATTGACACTATAGGCTGGTGCATAGTTGACTCTGTATATTCCATTGGCACGCTGCAGGGGCAGCGCAAGGCATTTGACCTGAATAAAAGAACTCAAACCGGTTACCTGACACATGCAATGACCTGGATAGAAGGTATTGGTGCTATAGATGGCCCCTATTTGTACGGAGGAGGCATCAGTTGGCTCAGTTGTTACTATTCAGGCAATACCAAAGAATATGGATACAGCTCAGTAGATACAGCATGCATTTGCAACAATGTTGGGATAGCAACGCTACGTGCAGATAACCTGTTAAAAGTATACCCCAACCCCTCTACCGGCCAGTGTAACATTACACTGGGCACCGAAAAGCAGATAGACGATGTCCGCATATTTGATCTTTCCGGTAAAGAAGTAATACACTTAAACATCGGCAATCCGGTAACATCAATTATCTTTAATGCAGCGGGGTTGCAAAATGCATTATATTTTATCCGTGCACGAGATACCAGAGGGAACTGGCATGAACAAAAATGGATAAAAGAATAAATCTACTTCTCCTGCTTATCAAAACCCACCATCCAGTTGATACCGAACTTATCGGTGAGCATACCAAAGTATTCGCTCCAGAAGGTTTTAGCCAAAGGCATAGTAACTTGTCCGCCGACAGCCAGGCCGTTAAATAGTTTGTCGGCTTCTTCTTTTGATGAAGCATTAACAGAAATTGAAAAATTATTGCCTTGCTTAAAGTGGGCTCCCCATTCGCTGCCGGTATCGCTGCCCATTAAAACTGTGCCTCCTCCTAACGGAAGTGAAACGTGCATTAGCTTGTCTGCATCCTCAGCCGGCATAGGTTTTTCACTTGGCGGCATATCTTTAAACCGGCCTATGTAGGCAAACTCGCCACCGAATACCGATTTGTAATAGTTGAATGCTTCTTCGCAGTTACCGTTAAAGGTAAGGTAAATGTTTGCTGATGCCATGGGGGTATGTTTTAGTTTTAATAATCTTTTAAATCTCCGGATAACTATCCGGCTCTGCTTCGCTCATCATGCCGTAAATTACTTCAAACACATCTTCGGCGTTGGGTTTGCTAAAGTAGTCGCCATCGGTGCCATAAGCCACGCGGTGTGCTTTGGCAGTAATAGTACGCGGCTCGCAATCTAACCAGCGGAAAGCCTGCTGCTCTTCAAATACCTTTTGGAACATATAGGCACTGGCGCCACCAGGCACATCTTCATCAAAAAACACAACCCGGTTGGTTTTCTTTACCGACTCTATTATGCTGTGGTTAATATCAAAAGGTAAAAGTGTTTGTACGTCTATCAACTCAACACTTATACCGGCCTCTTCCAGTTGCACCATAGCTTCTTCGGCTATGCGCACACAACTTCCGTAAGTTACCAATGTTACATCGCTTCCCTCCTTTACTACCTCGGGTATGCCCAGCGGCACAGTAAAGTCGGCAATGTTATCCGGCAGTCTTTCTTTTAAGCGGTAGCCGTTCAGGCATTCAATAACCAAAGCCGGTTCATCGCTTTGTAGTAGGGTATTATACATACCTGCCGCCTGCACCATATTACGCGGCACGCACACATACATACCACGAAGTGAATTAATAATCATACCCATTGGCGAACCGGTGTGCCATATCCCCTCTAACCGGTGGCCACGGGTGCGCACTATCAATGGCGCTTTCTGTATACCCTTGGTACGGTATTGCAGGCAGGCCAAATCATCGCTTAGTGGTTGTAAACCGTAAAGCAAATAATCTAAATATTGTATTTCAGCTATCGGGCGCATACCGCGCAGCGCTAGACCTATGCCCTGGCCCATAATTGTAGCCTCGCGGATACCGGTATCGAAAATCCGGTGCTCGCCGTATTTATCCTGTATGCCGTTAAAGCCCTGATTCACGTCACCTATCTTTCCTACGTCTTCACCAAAAGCAACCACGTTAGGGTATTTGGTAAACATGGCATCAAAAGCATTGTTCAGTATTTCAAAACCGTTCAGCGTTTTTGAGTCGCTTGAATATTCTGCCGGCACAACTTCTACCTTCAGGGCATTCTTATCCGTTTCGCTATGCAGGTGGCTGCTGTAGGTGTACTGGTATTTCTTCTGAAAATCTTTTAACCAATCCCGCAAATCATTCAGAGAAGAAAAATGCTGCCCGCGCAGTTTGCGCAATACAGTCTTACCGGTTTTAAGAATATCCTTACGCACCGGGTCTATCGCTGTTTGCAAACTATTTATCAACTCCTGCAAGCTTTCTTCCCCACTTTCTTCAACTACGCGGTATATCAGGTCAACTACTTCACCTATCTCTTCTTTTAGCGGCGCAGTAAATTTCTTCCACGCTGCTGTTTTGCTACCCAGCGCATGTTGCCTCGACTCGTTCTGTATTTCGGCCAGTTCTTCGGCAGTGGCAATTTTGCTCTCAATCATCCACTCGCCCATCTTCTTTATGCAGTCAAAATCCTTTTCCCACTGCATGCGGTCCTGCGTTTTATAACGCTCGTGCGAGCCTGAGGTAGAATGGCCCTGCGGCTGTGTTACTTCTATAATGTGGAACAGGGCAGGTATATGCGTTTCGCGCACTTTCTCAATTCCTCTGCGGTAGGTTTCTACCAGTTTAGGGTAGTTCCACCCTTCGCATACATAAATCTCGTAGCCACGGCCCTGCTCATCTACCTGGAACCCCTTGGTTATTTCGCTTATACTCTCTTTGGTGGTCTGGTATTTTTTAGGCACCGATATACCGTAACCATCATCCCATACCGATATGGCCAGCGGCACACGCATTACACCCGCGGCGTTCAGCGTCTCCCAAAACAAGCCTTCGCTGGTGCTGGCATCGCCTATCGATACGAATGAAACCTCGCTGCCTTTATTGCTGAAAATAGTGTAGTCTTCTAATTCATTATTGGCCCGGTAAAGCTTAGACGCCAGTGCCAGCCCAAGCGAGCGGGGCATCTGCGCTGCCGTTGGCGACCCATCAGCCGATGAGTTATAGCGGTTGGCCTGGTCCAGCCAGTTACCATCTGCATCCTGCGTACGGGTGGCATAGTGCCCGTTCATCTGGCGGCCCCCGCTCATGGGCTCTTCGTTCTGGTCGGGGTTGGCGTATAGCTGGGCAAAAAATTGTTCTACCGTCAGTTCGCCCATAGCCATCATCCAGGTCTGGTCGCGGTAGTAGCCGCTGCGCCAGTCTCCGGGTTGAAACGCCTTGGCTAAAGCTATCTGCGCCAGTTCTTTACCATCACCAAAAATCCCAAACTTGGCCTTGCCGGTCAATACCTCTTTACGGCCCAGCAGGCTGGTTTCGCGCGAAATAACAGCCACCCTGTAATCGTTCAGCACCTCGTTTTTAAAATCCTCAAAACTCATACGCGTGTTGGCTCCTTTGCTCATAACGTTTTCACTCATAAATCTTAACTGTGTGTGGTGCGAATATAACCCCTAAATGCCCTAAAACGGACTTAAAAAATCACTAATAAAACGATTGTGGAAAAATTACCTGTAACGGTAATGTGTTTACTAAAAACAGGTGTTTTTTTTTACCAAAACCGGTAAAACCACAGGCTGCTTTATGGCGAACTTAAAAGGGGGTTTACAAAAAAAAGTAGCAAAAAGGGTTTACATCACTTTCGCATAAAACTCTAATAATGAACCAGTAACGACATGTAAGGGGTTTACACAAATCGAAATTTCAGAAAAAAACGGAAAAATTTTGTGGCTCTTAAATGCCTGTAGCGGCAATAAACTGCTTTGGCTCGTCGGGCGTAAGTATTATGCGCTTGTTGGCTAACCGCAACAGCACATAGTTTTCGCGGCGGGTTGCGTACCAGGTCATACCCCCAATTGCCGTATTGGTAAACTTACCAAAGTAACCAAACAGCCCTCCCACCCCAAAGGTGCGGATGGTCCATTTCATATCGCCTTCAGTTGGCTGGCTAACTTCTGTTATCTGGCTTTTCAGTATGGTGACCTTGCTAAGCGGACGATGAATAATTACTGCATCTGCCGTAACCGTGTAGCCAGTGGAGTGTAAAAACCAGCATACTACAAACGTAACCCAAAGGAAGCCTATAATCAAAAGCTGATAGGGCAATAGAAGGTCAGGATTATTAAGGGTAGCATAGGTTATCACTCCAAAAAGCACCACACACCCCGCAGAGATGGCATAAACTGCATTGCTAAAAGATGCCTTGAATTTCATGACTTGCAAGTTATGCCATCTGCCCTTCTTACTTCTTACGGGATCTCCACCAAAAATAGGCCACGGTGCCTATAATAAGATAAGGTGTAAAGAACAGATACATAATGCCCTTGTTCAATCCTTCGGCATTGGTAGACCCTGCCTCCAGCGAGCTTTCATTAGTAGCCTGGCACATACTGCACTGGGCCACCAGCGATGAAAGAGATAGCAGTACTATTACTACAATCAGAATAAAGGGTATGTATTTTATAAAGCGGTTCATACTGCAAATATACAAAGCTTAAAATGACATTAAAAACTATATAGTTGGGGTATAATAAGGTGATATCATAAGGTAAACAATAACCCCCGTAACCGATACATACAACCACAACGGGAAAGTGTAGCGGGCTATCTTTTTGTGTTTGGCATATTCACCCGTAAGGCTGCGGTACGCCGTAAACAACACTACCGGCAGTATAATAGCCGCCAGTATAATGTGGGTGGTAAGCAATACAAGATATACCGTGCGTATAGTCCCTGTGCCTCCAAACTTAGTTTCGCCGGCAAATAAATGGTGCGCTATATAAGTCACCAAAAAGCCAGCCGATAAGGCAATAGCAACCAGCATCACGTTTTTGTGGGCTATAAATTTTCTTTGGCGCACCAGCACATACCCCACAACAAGCAATACCGATACTATGGAGTTAATGCAGGCATTTACCGTAGCAAAGATATGCGCATCGAAAGGCGTGCTCACTCCTATATGAATTTTAGGAAGCGCCGCCACTACGCAGAATACAACAACCGATAGCACGCCAATAATCCAACGTACTACATTATCATTTTTTTCAATCAGGGCTTTTGGGTATGTCATTTTTCAAGTAACTTTTTAGATGTCTTTTTTTGATCTGAGAAATTAAATTTCTTCTCGCTCTCACGCAATAGCAATACAATGTCGCTCATCATGGCATTTACGGTCAGGCTATCTACACCGCTGTAATAATTGCGTATGTTGCCATCGCCATCTACCAGCACCAGCTTTTCGCTATGCACAAAAGCCTCGGGGCCTCCATCTTCATCATCCTTGGCAGTTACAAAAAAGCCATCCTTGGCCAGTTTAAAAACTGTCGCCTTGTTATGACGCAGAAAATACCATTTGCCGGGTATGGCATCATGGTCGCTGGCATAGCGGCGCAATACGTTTACAGTATCACGCTCAGGGTCTACAGTAAAGCTTATAATTTTGAAATTATCATCTTTAATAAATCCCTCCTGCACGCGCTCCAGGCTATTGCTCATTTTAGGGCAAATACCGGGGCATGAGGCAAAAAAGAAATCGGCTACATAA
Source organism: Chitinophagales bacterium (assembly GCA_035299425.1). Lineage (GTDB taxonomy): Bacteria > Bacteroidota > Bacteroidia > Chitinophagales > LD1 > Bog-950. Next base: position 1,079 of record DATGWP010000047.1, on the reverse strand, counting down.
ATAGTTCCACGCAATGAATCCAGCTCCAGAGAATCGCCGCTTTGAGTCTCAAATTTAGCATTGGGTATAACATGATAAACTGAATCCATAAAGGGTTTACCCTGCAGGTCAACCGCCTCTACAGCACCCTCGGCAAACTTCTTACCTGGCGCCTTCGGACGATTCTCCCGCATGTTATAGTTCATCTTGCCCGAAAACCACTGCGAGATATACTCGGGGAACGACATTTTGAGCTTAGGATTAAATAGCTGTGGTATATACCAGCTTGAGAATACTACACCAAATATGGGTAGAAACACTACCAATGTTATAGCCAGCCACCGGGGAAATCGTCCTTCTGTTTTCATTTTGCGGTGCAAGTATAAAACAGAAAAAGCAGAACCGCGGTTCTGCTTTTCAAATAAGTTGTTTGTTAACCATTAATAGTAAGTGCGCGCCACCCTAAAACCCACACTATTCTGCCTGAAATCAGGCGTATTATACTGGCGGGTAAATACCGTAGCATAGTTAGGATTATTATACCAGGCACCGCCGCGCGTTACCCTATACATGCCTGTGGCCGGGCCAGTGGGGTTATTGGCAGGCGAGGTTTTGTAGTAATAGGTATCATACCAATCCCACACCCACTCCCATTGGTTGCCATTCATATCATACAGCCCCAGCTCGTTAGGTTTCTTTTGCGCCACTTTATGCGGGCCATCGTTGCTATTGCCCTTAAACCAGCCCACTTCGCTTACATCCTCGCCACCGGCGTAAAGAGTGCCTTTAGCTTTATTGCCACCCCTGGCGGCAAACTCCCATTCCGCCTCAGTAGGCAGGCGGTAGCCTTTGGCAGTATCCAGGTAGCGCACATCATTGCCGGTTATAAGGTAGCATTTAGATAGCTTTTCCTTTTCGCTCAGCCAGTTGCAGTATTCTACAGCTGTAAGCCAGCTGGTCATGTGCGCGGCCATTTTGCCACGGCCCCATTGCAAAGAAGGTATATGGCTGGTGTCGCGTTTGGTATCGGCCAGCCATTTGTCAATATCATCAAAACTTACTTCGGTTTTGGCCAGGTAAAAACTTTTTACCGATACATC
>DATGWP010000046.1:0-16758 GCA_035299425.1 Chitinophagales bacterium | reverse complement strand
CCGAAAGCTCTTTTTGCTTTAGTTCAAACTGTGTGGTTACTGCATCCAGCTTTTGCTTGCTGCTAATGCGGCCCTGCTCTTCGGCTATGTTGCGGTCGCTAAGCAGGTACTCATATGCTTTAATCAGTTTGGCGGGGTCGTTGGTTTGTTTGCCCCAGGCCAGGTATATGTGGTGTGCCTCGCGGTAGCATTGCCACACCATATTCAGCTGCTGGTTCTTCTGTACATATTTTTTAAATTCTTCTATATAGTAAGCGGCCAGCTCGTAGTTGCCCGATTGGTACTCTACCCGCGATAATGCCGGCAGCAGTTTTTCGCGGTTATCACTTTTTTCGCCGCCTTTTAGCTGCTTGCTGCTAAGCACAAACGCCCTTTGTTTCTGCAGGTAAAATTCACGCTGCTTAGCCGTTAGTTTAAAATCCCTGATATACAGGTAACACATTTGCGCAGCGCTTATATAAGTAAGGTTTAGCAGGTTAGCATAGCCGGTATCGGTTTGCAGAACCTCTATCTGTTTTTCGGCCCAGTCTATCGATTTTACCATATCGGCCAGGCAGTAGTAGTATTCCTGCCAAAAGTGGTACACATTCCATTTGTTATACAGCGCCACCTCGCCGGTTTCTACTAATTTAAGCGAGGCCTCCAGGTAGGGCAGGGCGGCGTCAAACTCCAGTATCTCCAGATAGATGCAGGCTATGTAGCAGGCAAAAATGGTGTAGTTGTTATTATACCATATCCCCCGGTCGTCTACCTGCTCCAGTTTAGCCAGTGCCTGCAGGCACACATTCAGCTGCTGAAAGGGCTCGTTTTTCTTCATCAGCAAAAACGAAATCCGGGTCAGGTATATTATTTCGCACCGCAGCGATATCTTATCCAGAAAATGTTTTTCTATTTCCTGCAACACCGGTTCGGCGTCTATCACGTTTCCTCTTACAAAGTAATGCCGGGCTTTGGTTAGCAATACGGTAGCCGCATCATCATACAATTCCTTCTTTTCAAAATAGGCCAGTGTTTGCTGTTCGGTTTTTTCGTTGGGTACGTACACATCACGTATCACATCAATAAGCATTTGCAGCAGGCTTACTTTTGCTTTTACGTAGCTGTCTTCTGTTTTTTTGTTTTTACTGCAAAAGGCTTTAAGCTCCTTCTCGGCCAGGTTTACGTCCTGCGATATTAAGTCGCTGATGTGTGCTAACTGCTCGGCTGTTTTGTGCATAGGTGCTGAAAGTAGCTAAGTATTATTTACCGGTGCTTAGTTTTAACAAGTGGGTTACAAGTTTATCGTCGTTACCTAAGCCCATCTTTTTCTTTATACGGTACCGGTGCTGCTCATAACTTTTTTCGCCCTGGCCGTATAGCTTGGCCAGCTCCTTGTTGGTCATACCGGTTTGAAACAGGCTGCACATACGCAACTCAAGGTTAGATAGCGCAGGGTACTTTTCGGCCAGTATGGTAGTAAACTGCTGGTGGGTGCTGCTTATTTTTTGTTGCAGCATAGCCTTGTCTTCCTCGGTTATTTTTACCGAGTCAATTTTTTTGGCAATGGTGTTTATCAACTGGCGCGTTTCAAGCTCCTTTTTCTTCAGCGAGTTCACATAAGTTTTTAGCTCATCCAGCACTTGTATTTTTTCGTGCAGGTTCAGGGTGGTTAGCTGTATCTCTTTACTCATGGCCTCTAGTTGTTGCTTAAGCATGGTTTCGTTTAATTCCTTCTCTCTTATTTTAAATTGTAACTCCAGCGACTCTATACGGCGTTTTAAAACCTGCTTATAATACACATCTGTCATTATGCGTATCTGGTCGGCGCAGCGTGCGGCTTTGTAAGCCATGCGGTAACTGGCACCCGCAATGGCGCCCGCCTTGTAAATTTTATGCGCTGCCGTATAAGCCTGTGCCAAAAAACGGATATGCCCATACCGGTAAAAAATGCGTATACTTTTTGCAATGGCCTGAAGGCCTTTATTCAAATCCCCCTCTTGCAGAAAAAAACCTGCTTTGGCATAGCAGTAAAACGCAGTGGCTGAAGTTTCAAAGCTGTCAGCAACCACTTTATCGCTTTTGCTTATAAGGTGTAGCTGCCTTTTGCGGTTGTCGTTATACTCTTTTTCATCTTTGCCAAGCTGCCTGTTGCGCAGCACATACGTATTTAAAAGATTGGCTACCGAGGCATACTTAGCCATGTCGGAATATTTTCGCCTTAGGGTCAATTCCACCAAATCTTCCAGCACCTGTATGGCTTTTTTTCGCTCACCAAAATTTTCGTAGTGCATTACGCGGCAGTATAGCAGCTGTTCGGTTATCTGGCTGCATAAGCCATGTTCTTCAATATCTTTTTCTACCTGCTGCATAGCTTGCAGCGCTTCGGCAGGCCGGTTGTAATTACTATGTGCGCGGCTGCGGTAAAGCTTTGCCAGGCATAGCAAGCCGGTTTGCCATACCGGGTTTATATCGTATATCTGCAAATGTGTTTCGGTTTCCTGCGCCAGGCGTATGTAATCTTCGTAGTAGCCGTTGCGCTCGCAGTAAGCACAGGTAAATACGTAATAGCAGCCGTAAGCCAATGGGGCATCTTCCGGTTTATACATTTGCGCAAACGCCAGCCGTATTTTGTCGGCTTCTACCAGCCGGCCCATCAGTATCCAGGCATACATGCGCCACACGTGCAGCAAGGCTGCTTTTTCTGTGTCCTTCGCATTTGTATAGTGGCCCAGCAATTTTTCCTGTTCCAGGTCAAGGCCCTCAAACCGCTGCAATAGTATATCGAGTATAAAGCGCAGCGCGTGAGCATCGGCACTTGCACCGGTCAGTGTTTTTTTAACAGCTGCCACCGGTAGCTTATCAAGCGCCGCCAGGGCGTCTGCGGGGTTTAGCCATACCTCTTCAAAAATTTCTTCCAGCTTTTTGTTCTGAAACACAGCTTCTGCCATGGTGCAAATTTACTATTGTTTAATAACCGGTAGGGCTTGTAGTGCATTTGTAGTGTGTGCGCTAAAAAGGCATTGTCAATATTTGCCTTCGCAATTTCAAATCGTTCAAAAACCTGAAATCAAAAAAACTCCCTGGCATGAAAAACAAATTTTACCTGCTATTTGCTTTAGCACTTAGTTTATTTAGCAACACTATGGTGCAGGCACAGTCGCCCACTATGTGTAGCGGCAATTGCTTAAACCTGATACCCGGCGGCTTTGGCTATGCCAATGCCGGCGATTTAGCTGCGTATAACAATATGTCGGCTATAACTATGGCTGCCTGGGTAAACACTACAAGCTTGCCTGCTGATGGAGTTTTTCAAACGATTATAGGTAAATGGGGCGATGGCGCAGCAACTGATAATCAGTTTGCACTGTTAATGACCCGACAGGGTAGTGTGCAGTATATACGGGCTCAAATAGGCATTGGCGGCACGGCATATACTATTAGTGCTCCCAGTACTATAGCCGCAAACACCTGGGCGCATGTAGCGTTTACGTGGCAATCGGGCGGTGTGCCGTCTATATATATTAACGGCGTTGCTATAGCTACCGGTGCCAGTGCTATAACCGGTACTATTAATAGTAGTTCGGTTTATAGTGTGCGCATGGGTTTCAACAATCGTAACGGAGAGACGGCTTTCCCGGCTTACCTGGATGAAGTTCAGGTATACGATGTCGCATTAACATCTGCGCAGATAAATGCTTATAAAAATACAACACTCTACAGTGCCCCTTTTTATAACAGACTGCGCGGCTACTGGCGGTTTCAGGACCCTGCCAATAATTTTGCCAACGAAATTGCTCCTTTCACAGGCGTGGGCTTATCGCAAAGCACCAGCTATAGAGGTTCAATTATACCATGCCAGGTGCCGGATTTTAACCCTAACGACACTTTGCTAACCTTTCCTGCCAGCAACAACACTATATTATTAGTCTTTCAGAACATTGTTGGTATTTATCCATTATCAGACCCATCATTAGGTTCTTTGAAATATGTAATATTCCGCGATAGTGTGGCTATTGATACAGTTTCTCCTCAGTATGGTAGCTTTACGTATACCGATAACACTTTAACCAAGTGTAGAAATAAATACTTTGGAAAGAAGATTTGGATATATCCCAACGGAACTGTTGTACAAGGCCCCGCAACGAATACTGTAAACGGCGCTACGCCCGATTATGGATTCAGGGCCAGCCAGGGTTTATATGTAAATAAAACTGTACTAACCTGGAACAATTTGGGGCCTGCTGGTGGTTATGAAATACGGAGAAACGGACAAATAATTGCGCAGCTAACCAACCAGAACGCCACTACCTTTACCGATTTTGACGGTACACCGGGTGTGCGATATGATTATACATTAATTCCTATAACCAACCCATTAGGGGTGTACCTGGTATGCGATGAAACCGGTTGGGTAAAAGAAAACGGCCGCCTGAGCGGGTATGTAAAATCGCCGCTGAATGCACCGGTACCGGATGTAATAGTAACCGCCACCGGTACAGTACTGGGACAAACCTATACTTACCGGGATACTACCGATGCATCGGGCTTTTACGAAATACGCAATGTGTATTATAATGAGGAAGCCACCTACACGCTTACACCAAGCAAAGGCACGCACCAGTTTAACCCACCCAGCCTGCAACGCACATTAGACCTGTTAGCATTTAACGCACCACAGGCTAACTTTACCGATACCAGCGTGTTTACTATTTCGGGCCAGGTATATTTTCCTAACCAGGCGGGTAACCCCGGCTGCGGAAGTAAGGATGTTAAGATACTGGTAAACGGGCAGGATGTAGGAATAATAACCAATGCTACCGGCCAATACACCTACACCGCGCAGGATGAAGGCCTTTATACTTTTAAACCGGTATATGCTAACCATACGTTTAGCCCACCGGTTACCTCTATGGTAGTGGTAGATAACGTACCCAATTTAAATTTTCAGGATGCCACTACTGATACGCTGTGGCTCGACCTGAAGGGCTACTGCGAAACACAAATAGCTAGCAGCTTTCTTTTTAAAATAGAAGGTACCAGCTCGGTAGGCTGCTATACCCTTAACGTTCCGGTAGATGGCAATCTTTTAGGCGGTTACCCGCTGGTGCTGCCTGCACAACAATATAGTGTAGAGTTAATCAGTGTAACCACCGGCAATGCTAATGTGGAAACGGCTATAGTAAATTCGTTTCAGGGCCTGGGTAACCGCATACGCAATGTAGATTTGCGCAACCGCGACTCGGTAACGCAAAGAACCATTGTAGCCAACCCACCGGTAATTACCATTGATACCATTGTATTGGGTAACGGCCAGGTGGCCATAAGCCGCGATACGCTTATAACCTACGATACTATACTGCAAACAACCCGCCCGGCTGCCGAGGCCAAATATGTATATGGCGGCAGGCTGAGTTTAGAGCTTTTAGGCATAGACGCAAGCTGCGGTGGCAATGTGGTATTTAAGCAGGGCAACCTGTACCAAATGCGCATACGTGTATGGCGCAACTATAATTACCTGGGCAACCAAAGCTGCCCGGTAGATACCGGCAGAGTAACTGTGTTTGATGATGTGAGCGATAGCAGCTTCATTTACTTTACGCTGGATACCTTCTTTGTAAATTACAGCATTAACCCCGGCAAGCCTAACATATCGGGTAGTGGTGCACACCCTTACCAGAAATTTATAACCATACATGCGCAAACGTGGGATGCCTCTGCGGCCGATACTTCTTTCTGGGCTGTAGTAGAAGGTAACCGCTCGCTAACCAATACCTTTATTACCAAAACCCCCGAGCTGCCTTTATTTATCCTGCACGACCCTATGGGCGATGGCAGCAGTACCACGCTGGAGCAGGGTACATCGCTTAGCTATGGTTACTCTACCGGTATGGAATCGGGCCTGGCCAGCAATACTTACTTAAACGTGAGCGTAGGTGCCGAGATACCGGTGCCGTTTACAGGTATTGTATTCAGCGCCGGCGGCCAGCTTAATCTTTCTATAGCTACCAACGAGGTAAACACCAGCAACCAAAGCGTAAACACAACGTTTACCACGCTTAATACCTACAGCACCAGCGATAACGATAATTTTATAGGCGAAGAAGCCGATGTAGTAGTGGGTGGTTCATTTAATATGATATATGGCCTTAGCTATATTGTAAAAATGGATTCGGCTACCTGCCAGCCCGACCTGGATACAGCGCTTATATGGGGTGCACAGGATTTTGCAACCACTTATTCGTATACCATAGGACACATTAAAAATACCCTGATACCACAACTGAACTATCTGATTGGTTTTTATAATAACCTGGGTAGCGATTCGGCCCTTATATACCAGAACTATAAAAATGTATGGGAGCAGGTGGTAGATAAAAACCATGCTAACATTACCAATGCCGAATTTGTAGAGAACCGTTCATTTAGCGGCGGGGTAACTTATAGCTATAACACTACCAACGAGAATAGCAGCTCGATGAGTATAACCTACCAGTCGTCTATTAACCCAACAATTGCAGCGGCCCTTAATGTGGGTACCGAGCAAAACAACGTGGAAGCAGGCACCGAAGTGAATTTTAGCTGGACCACCAGCAAAGTTACCGATAACAGCAGCAGCAGCAGCAAATCGGTAACCTATACACTGAATGATAAAGACCCGGGCGATTTTTTCAGCATAGATGTAAAACGCGATAAGGTGTATGGTACACCGGCCTTTAAGTTATCTGCCGGTACCTCATCGTGCCCGCACGAAGAAGGCACACAGCAGCGTGACTACCCGGAGATACTTGTAACTACGCCTAACGTGCAGAACGTGCCTATCAATTCGCAGGCTACGCTTACCGTGCAGATGAGCAACTTTAGCGAAAGCAACGAAACACGTACCTACGAAGTAATTGTAGACCCTAACAGCAACCTGGATGGTGCTGTGGTAAGATTGGCCGGCCAGATAATTACCCAGGCCCCGGCTACCTTTACCATACCGGCTAACGGTTCGGTATTTGCCACACTAAGTGTAGAGGCCGGACCTATAGCGGTAGATTATAACGGCATTAAGCTGATTATATACTCGCCGTGCGACCCCAACATTAGCGACGAAACACAATTTAATGTAGGTTTTCAAAGCACTTGCAGCGATGTTACTTTGTTTACCCCAAGCAATAACTGGCTGGTAAACGATGGCAGCGATACGCTGCGCATTACCTACGGTGCGTTTAATGTAAACGATACATCGCTATTGCAAATAGGATTAGAAATACGCCGCACCGGGCAAAGCTGGGCAGGTATTGCAAGCTCTATTGTAAGCCGCGCACAGTTACAGCAAAATGGTTTGCCTTATTACGCACTGGATATAAACATGGGTAACCTGGCCGATGGCCCGTACGAAATACGCGCTTATGCCGATTGTGCAACGGCGGGTTCGCGCTCGTACTCAGTGGCGCTTAGCGGTATCATTGACAGAACATCGGTTACCCTGTTTGGTACCCCTTCGCCGGCCGATGGTGTATTGAATATAAACGAAGAAGTGAGCGTAAGCTTTAGCGAGGATATTGATTGCAGCCATTACTTTAACCTGCAAACGCTGATACCTTATGCGGTTACCCTGGTACGCACCGATAACGGCAACCCGGTTAACTTTACTTACACCTGCTCGGGCAATAAAATACTTTTCAATCTCGATTCGGCTACGCTGAGCACCGTGCAAAACGTACTGCTAACAGCAGCGGTTAGCGGCTTTTACGATATAAATGGCAACATACAGCAGTACCCTGTGGTATGGAGTTTTGTGGTAAACAACAGCCCGGTGTTCTGGCAGCCGAGCGGTGTAAGTGCATCGGTAGCTACCGGTGGTGCAGCTACACTTACAGGCACACTTAAAAACCTGAGCCAGTCGGCACAAAGCTTTACCCTGTCATCGGTACCTTCGTGGTTATCGCCGGCCGGTGTACCGGGCAGCATAGCCCAGGGCGCATCGCTTAATATTAATTTTAATGTGAGCGGCGCGGGTTTAAACCCCGGTATATATAACGATACCGTATATGCCGACTTTACCGGCCTGGGTATTCAGCAGCCGCTGTATATACAGTTGTCGGTTTATGCTAACTCGCCATCGTGGGTAGTGGTAACACAGCCATCGCAAATGAACATTATTGCCAACTTCTCGCTTACCAGCGCTAATGCGCCGCTAAGTGCAGATGCCAACGACCGCATAGGTGTGTTCTTTGGTAATGAATGCCGCGGGGTAGCAAATATACAATACACACCGGCGGGTAATACTTACGCTGCTTACATTACTGTGTATGGTAACAATGGTGTGCAACCGCAGGAGTCGTTTGAGTTCCGTATGTGGGATGCCAGCACAGGTACCGAATACAAAGCTGTAGAAACACAAACCTTTGTAGAGAATGCACAGGTAGGCCAGCCGCTGGCGCCTATGCTATTGCACCCGGCAGGTATAGTGCAGCGCATACCGCTTGCTACCGGCTGGAACTGGGTAAGCACTTACCTGCAGCCCAACAATGCAGCCGTAAGCGATATAATGAAATACACTGCCAACACTACCGGCAGCATTATTAAAACCAACGATAGCTATGCGCAGTATACAGCGGCTACCAATAGCTGGTTTGGTACACTGGGGCAAATAAGCTGGCAAAAAAGTTACCAGGTTATGGTAACAGCACCTACCGAGTTACAGGTGATAGGCCAGCGATTAACTGATACCGTAAGCCTGCCTGTAGTAACCGGCTGGAACTGGATTGGTTTCCCGCAAAGCAAGATAAACACAGCCAGCAACTTTATGCAATCATTCAACAGCAGCAGCGGTGATGTGCTGCAAAGCAGCACACAGTTTAGCACCTACGCAGCTAATACCTGGAACGGAAGCCTTCAAAACATGCAGCCGGGCCGTGGCTATAAGTTAAAATCGGGTACTACCGGTAACATATTGGTTGAGCCGCGCTCGGTACCGGCCTGGAACCCTGATATATTTGGCAACGAGTTTAACATGAACGTAACCGCTGTGGTTAAAGCCAACGGCACCGAGTTGATAGGCAACTTTATAGTAGGTGCGTTTATCAATGGCAACTGTGTAGGTGTTTCGGCACCGCAGTATGCAGGTGGTTCGCCGCGTGTGTTCCTAACACTGCATGGCGATGTAGCTGATAACAACCTGAACATCCAGTTCCTGATATACGACTACAACACCGATAGCATTTACACCCCTACCCACACACCGCTGGCGTTTACCACTGATGCGCAGGAAGGGACTATTGAAACAGCTTATCCATTAAACCTGGAAACGCCACTGGCTATACGCCATGTAGCACGCGATGCTGATTTTGTATTGCACCAGAACGTACCAAACCCTTTCAACGGCAACACTATGATAAGAGTAGATATGCCGCGCGAAGAGCAGGTAAACCTGCAGATATTTGACTACACCGGCAAGCTGATAGCACAACCGGTTAACTCTAAACTATCGCAAGGCACGCATACGCTGCAGTTTAACCCTGAGAATCTGGCACCCGGTATTTACTTCTACCGTATGCAGGCTGGTGAGTTTAGCGCCACTAAGCGCATGGTAATACAGTAATTGGTTTATCCGAATTTAAAAAAAAGAAGGTATGGGCCATTGGTTTCATACCTTCTTTTTTTTAATTGAGCTGACGCAATAATGTTTAGTGGTAGCAGAGAAGTTTTCATGCCTTGGTCTAAAGCCTGGCGGCGCTTAATTTCTCGGTTGATTGCCTTTGTCTTTTTTCCACCAGCCTTGCGTATCGCCAATAATAATCAGCGAAGCTATAATGGTAGTAGCTTCTATAAGTAGTACAATAATAAACATGGTATATGTTTTAAAATAAATACCGGCAACCGTTCCCGGAGAGTGCCGCGCCGCTTGTTCTAAGCGGCGTAATTGGCAAAACTCCCGGAACAGCTGCCGGTACAAGCTCAAAGAGTAACCCTTCAGAAACTCTATGTAATAAAGAACGTTAGTACTGCAAACATACACTAGCCATGTAACGGCATTGTAAAGGCTGTAATATGGTTTTGGTAAGTCTTTATAGAAATTATTGTTTGTGTACAAACCCATCAAGTATGGCTTTCTGAAGTATATCCACGTTTATGTCTTTCGGATTTTTGAAGTTAATGCAATATCCTGTCACCTTTGCTTTTTCTGTGGTCATGCAGAATAAAGTACAGGGTATTTATATGCAGGGAAAAAACTTCTTCTTTGCGCTTACCACAACACACATGTTTTGCACTGCAGGCACTTGCATTTAATGTCGGGCAAAAAAACTTTTTTACTTTCCCATTAATTTAAACCCGAAAAATAAACTGTGGCAAAAAAGGAAGCAAGCATACAAAGACTTAGTTGGATGGAGCAATTGGCCCCATATGTTTTACTGTTGTTGCCATTTATTTTATACGGGAATACGCTGCAGCATGGTTTTGTTTTAGATGACCGGGCTGTAATTTTTCAAAATAAATTTGTTCAGCAAGGCATAGCGGGCATAGGCAAAATACTTACTACTTTTTACTGGCAGGGCTATTGGGAGCAAAACAGCGGACTGTACCGTCCGTTGTCGCTAATAATGTTTGCAGTAGAGTGGCAGTTAAGCCCGGATAATGCTTTTATACATCACCTGGTGCAGGTGCTTTTGTATAGCTTATCAGGTTTTATGCTTTACAAATTGCTGAAAAGGGTATTTTATAACCAAAGTTATTTGCTGCCGTTTTTTGTAACGCTGCTGTTTCTGGCGCACCCGGTGCATACCGAGGTTGTGGCTAACATAAAAAGCCGCGATGAAATACTTTGTTTCCTGTTTTTTGTAGTAACAGCAAACATCCTGTTGAGCAGTAAAGACCTTAACTGGCGAACCGTTGCAAGTGCATCGGCCACCTATTTGTTGTGCTTACTGTCAAAAGAAGGGGGAATTCTTTTTCTTCCCGTTCTATTCCTGCTGGTAGTTTGGTTGCAGCAGGTGCCGGTTAAAAAGGCGCTTATCTATTTTGCGCCTATGGTAGTACTTACCGGGGTATGGCTTGGCTGGCACACCTACGTGGTTAATATTGCAAATAAGCCGGCAGGTGCCTATACCTACCTCGATAACTCATTGGTAGCGTGCGGAGGTATATTAACGCAGGCCGGTACAGGCTTTAGTATGCTGGGCCGGTATATGCTAAAGTGCCTTTGGCCTTACCAGCTTAGCTATGATTATTCATTCAACGAAATTGCCTGTGTGTCTCTTTTTAGCCTGCAGGGTATGTTGCCGTTACTGCTTGCAGCAGGCTTGCTGTGGTTAGCTTATAAATACCGCGCGCAGTTTCCGCAGGCGGCTTTCGGGGTGATATTCTTTCTGGTTACAATAGCACTTACTACTAATATATTTTTACTTATTGGCGCTACCATGGCCGACCGCTTTTTGTATACACCTGTGCTGGGTTTTATTATTGCACTGGTTAGCCTGCTTTATTACGAAACAAAACAAATGCAGCAAAGCCGTTTTTTAAACAACCCGGTTGTGCTTTTGCTGCCATTACTTTTTTTATACAGCTATAAAACTATTGCCCGCAATGCCGATTGGCAATCGGATAAATCGCTTTTTGCGGCCGATGTAAACAGCGCCAAAAGCAGCGCCCGCGTGTATTACAATTACGGAAGCCTGTTGCTAAACGAACCTGTAAATAATGAAACAGAGAAGCAGAATAATTTAAATGAATGTATCCGCCTGTTTGAATCGGCTGCTGCTATAGATACAATGTATCCTAATACGTTTACTAACCTGGGGGTAGCCTACTACCGCAAAAAAAATTACGGTGCTGCTGTAAAAAATCTTGTGCGGGCAGTAACATTAAACACTGCTGATAATGAAGCTACACATGATTTAGCCGATGCCTATTTTATGTACGGTCGGTACGATAGCTCTCTTGTTTATCACAGGCTTTGCATATCGCGCAACTATATTTTAAAAGAAACCTGGAATATGGTGGGTACTGCTTACTTTAATAAGAAAAATTATTTACTGGCGCGCACTGCATTTGAAAATGGCCTGGCACGCGATACCACCAACGCTTCTTTATACCTTAACTACGGCAACATACTGGGGCTTCTTAATAAGCCCGATTCTGCTATTGTTAGTTTCGAGAAAGCGTATGCGCTTAACCCCGCCGACAAAACCCCACTTCGTTTTATATCTACAGCTTATCTATCAATGGGCAACACGCAGCAGGCAGCTGTTTACTTAAACCGGTATAACGGTTTGCAATAATTATTTCTTGTTTTCTCTGCCTTGTGTGGCCGCACTACCCTGCAGGGCTAGTGCATTGCCCGGGTCTATGCTAAGAATATGCAGGTAGCAGTTGTAGGCTGTTTTGCTAAACCCAAACTGGGCAAATATTTTTGCGCTGTTAAGCCATACTTGTTTATCGTTAGGTTGTTGTTTGCAATCCTCTTCCAGCTTTAAAAAATTTTCGGCCGATAGTAAACCCTGTTGCGCCTCGGCTAAAGAAGGATTAAGTTCAATGGCTTTTTTAAAAGTTTCAGTAGCGCGCTTAAAATTCCCTTGTGCAAAATGCGAGCCGGCGAGATTGTTCCATATCTCTACGTTAGTGGGGTCTAGTTCGCAGGCATATTCCAGTAGTTTAGATGCACCCGTATAATCTTTATTATAACCGGCGCTAAGTGCCTTATTAAGTAGCACCCTGGCATGTGTGGCCAGCGTAGGGTGTACGCCATTAAATAACCGCGCGGCTTGGCGCCAGTTAACTGCTGCATTATCCAGATCACCTTTAAAAAGGTAACAGATGCCACAGTTCATATAGGCATTGGTATATCGCGGATAAATGGCAATAGCGCGTTTAAGGTAAACCAGTGCTGTATCGGCATATGCAATTACCATTGCCGAGTCGGCACCGGTAGTTGCTTTTTTGTCTTTAATAGTAAGGTAACCTTTGTTGAAATACTCGGAACCTGCGTTGCAGTTGGTGAGCGCACTGTTGGGTGCGGTTATTACATCGCGGGTAAACAGGGTAAAGTTGTCCTTCCAATCGGGATTGCGGTTAATTGTTTTGTAACTATACGGCAAAACAAACATGGCTGTGATGGCTAAAATTATTTTAGGCTGAATTGTAGCCGGAAATTTTTGCACGGCGCCTGCAATACCCATGGCTACCAACATGCAGAAACCAAGCGATGAATGAAAAATTAAACGCTCGCCCATAGTAGCGCCAATTTCAAACAGAAGATTATTTATTAAAAAGAAAAACAGCAGGAAAAAGAGTAATGGAAAGGCTGCTTTATTCTTTTTATATAGCAGATAACCGGTTAAAGCCACCAGGCCTGTAAAGAAAAGAATAGACACCCATACCTGCACATTGGCAAATCCTACGTAGGGTATCTGGTTAAACGAATAATCGGACGATAAACGGTAGGGAACAAATAGCAGTTTTACATACTCAAGGCATACATACATTTTGGTGGCGAGCTTATCCCACACACTGGCCAGCGCATAAGGGTTGTTTATCAAATCGTCGCTCATAGCTTTTGCCGACGAGTTTCCGATGATAGAATACCGGAAATATAAAAAGGCAATGCTTACAATGCCCATGGCGTAAAACCAATCGGTGCGCAAATCCTGTATGGTTTTGTTGCGGTACAGTATAATTGCCGCGGCAGCAATCACGGGCAATAGCAGCGCATACTCTTTAGAAAGCAGCGCCAGGACAAATGAGACCAATATGCCGGCAAAGTTTTTGGCTGTTTTATTGTCGTTGTACCTGAAAACAAAGATGAGCGTTAGCAGAATAAACAGCATAGAGAAAATTTCATCCCTGCTTTTTAGGTTAGCTATAACCTCGGTATGTATAGGGTGGCATGCAAACAGAAGGGTAGCGCAGAGGGCAACTACCCTGGCATTGGCAAAAATGTAATTGCTTAAAAGATACCACAGCGCCAACACCAACAATATAAAGTATATAACCTGCATGGCATGCCTTGCCCCGGCTATTTTTTGGTTGCTCGCTACAATTTTCCGGTCGGTTTCAGCAAACTGCTTATTTAATCCATCGAGGCTGCTGAAGTTAGTACCGCTTACCTGTATTTGTTGCAGACTATTCAGGGTGGTTAAATACTCAGTACCCAGGGCATCGCCAAAAAGTTGTTGCTCAATAGCAAAAGAGACAATAGAAAGCGGGCGGTAGCGCCCGCCCGTGAGGGGTGAGTTAGCGCCCATCAGGTCAAGGTAGCTTTGGTATGCATCGGTAGTAAGTATTTTTGGTATACCCGCAAACCCCTGCTGCACAGCCATATTTTTGGTTATTACCATTTCATCATCCAGGGCGTATTGGTTGCTTAGTGTGTTGAAGTTTAAAACAGCTGTATATATTAGGATAAATGTAATAATATAATGACTAAGATTGTAGTCGCCTGATTTAGTAGTCACTTTCATATGTGCAATATGCCAAAAAGTATAGGTTCAACAAAACTCAGATTAACACGGGTAAAGGCTTAATGGGAGGTATTTTGTCTTTTTATTCAGCATTGCTCTGTGTCCTGTTATTGGTTTTTTTAAAGGCTGGTGTTTATTTCTGAAGTAGCTGCATTTTCTGTTATCCACAATTATCGGTTAAAATATATGGATGGCAATATTGAGCGCGACAATGCAATTAAGATATGTTTAGGTGTTGTTTTTAATAAATAAAGAAAACCCATATGTCAACATTTAGATTTAAGCTACTTTTTATTATGCTGTCATTTACAATGTGTTGGGGCAGCAGCTTAAAAGCTCAAACCACGTTAGCGGCGGGAGATATTATTTTTACAGGGTATAACGGCATTGCGGCTTCTGGCACTCCCGATACTTTTAAGTTTGTATTGCTCACGCCAATTAGCTCAGGTACTACCATTTATTTTACCGAGCGCGGTTACCAGGGCGCTGCATGGCAGGCATCTGGTACTACAGAAGGAACTATCTCGTGGGTTTCGGGAACAGCTCTTGCTATAGGCACAGAAGTAATTATTAATGGTTTGGGCGCATCTGCTGCTACAGTAAACGGTAGTGCCAATGGCACAGTAAGCCAGGTATTGGGAGGAAATGTTGTTAGCGGGCTATCCTTATCAAACGCCGGCGATCAGATAATAGCATTTCAGGGTGGTGCCGGAGACCCAACGTCGGGCTCTGTAACTTTTATAGCTGGTATTTGTTGGGCATTAAGCTGTGGCACAACCTCCGATGCAACCTGGAATGGTGCAGGATGTTCGTATGGTCCGCAAACTTCAGTTATGCCCCCCGGTTTAACAGGTGGTACTAACGCATTTCTGGCAGGTACTGCTGGCGCCACTCCTAACAACGACCATGGTCGTTTTAATTGCTCAGGTGGGCCATATTCAACTGTAGCTGCTTTGCGCACTGCCGTTATGAATAAAGCTAATTGGGTTTTTAGTAATACGGGCCTAACTGTATATGGTATGCAGATTTCCTGTACTTATTATGCTACTTGCTCTAACCCTACTATATCCGGCAACCCGTCTAACAGTTCGGTATGCGCAACAGGTAGCACCTCTTTCTCTATAACTGCTACAGGGGCAACTGGCTATCAATGGCAGGTAAATACCGGTAGTGGTTTTTCAAATATTTCAAATGTTGCACCGTATAGCAACGCTACCACGGCTACGTTAAATATAACAGGAGCTACAGCCGGAATGAATGGTTACCTGTATAGATGTATAGCAAGCAGTGGCGCGTGTTCAAGCACTTCCAGCCAGGCCACTCTTACCGTTTCTAACCCTTCATTAACTGCAAACTCTCAAACTAACGTAGCCTGTTTTGGCGGCAATACCGGAGCCGCAAGCGCAAATGCAGCTACCGGAGGTATTTCGCCATATAGCTACAACTGGACACCCGGTAACCCTACCGGCGATGGAACTGTAAGCGTAACGGGATTAACTGCCGGCACCTGGACCTGCACTACAACCGATAATATAGGTTGCACGGCCTCACGTACATTTAACATAACACAACCGCCGGCTATTGTGGTTACCCCAGCCTCGCAGTCTAATATATCCTGCAACGGCGGCAACAATGGTGCGGCAAGTATTAATACGCCCACCGGTGGCGCAGGCGGTTTTACATACAATTGGACGCCCGGAAACCCTACCGGCGACGGCACAGTAAGCGTTACGGGCTTAACAGCCGGCAGCTGGACCTGCACTGTGACCGATGCCAATAGCTGCACAGCTACACAAACATTTAATGTTACCCAGCCATCGGCCATTGTGGTTACGCCTGCCTCTCAAACAAATATTTCATGTTTTGGCGGAAGCAACGGTGCGGCCAGTATCAATACCCCTACCGGTGGTGCCGGTGGATTTACATACAACTGGACACCCGGTAACCCTACCGGCGACGGCACAGTAAGCGTAACAGGCTTAACTGCCGGAACCTGGACCTGTACCGTAACGGATGCTAATAGCTGTACGGCCACAAGGACGTTTAACATTACAGCTCCGCCGGCTATTGTGGTTACACCGGCATCGCAAACCAACATAGCCTGCTTTGGCGGCAACACGGGCGCAGCAAGCATTAATACCCCTACCGGTGGTGCCGGTGGATTTACATACAATTGGACGCCTGGAAACCCTACCGGTGATGGCACAGTAAGCGTTACGGGCTTAACAGCCGGCACCTGGACCTGCAATGTGACCGATGCCAATAGCTGCACAGCTACACAAACATTTAATGTTACCCAGCCATCGGCCATTGTGGTTACGCCTGCCTCTCAAAC
>DATGWP010000045.1:0-14623 GCA_035299425.1 Chitinophagales bacterium | reverse complement strand
CTGTTTCGGGCAATGGCTGCACGCAAACAGCTACACAAACTATCGTAATAAGCTCTACACCGGTAGCAGGTATAGTAACCAATGCACCACAGTGTACCGGCCTGCCTGTTAACTTTGCCAACAGCGGCACTTCAGGCCCGGATGTAACCTGGGATTGGAATTTCGGCAGCGGTGCCACACCGGCTACCTCTACCAGCCAGTTTCCACAAGGCGTACTTTATTCTACTCCTGGTTTCAAAGCTGTATCGCTTACTATTACTGATACGCTTAGCGGCTGTTCGGTAACTTCTACCATACCTGTTAATATATACGAGTCTCCGGTAGCTACCTTTAGTTCTACAGCCCCTCAGTGTACTACCGTGGGTATTGATTTTACCAACACCGGCAGTTCGGGCAGTAACTGGTCTTATTCTTGGACATTCGGCTCAGGTTCTATACCTGCCTTCTCTACTGCCGAAAACCCTGTAGGTGTATCGTATGTTACGTCAGGCACCAAAACTGTAACCTTTACTATATCTGACCAGCACTGTACGCAAACAAGCACGCAAACCATTGTAATAGATGCTACACCTACCGGTGGTATTGCAACTACTGCCCCTCAGTGTACCAACGTACCTGTTAACTTTGCCAATACCGGTTCTAATACAGGCGTAATCTGGTCGTGGGATTTTGGTAGCGGATCATCTCCATCATCATCTGATGATCAGAATCCGCAAGGTGTGCTTTACGGCACAGCCGGTATTAAGAGTGTGTCTTTAATTGTTACCGATACACTTACCGGTTGCTCGGTTCTTAATACTGTAATTATCAATATTTATCAGTCGCCTACGGCTACCTTTACCACTACAGCACCACAATGCTCTACAGTAGGTATTAACTTCACCAACACAGGTAGCACCGGTGCCAACTGGTTCTATGCATGGAACCTGGGCCAGGATGCCATACCAGTGTTTACATCGGCCGAAAATCCTACTGGTGTATTGTATACTTCGTCGGGTACCAAAACGGTAACCTTTACAATATCTGACCAGCACTGTACGCAGACCGCTACGCAGAATATAGTAATTAACCCGACACCTACCGTTGGTTTTACATCTAATGCACCGCGCTGCTCTGGCCTGGGTATCGACTTTACTAATACCGGCAGCACCAACAATGTTACCTGGCTGTGGAACTTTGGCGCAGGAGCTACTCCAGCTACCAGCACCGAGCAGAGTCCAACCGGTGTAATTTACTCTACCGGCGGTACCAAGGTGGTTACACTTACAGCTACCGATACCACTTCCGGTTGTTCGGTTACTGCTACTAATACAATCACCATCTATCAAACACCTACTGCCACATTTACATCTAACGCACCACAGTGTTCTACCGTAGGTATCAATTTTACCAATACAGGTAGCACAGGTGGTAGCTGGTCTTACTCATGGAATTTAGGCGAAGGCGCCAACCCACCGGTTTCATCGGCAGAAAGCCCAACCGGTGTAATGTATACTTCGTCGGGTGTAAAAACGGTAACGTTTACAGTGGCAGACCAGCACTGTAACCAGACTTCTACGCAGGCAATTACCATTCAATCTACGCCGGTTGCAGGCTTTACATCTACAGCGCCTGAATGTACCGGCTTACCTATCGACTTTACCAATACCGGTACCACTTCTGGTGTTACCTGGTCATGGAATTTCGGTACGGGTGCTACACCTGCTACCAGCACGGATGAAAACCCTGTAGGTGTGGTATATGCCACACCGGGCACTAAGAACGTAACACTTACTACCAGCGATAACACTTCAGGTTGTTCGGTTACTATTGCTACTACTATCAATATCCGCCAAACCCCTACGGCCAGCTTTACCTCTACTGCACCACAGTGTGCCGGGGTAGGCATCGACTTTACCAATACAGGCAGCAATGGTTCTAACTGGTCTTATTCATGGACCTTCGGTACCGGTGCATCACCGGCTACGTCATCATCACAAAATCCCGCCGGTATTGTTTACAGCTCATCAGGCACCAAAACGGTTACGTTTACTGTATCTGACCAAAACTGTACACAAACTTCTACCCAAACCATTACAATTAACCAAACACCAGTGGCCAACTTTACATCTACTGCGCCACAGTGTACCGGCTTACCGGTTAACTTTACTAACCTGGGTACATCTGCTGGTGTAAGTTGGGCATGGTCATTCGGCACCGGTGCTTCACCGGCTACCGATATAGTGCAGAATCCTTCAGCAGTAGTTTATCAAACTGCTGGTGTTAAAATAGTTACCTTAACTATTACCGATGTAGTAAGCAACTGCTCGGTTACAGCAAGTTCTACTATCAATATTTACCAAACACCTTCGGCATCCTTTAGCTCTACGGCCCCTCAATGTGCCAATACCGCGGTTAACTTTACCAATACCGGCACATCGGGCAGCAACTGGTCGTTCGATTGGGACTTGGGCGCTGATGCCACACCGGCAACTTCGGTATCCGAAAATCCTAATAGTATCGTTTATACTTCGTCGGGTGCCAAAACAGTTACGTTCACTATTTCAGATGCTAACTGTACCAATACCGCCACGCAGACTATTAACGTAAGCGAGTTGCCTTATGCAGAGGCTGGTTTCGATACTACCATTTGTGCTAACCGTAGCGTTAGGTTAGGTGGCGATTCGGCTACACCGGGTGCTACTTATACGTGGTTCCCGTCTAACACGCTCGATAATCCTTTTGGCGCTAACCCAATTGCCCGTCCAACAGCCTCTGTTACTACCTACACTGTAACGGTTAAAGCTGCAGGTAGTGGTTGTACCAATTCGGATTTTGTGACAGTTACTATGCTTTCGCCACTTAGTGCCGATGCAGGTCCGGATGTGCAGATATGCTTTAACGACAGTATACAAATAGGGGCCGGCCTTATAGAAGGTCAGTTCTATCAATGGACACCTGCTATAGGCCTGAGCGATGCTAACGCAAGTAACCCGGTGGCTAAGCCAACACAAACTACTACCTACACCCTGGTGGTAACCGATACAGTGGGTTGCGATGCCATTACCGATAATGTTACTGTAACGGTTTATTCATTGCCTACAGCTAACGCAGGTCCTGATGATACAACTACAGCCGGCGGCTCTGTGCAGTTGGTAGGTACCGGTGGTGTTCAGTATTTCTGGACTCCGGCTGCAGGCCTTAGCAATGCTAACCTGTTTAACCCTACCGCTTCGCCTGATAGCAGCACTACTTATGTGCTGACAGTTACCGACCTGTTTGGTTGCCAGAACACCGATACTGTGCTTATTACAGTAGTTAACTTCAAAGACCCTTACTGGATTCCATTGGCCTTTACACCGGATGGCAACGGCCACAACGATGTATTGTATGTACGTGGTGGTGGTTTTGTAACCTTCGAGTTCTCTATCTTCAACCGTTACGGCGAGCTGGTATTTATTACCAAGGATATCAACCAGGGTTGGGATGGCAGCAGTAGGTTAACGGGTGATGAAACACCGCCTGATGCCTACGTGTATCGCATTGCCGGCGTATTGAACGACGGAACGAAGGTGGATGCCAAGGGCCTTGTAAACCTGGTTAAATAATTAAAACACTATTAAACAAACAAGTAATATTAAAAGTATAGATTATGAAATATATATCTAAAATTACGATCTGCTTGGTAGCTGTTTTGCTTATTGCAGGCCATGCACAAGCTCAGGATACCAGGTTCTCGCAACCTCTAAATAACCAACTGGCGCTTAACCCCGCTATGATGGGATTAACCAACGATTTTAGGGTGAACCTTAATTACCGAAACCAGTGGGCCAGTATAGATAAAGGTTATTCTACCTATGCCGCTTCGCTTATCTACCCGCTGTTTTTAAGCAGCAAAGCCGGCAGCGCTGATTCTACTGGTAAAAAGGCAGTAGGCAAATCACGTCTCGATTTCGGTATTAATGTTACCGACGATAAATCTGGCAGCTTTAACCGCCTTAGTGCATCTCTTTCTATTGCCTATGGTCTTAAGTTAAGCGAAGAACATTCGTTGCACGCAGCAATTAACTTTGGCTACCTGCACAATTCATTAAATGTGCTTAAGCTGAGTTTTGATGAGCAATACCAGCTAGGTGCCTATAATCCCGACCTGCCTACCGGCGAAACACCAACCCTTACCAAAGGCGCACCGGATGTGGGCTTTGGTTTTATGTATCACTACGAACCGCTTAGCGGTAAGCTGCAGGCATTTGCCGGTATAGCAGGCTACCATGTTAACCAGCCAAACCAAACTTTCATTAACGGCCGCGGAACATTGCCTGCACGTTTCAACTTCCAGGCAGGGGTTAAGGTTATTGGTAATAAACTTGATTTTACACCGGTAGTATTATATAACCTGCAAGGGCCGTGGAAACAATTTACCGGTGGTTTATTAATGGCTTATAAGTTTGATAAAAAAGGCAAGCTGGTAGTAGGTACCTGGTTTAAAGAAAGAGATGCTATCTCTCTGCAAGCCGGTTACGAGCACAAGATTTTCTACTTTACTTATAGCTACGATTTTGGTATCTCCAAGCTTGCCCGCACTACCCGCGGCCTGATGACCCACGAGGTTGCGCTTGGTTTCAAGTTTATAGATGTAGCCGCCAAGAAGGGCATTAAAGGCGTGAACTTCTTATAGTCAAAAGCTAATCATATTTTAAAGCGCGAAGACGGCAATGCTCTTCGCGCTTTTTTTATTCTGCCTGTATGCCTTTAACTTGGTAATTCTCATTGTTTCATTCAGTAACGGGTTAGATACATCTGCAGTTTATGTTTTGTATGTACTGAAGAGATGTTTTAAGAATATGTTGCGTTTTGGGTGCTTGTAGGGCCATGATATATCAGCACAGGTCGAAAGTCGTAACTATTTGAAATATGTAATTAAAGACTTTCCAGTTCGGCCGGTCTTAATGCCCCTTATGAAAACGCCGTAAAAATTTCCTCGAAGTAAGGCAAGAGATGGAAAAATTGTTTGAGGCCAACACGCTGTATCTAAGGATGGGCTAAATGGGCAGCCGAGTTTTTTTTCATGCGCCTGTGGGAGGAAATTTTAGGCAGTTTTCATACAGGGCTTGAGTTTTTGCTCAACTTTTTGGTCAAGCAAAAAGTTGAAAGCCATATTAGAGCGTCTAAACTTGCTACTACTGCAAATTCGTACTCACCTCCATTATCTTATACTTTTCTTCGCGCAGAAAGAAGATAAAGAATTTTCTGTTAAAGCTTTTAGAAGATGCAAACACTACTTCAAGCACCGGTACCGTAGAGCCATCGCCTTGTGGCAGCTCAAACACACGCAGGTATTCGCGTGTTTCAAGGTTGCGGTTCCATTTATTAAATACATCGCTGGTTATACTAACTATCTTCTTTTCAGTAGTGTTTTTAGTATTATATGTATCGTTACCAAAACGTCTTTCATCCGGTCCGTGGTAAAGTAGGTAAGTAGCCAGTTTGGCGTAATCCTTTTTGGCGCTGGCCTCAAAGGCCTCATCCAATACCTGTGCAAGTATTGGTATAAGGGTAGTATCGGCGTGTGGCAGGTTAATAGAGTTAACCGGTGCGGCAGGTGCTGCAGATACACTATCTGTAATAACCGGCTTCGCATCTTTATTACAGCTTTTGCATGACGTATGCAACAGCAGGAGAGAAGTAGCCGCGACTAATACACCTAAAACCGCCAGTTTCTTAATCATGCGCCAAACCTAATCATTCAAAAATAATGTCAAAGTGGATTTAATTGCGATTATCGCTATTATTGTGAATAAACGTAAACAGCAATGCGTAAGCAGCACATAGCCTTTTTGTTTTTGGCCATACTCCTGTTCTCCTCCTTCGGGCTTAAAGAGCAGGTAGATCGTGCGCGTAAGCGTAATTTTGCCAAAGTGCCCTACGACGTATTGATAGTACCCGGCTATCCGTATTACGAGAGCGGCAAGGCACCTTACCCATTGCTGGAGGCGCGGATGAACTGGGTAAAAGAACTGTATGAGCAGGGTGTAGCTAAAAACATCATCTTTTCAGGGGGCACTATCCATTCGCCTTACAACGAGGCACGGCTGATGAAGATAATAAGCGACACACTGGGTATACCGCAAGACCATGTTTATCTAGAGGAGCACGCGCCGCATAGTTTTCAAAACGTAACCTATGGTGCAAAGCTGGCGCGCAAGCTTGGCTTTAAGAAAATAGCTATTGCCACCGACCCTTTTCAGTTTGCCTACATGCGCCTGTTTTTAGGCGCTGCCCCCGGTGTGCGTATACTCACTTTTTCGCCCGACTCATCGGTGGCTGGCAAGTATTTTAAAGATCTGCCCTACTACGACCCTAAAGGAGCCTTTGTAAAAGAATATAAAGCAGAGTAGTATTAAGCTACAGAGTATACTAAGTTTTATTTTATCGGTCTCCCCTCGCCACGTGTGGAGAGGGGAGAGGCCGACAGACAGAGGGGTGGGGCACATAGCGCCGAATGCGGATGAGGTGCCGCTGGCGTATAGCATTACCAAAACCCGTAATGCCATTAGCCATTTTTGGTAAAATTATATTTAGGGAGGTACCAGCAAAATGGGGTACGGTGGTACCAGTAGGTCTTTGTATTATGTTGATAGTCAAAATATTGCAAGGTAGGGGAGGTGCCACTTTTTCAAAATCGCTATCTGGTACCTCCTATTTTCTAACAAAAGTGTTTGCTCTCAGTATTAGTGGCTTCTGGTGCTACCATTTTTGCATGTTCTCCTTTGTCCTATATCAGTGTCCGAAACTGAAATTTTTTCACCTGTTCTGTCAGGTTTTCCCGCCTTTTCTGCCAAAAAAGGCAAAATTTTCGAATGGCACAAAGTCTGTTACATTCGCCGCGCAATCAATTAACTAAACTAATACAAGTATTACAACTATGGCAACTAAAGACAAAGTATCTATCCAGCCCCTGGCAGATAGAGTTCTGGTAAAAGCAGCAGAAGCAGAAACAAAAACAGCCGGCGGTATTATTATACCCGATTCGGCTAAGGAGAAACCACAACGCGGTACAGTTGTAGCAGCAGGCCCCGGCAAAAAAGACGAACCAACTACTGTAAAAGTAGGCGACACTATCCTTTATGGTAAATACTCAGGTACTGAGTTGACTGTAGACGGCGTAGATTACCTTATTATGCGCGAGTCAGACATTTTTGCAATTCTATAAGTAGTAGCAGGTAAGTAGTATTAAGTATTTAGACTAATACAAACAATTATTAAAAACAAAATCCAAAAACAAGAATACAATGGCAAAATTAATTCTATTCGAAAAGGATGCACGCGATAAGCTGAAGAGCGGTGTAGACAAACTGGCTAACGCTGTAAAAGTTACCTTAGGACCTAAGGGCCGTAACGTAATTATTGACAAAAAATTCGGTGCCCCATCTATTACTAAAGACGGTGTATCGGTAGCTAAAGAAATTGAACTGGAAGACCCAATTGAAAATATGGGTGCCCAAATGACTAAAGAGGTAGCATCTAAGACTGCCGACCAGGCTGGTGATGGTACTACTACCGCTACTGTACTGGCACAAGCTATTGTAGGCCCGGGCTTAAAGGCCCTTGCCAGCGGCGCTAACCCTATGGACCTTAAGCGTGGTATAGACAAGGCTGTAAAGGCTATTGTAACGAACCTGCAAAAACAAAGCGAGAGCGTAGGTAAAGATTTCGGTAAGATAGAACAAGTAGCTTCAATATCGGCTAATAACGATAACGAGATTGGCAAAATGATAGCTGATGCTATGAAGAAAGTAGGCACCGAAGGTGTAATTACTGTAGAAGAAGCTAAAGGTACTGAAACTGAAGTGAAGACTGTAGAAGGTATGCAGTTTGACCGCGGTTACCTTTCTCCATACTTTGTTACCAATGCCGAAAACATGGAAGCAGAACTGGAAGGTGCGTTTGTATTGATATACGATAAGAAGATAAGCAACATGCGCGAGTTGTTGCCAATACTTGAGAAAACCGCTCAGGCTGGCCGTCCGTTGTTGATTATAGCCGAAGAAGTAGACGGCGAAGCATTGGCTACCCTGGTGGTAAACAAGCTGCGTGGTACTATTAAGGTGGCTGCTGTTAAGGCTCCTGGCTTTGGCGACCGTCGTAAAGAAATGCTGAAAGATATAGCCATCCTTACCGGTGGTATAGCTATCAGCGAAGAAATGGGTTACAAATTGGAGAACGCTGATTTATCTTACTTAGGCCAGGTAGAGAAAGCGGTGATAGACAAGGATAACACTACCCTTGTAAACGGTAAAGGCGAAAAAGAACAAATAGTAGCCCGTATAGCTGAAATAAAGGCACAAATTGAAAAAACAACTTCTGATTACGACCGCGAAAAACTGCAAGAGCGTTTAGCTAAGTTATCGGGTGGTGTAGCCGTTCTTTATATCGGTGCTCCAACTGAAGTTGAAATGAAAGAAAAGAAAGACCGTGTGGATGATGCATTACATGCAACACGCGCAGCGGTAGAAGAAGGTATAGTAGCTGGTGGTGGTGTAGCTTACATCCGCGCACAAAGCGGCCTTGAGAAGCTGAAAGGCGATAACGATGACGAAACAACCGGTATAGCCATTGTTCGCCGCGCTATCGAAGAGCCTCTTCGTCAAATTGTGCTTAACAGCGGTTTAGAAGGTTCTATCGTGGTACAGAAGGTTCGCGAAGGCAAAGATGACTTTGGTTACAATGCCCGCACCGATGTATACGAGAACCTGAAGAAAGCAGGTGTTATTGACCCTACTAAGGTTACCCGTATTGCACTTGAAAACGCAGCGTCTATCGCCAGCATGTTGTTAACTACCGAAGTGGTAATTACTGACAAGCCAGCTGAGAAAGGCGGCATGCCCGATATGAGCGGCATGGGCGGCGGTATGCCAGGCGGCATGGGCGGCATGATGTAATAACAAGTCCGAAGACGGAAGTCGGAAGATCGAAGTAAATACAAAATCCCTTCTCGTTTAAAAACGAGAGGGGATTTTTGCGTTTGGGGAAATTGTCATGGTTTTGTCATTTTTTGCGTTTCTGCAATAACCTTCGCTTATTGCAAATAGATGATTAAATTTGACTATACATCCCTGGCTTATGAAAAAGCTTTTACTCGTAATAATATATTCTGCCTTGATTGGAGCGGGCTTGTTTGCCAATGACACCCTTACGCGCCGGCAGATTTATAATTTTAGTGTGGGGGATACTTTTGATTATCGAAGTAGCTATGTAAACACGATTCCTTCAAATGAGATTAATACATTTAGCTTTCGTCGGGAAATTATAGAGGGCATTACTTTCTCAGCGCAACTGGATACTCTGTTTGTAAAGAAAAGAATCATTCATGGTAATGGCTATGTAGTGTTAGATAGCATGGTCATTTGCGATTTAGATAGCATTATTATTTTGGCTACTTCCACGGATTGTCCCAAAACCATTTTCGTAGAAGCAAATTCTATGTTTAATGGCCGGACATTAAATAGATATTTTGAACTTTTTTGCGAGGGTGATAGCTCCTTTGTTGAGGGGTTAGGGTTGGTAATATCTAATATTGGCCATGGCGATGGATTTGGTAACTATTTCAATTATGGGCAGGAGCTTATTTACTATAACAAAGGCGGAGAAATTTATGGGGTGCCTTATACTATACTTAGTGGTGTAGATTTGTTGCATTACACACCAATACCAGAAGAGTGTGCAACATGGATATCGAACATTCACAAACCTTATACATATCCTGTCCCTAACGTTCTCTGGGTGGAGGAGAAAATAGTTACAAGAAATAAACTAGCCTTAAATGGTCATGCTTATGTCGAGTTGATTTACACTGGTTTTGATTTGAATAATGATAATCATGTTGACTCTTTAATTGGATATTTTAGAAATGATACCACGGGAAGGAAAGTTTGGTTTAGGAATTTAAACGGCGCTGAAAATATTTTATATGATTTCAATATGCTAACTGGTAGTACCATTAATGGTGCTCAGATTACCGTTAAAAGACAACGATTAAATGAGGATACGATTACTGTGTGGGAAGCCTTCGAAAATTCTTACGCAGAAGGCATTGGGGGGCTTTATGGTTTTGTGAAAATAAAATCTGTTTGGCAGAGTCCTCCTAACGGGGATGATCCTTATTTGCGATATGGCATATTAAGGTGTTTCAGCGTATGTGGTCAAACTATCTATCCATCAGATACCACGCTCTGTCCGCAGATAACAGCTGTTAATGAATTGCCGAAAATGCCACAGGCTTACCAGATTGCTCCAAATCCAACTTCCAACTATGTAATAATCGCAATCGACGATAGTTTTATTGGCTCCATCCTCACCATCACCGACCTCACCGGGAGGAGGGTAGCCGAAACCAAACTGACAAGCAGCAACACACAGCTATCAACTGAGGTGCTGCCTGATGGGCTTTATTTTGTAACGATTAGTAGTGGTTCGCTAAGGGCAACGCAAAAGTTAGTGGTTGCTAAATGATGTAATAATATGAACAGACTAACTGTCTTTATCTTCCTGTTTACTACGCATGCCCTGGCTTTCTCTCAGGACTACATATCATTTCCCACAGCGAATGTTAGCTGGACTGACCGTGATTATTTCTGTGACTGGGGAGGTGGAACAAGTGGCATGGCATCAATTGGCACTTCTCGCTTTTGGTTTGAAAGCGATACTACAATTAACTCCATCAAATATTTTAACCTAATAAAGAATGGGTATTTTTTTTATCAGGACTGTGATCTGGAATTCACTGTGTTTAGTCAATATTATGAACCGGCCATCGCAGGATTTATTAGGCAGGATACAGCTTTAAAACGTGTTTATTTTCTTCCAGTTAATGACAGTATTGAAAAGCTGTTGTATGATTTTAACCTAATAGTTGGGGATACAATTTCACCAGAAGCATTACTGAATCCACCCATTATAGTATCCCGGATTCGGGTTTCACAGGTTGACACTTTTTATTCCGAAAGAGACTACCGCAGGTTGTATCTTGAACTTTATGATTCGTCATCAAATGTTTGGAGGCAAGGAAATCAATGGATTGAAGGAATAGGAAGCATTAATGGTTTACTTTATCCTGCATTTAACCATTATTGGATGGGGGCTGGCGGGCAGGATTTAATCTGTTTTGATAATAGCGGCAGTCAGATTTATCCTTCTTTTTCAAGCACTGCCTGCGCAATTATTAGCGGTATTAATGATATACGCAACGAGGAAGTTGTATTTAAGTTAAATCCTAACCCCGCAAATAGCTCCGTTTCTATCTCTGTAATCGAATCTTATATCAATTGCACCCTCACTATTACTGACATTACCGGCAGGAGGATAGCTGAAACCAAACTGACAAGCAGCAACACACAGCTATCAACTGAGGTGCTGCCTGATGGACTTTATTTTGTGACAGTAAGTAGCGGTTCCAATGGTTCTACTCGAAAATTGATTATAACTAAATAGTATGAAGAAAAATCTATTCCTACTTGCCGGTATTCTTTTGTTGGCAACCGCCTCGTTTGCCAACGATACCCTTACACGCAAGCAGGTATATAACTTTAATGTGGGTGATACTTTTGATTATAAGGGATCTTTTAATGATGACGATTTTGGTATTTCTGGTTTTGGCTTTTCCCGTTACGTGTTACAGCAAAAAATATATGGCGGCAATTTAGATACCCTTTTTCTTGGGTACGAAGACATAAATGGTGTTGTCGCAAAATGGGATACGGTAACTGACCTGGATAGCACCGCAATAAGTAGTATTGGTTCGCCTTGTTCTCAATCTTATTCATTTGATACTACTACCTATACAGGCCGGCAATCAAATACCGTGAATGTTAATTGTTTTGAGTCTGGTGAGGGATACAGGTTTACTGAGGGCCTCGGATTAACTATGAATTCAACATCGCGCATTGCCCAGGATGGTACCGGATGGACTCACCACAATACTGAATTGATTTATTATGCCAGTGATTCATTAAGAACCGGTACGCCGTATTACATGTTAAATGGAAGCAGCTTAATGCATTATACCCCAATACCCGAGGAGTGTGCTGTTTGGACACGAAGAATGTATGGCTCACCAAATCCGGGAGTAGAGCCATTCGGATGGGTTACAGAACAAATTAGTACCGGTAGCAAAGTGTATAAAAATGGTAAGACGTATGTAGAGCTATACTGCAAAATTGAAAACAGCATTACCAACCACTTTACATCCGATTCTTTAATTGGTTATTTTTATAATGATAGCATAAATAAATGCGCCGTTTTTGTATCTGATACAAACTCTGGTACTTCATATCAGTTTGCCAACTTTAACCTATATAACGGTTCTCCTTGTGGGTATAATGGTTGGATTGTGATAGATGTTATTAATGTAGCTGGAATTGCAAGAACCAGATGGCGCTGCACCGGCAATGGGCTTGGTATGCTGGAGGGAATAGGAAATTCTTGTGGAATAGTGCCGGTAACGCGATTAATAGATCAGGTAAGTGGCCCTCAACAGTATGGTGTAGTACAAGGAAGCCTTACCTGCTTTAGTGTATGTGGTCAAACGCTTTATCCTTCTAGTTCCTCTGTCTGTCCACAACTCACAGCTGTTAATGAAGTGACCGATAAGGCCCATGTTTTCCAAATTGCTCCAAATCCAACTTCCAACTATGTAATAATTGCAATCGACGATAGTTTTATTGGCTCCACCCTCACCATCACCGACCTCACCGGCAGGAGAGTAGCCGAAGCCAAACTGACCAGCAGCAACATAAAACTATCAACTGAAGCGCTGCCAGAGGGGCTTTATCTTGCTACGGTTAGTATTGGTTCGCAAAGGGCAACGCAAAAGTTGATTATTCAAAAATAGCTTATGCGTAAATTTATCGCCGCCCTGTTTTATTGTTTTTGTTTTAGTATTAGCAACGCGCAATATGTAGCCATAGCAGATACTAATTTTGGTATGTGGCTCAACTCGCAAGGATATGCTCAGTGCATGATTGGGAATAATGCCAATGGCTGGCAAATGGATACGACTTGTTCTCAAGTAGTAAATCAAACACATCTCGACTGTAGCAATTACGGTATTCAAAATCTTAGTGGTATTAGCTACTTTGACAATCTTAAAAGTCTTACTTGCGCAGGTTTACACTCTCTTTCAATATTGCCAGCACTACCTCCACATTTAACCTCACTAATATGTGCAATTGGTCAGTTAGTTACTTTGCCTCCACTACCGGCCGGGCTGCTTGTTTTAGATTGTAGCAGAAATCAACTTATATCTTTACCAATCATACCAAATTCTGTAACACACTTACTTTGTGACAACAACCAACTGGCCAGCGCTCCAGACTTGCCAGATTCTTTAACCTATTGTTCTTTCTCTTCAAATCCTGACTTGAAATGTTTGCCCAGACTTACTACGATAGTTAATCTCTATTATAACAATACAAGTATTTCGTGTATACCGAATTTGGGTAACGTTACCAATAGTTCTCCTGCCTTAAATTCTATGCCTTTTTGCGATATCGGTAATAGTAATGGTTGTGAAGTAATAAGTTCTGTATTACAATTTAATCATGAATGTTGTCCGTTTTCGGTGTTTCCTAATCCTGCATCTAATTCCATATTTGTTTCAATGGATGTAAATAATGCTGCCAGCACCCTCACCATTACCGACATCACCGGCAGAAGGATAGCTGAAACCATACTCACTACTGGCAATACACAACTATCCACTGAGGCGCTGCCCGATGGGCTTTATTTTGTTGCTGTATATAAGGACGGTATAGTATCTACACAGAAGTTGCTAATAAGCCGATAACATCTTTAACAGCTTCGGCATTTAGTTGCCCAGCTAATTTTATATCCCACCACAATTAAAGGCGAATGGGCTATTCGTTGCCCAGGTTATAGCACCGGTAGCTATACAAACCCTGTTGGCATAGTATTTAGACTATAAGCAGTAGATGTATGGCTGATTGCAGATGATAAAGCAGCCCGCTGACCCGGGCAGGAGATACATCTAACCATTATTTCAAACTATAAAACTTAAACACAATGGCAGAAGAAAAAAACAAGCCGGGCCAGCAACAACAGCCGGGCACCGACAAACCACAAGATGGTAAAACACCTCAACGCGATAAGCAACAACAAGAACAGGAGCAGCAAGACCCTGAGCAGGAAGATGCTGAACTTAGTTTAGAGGAGGAAGAAGAAGAAGATACTGAAATACAGGAGCCAGATACGCGACTGTAACCTATATTTTGGAAACACTTAAGGGCAATAACAAAAATTATTGCCCTTTTTTTATGCCTTTAGCTTAAGCAATGCCACGCCATGGTTAGATATAGTAGTGCTGTTCCTAACAACACCCTTTTTGTAAAATATCTAATACACTATATATACAAGGGTTACAGGCTCATTTGCAGGGTTTTGCAATATACAAACCGGTAACTTTTTGTTAAAGGAGAGCGTAATATCGGTTAGCCTGCTTATGCTGAAGAGAGAGCGTGTATTGCATTTATTAATCAGGCTAACCCGAACCCTCTAGACCCTATGAAAGCGCCTTTAGAACAGATTGTAAACATGGATGAACTCGTGCGCGAAGCCGAGCAGTTAATTG
>DATGWP010000044.1:0-6850 GCA_035299425.1 Chitinophagales bacterium | reverse complement strand
ACCTACACCAGCAGGGCCGGTTGGGCCGGTAGCTCCGTTCTGGCCAGGTGTACCGTTATTGCCGGCTAAGCCGGCAGGGCCTGTTGGGCCGGTAGGGCCTTGCTGGCCCGGTGCGCTGTTGCCTGCATATAAAGCATACGGAACGCTCAATAATTGGTCGGCGCCCATGCTGGTAAAGTTGTTGCCGCCTGCCAGGTCAATTTCTACTTGTAAATATTTATCGCCGGTACCCCAGTTAACAGTAAGCATGCTGCCGGCAACCACTGTTCCTTCGCCAATTTTGGCAGTAAGCAAACCAAACTGATTGGTGGTGAGCAATTGTGTTTCGCGGTATAGTACCGAGCCGGTACTGCTAAGGTCGCGGATAGAGAAGCGAATGCTAACATCCTGGCTTGCCACCACGGTACCGTTGGTATTGCGCACTACCGTTTGGTAGTTAAGTTTTTGCGGGGCTTGCCCCATAGAGAATTGTATAACCAATAAGGCTATAGCTAAGTGGATTATTTTTTTCATGACGATTTTTTAGAGGGGCGAAAGATACAGACTATTGGGGATAATATGATGGCCTTTAAGGAATTAACTAATCTGCCTAAAGAGGTATGCCAGCATAGCAAACTACTCCTGAAAATAAAC
Organism: Chitinophagales bacterium; assembly: GCA_035299425.1. Classification (GTDB taxonomy): domain Bacteria; phylum Bacteroidota; class Bacteroidia; order Chitinophagales; family LD1; genus Bog-950. The sequence goes on along the minus strand of DATGWP010000044.1, from coordinate 6,217 downwards.
CCTTTTTACGCGGGCCGATATACCCGTAAGTATTTCGTAGGGTATAGTTTCGGCAGCCAGGGCTACTTCTTCTACACTTGGGTTATCGCCAAACACAATTACCTCATCTCCCTCTTTTGCATCTACGCCTGTAATGTCCAGCATGGTCATATCCATGCACACATTGCCAATTACAGGCACCAGTTTGCCATTAACAAGCATACGTCCTACTTTGTTGCTTAGTTTACGGCTCAACCCATCGGCATAGCCTATACCTACGGTGGCTATAGTTTTATCCTTAGCTACTTTACCTACCCGGCCGTATCCTACCGTATCGCCTTTCTTCACTTTCTTTATTTGCGATATAGTAGTTTTTAGAGTAGAAACAGTCATCAGCTTGCCTTCTACCTTTTGCGATGAGTCTATACCGTATAACCCAATGCCCAGCCGTACCATATCAAACTGTGCCTTGGTGTGGCGGGTAATACCGTTGCTGTTTAGTATGTGGCGAATGATTTTATAATCGAAGGCATCGCACACCATTTTGCTCATGGTGTCAAAGTTCTTTATCTGCTCTTTGGTAAACTCATCATAAGCTTTGTCTTCGCTGGCAGCCAGATGCGAAAACACCGAAGCTACCTGCAACTGCGGGTTTGATTGTATCCGCGCTATCAGCTCGGGTATTTCATCTTTATTAAAGCCCAGGCGGTTCATTCCCGTTTCTAGTTCCAGGTGTATTTTGTAGCGTTTATCATCGCCCTTATGCAGCAGTGCCAGCACATCGGCAAACCTATCGAGCAAGCTCAGCGAATAAATTTCGGGCTCCAGGTTATACTGTATCATCACATCAAAACTGCGCTGCTCCGGGTTCATTACCATTACAGGCAGGGTAATACCATTTTTGCGCAGCTCTACGCCCTCATCGGCATAGGCTACAGCCAGGTAATCTACGCGGCTAAACTGCAATGTGTTGGCAATTTCAAAGCTTCCGCTACCGTAGCTAAAGGCCTTTACCATAGCCATTATTTTGGTATCGGGGTTCAGCAGGCTTTGATAGGCTTTTAAATTATGGGTAAGCGCATTCAGGTTTATTTCAAGCACTGTTTCATGGGCTTTCTTTTCCAAAAACTTGCCGATAACTTCAAACCTGAATTTGCGGGCACCCTTTAGCAGTATAACTTCATTGCTAAACCGCGACGAGTCGAGATGTTTTAAAAAATCCTCGGTGCTTTCGTACGATTCAAACTGCAGGCTTTCGTTTTTTTCGAAAAGCTTTTTCTGGCGGTTAATAGCTGTGCCAATACCTATCAGCCTGTTCACTTTGTTCTCCTCAATCAGGGCTGCTACTTCGGTATACAAATCAATTTCGCCCCGCCCGCTTTGCAGTATATCGCTCAGTATTACTGTTTTCTTCGGATGCTGGTTCTGTTGCTTTAAAAAGTCGATAGCTATTTTCAGCGAGCCTATGTCGGAGTTATACGTATCGTTTATAAGCGAACAGTTATTAATAGCATCGCGCATCTCCAGCCTCATGCGTATACCGGCCAGGTTCTTCATCCTGACACGGATGGTGTCAAAATCTTTACCCAGGTATAGCATTACACAGGCGCAGTGAATGGCGTTTTCTACACTGGCTTTATCGGCAAAGGGTATCTCAAAATCAAGTTCTTTGCCGCGGTAAATACAATGTATAAACGAGTGGTTATCTTTTTGCATTACGCTGGTAACCTGCACATCGGCCTCGTTGCTCATACTCCAGCTCATTACCGGTGCATTGGTTCCGCGCAGGGCATTTATCTCTCCCAGGCTTTGGTTAATATCCGGGTAATCTTTGCAATAGATAAGTACATCGCATTTTACAAACAGGGTTAGCTTCTCTTTGGTTTTGTGGCGTATGTTCAAAAAACCTTCGCTATGTGCCTCGCCTATATTGGTAAACACACCTATGTTGGGTGCAATTATTTTTTCCAGCTTTTGCATTTCGCCGGGCTCGGATATACCGGCTTCAAAAATGGCGAGATTATTCTCTTCGTTTATAAGCCATAGCGATAGCGGCACGCCTATTTGCGAGTTATAGCTTTTGGGGTTGCGTACTATGTTATAATCTTCATGCAGCAGTTGATACAGCCATTCTTTCACTACCGTTTTACCATTGCTGCCGGTAATTGCTATAGTTGGTAGCGTAAACTTACTTTTATGGAAACCTGCCAGCTTTTGCAAAGCCAGTATGGTATCTTTTACCAGTATAAAATTAGCATCGGGATATGCTTCTGTGTCCTGCTCTTTGGTTACAACAAAACTGCGTACGCCTTTTTTATAAAGCTCTTCTATATAATTGTGGCCGTCGAGTTTTTGGCCCGTTAAGGCAAAAAATAAGGTTTGGCCCGGATGAATCACTCTGCGCGAATCAATCAACAATTCGCTAAAGCTCAAATCCTTCTTATTTTTGGATAACAACTTCCCTCCGATGGCTTTTACCGCCTCTGCTATTTTATACTCTGGTTTCATGTGTTCTGAATACGAAGAACAAGAATTATTGCGAAAGCAAAACGCTAATTTCAAACATTAATAACATACAATGTTTATCATTTGTATAAATTAGTGTAATTCGTAGCCACAATCAACCTGATATGAGCAAAATACGAAACGCCATAGACCGCATGAAGGCGGGTGAGGATATAGGCCTGGGCTCTCAAAAAGGCCGCCAACGCACCGTAAATGCCGACGGCACTTATAATATAGACCGCGTAAACAGCAACAAATTCACCGATTTTCTGCTTTACCGCTGGCTTATTACCACCAGCTGGAAACACTACTGGATGGCTATAGTGAGTTTTTACATTGTAGATAACATTGTGTTTGGCAGCATCTACTACTGGATGGGCTCTGAAAACCTGAGCGGCATAGTGGGCACCAGCGAGTGGGACAAATTTATGAGCTGTTTCTTTTTTAGCTGCCAGACCTTTACTACCGTAGGTTACGGCGGCCTGCACCCTGTTGGTAAAATTGCCAGCGCCACGGCTGCCATCGAGGCCTTTCTGGGGTTAATGATGTTTGCAGTGGCTACCGGTTCGCTCTATGGCCGGTTCAGCAAGCCGGTTTCGCGTATTAAGTACAGCGCCAATGTTATTATAGCGCCCTACAAAGGAATTACCGGTATGCAGTTTATGGTAGCCAACGGTGTAGAAACTACCCTGATGGAGATGGAGGCGCGGGTAAACATCAGCTGGATGGACGAAGACGATAACGGCAGGCCCATCCGCAGGTTTCAGCAATGCAAACTGGAGTACGATAAAATTGCCATGTTCCCAACCAGCTGGGTTATCAATCACCCTATAGATGAAGAGAGCGCCTTGTATGGCAAAACACTGGAAGAAATTAAGAAACTGGATTTCGAAATTTTTGTATTGCTAAAGGGTTTCGATGATGTGTTTTCGCAAACCATATACAGTCGTCATTCGTTTATAGCCGACCAGTTTGTTTTCGGCGCAAAATTCCGCAAGCCATTCTCGGTTAACGAAGAGGGGCGCATAGCTATGGACCTTACCAAGGTAGGTGAGTACGATGCTGCGCCGCTGCCGGGGTTAAGCATTGCTCAATCGGCATAACCAGCCAAAAGAATTTAAAAACCAACGCACGGGCTTTTCAATCAACATAAAAGAGTAGAAAAGTCGTTAAAGCAATAGAGCGCGGCACAGTAAATGTTTCGTTCATTCGCACCAATGCAAATACGAGTAAGAAATACGAAGTTTGAAATACGAAGTGTAATGCTTCGCATTTGTATTTCTGTGTTTTGTGTTCTATGCTCTCTGTTCACCTTTTCGCAGAACCCCGATTTTAGGAACTGGAAAAAAGATATAGCCTGCAATAAGTGGGTAGACTCAGTATATAATCAGCTTACACCCGAAGAAAGAATAGGCCAGTTTTTTATGCTGGCTGCCTATACCAATGGGCCGAATTACAATATGGATTCGGTGCTTAGTTATATGAAACAGGGCAAGGCAGGTGGGGTTATATTTTTCAAAGGTCTGCCCGAGCCGCAGGCCGAGTGGACTAACCGCATCAACGACTCGAGCAAAGTGCAAAGCTTTATTGCGATAGATGGCGAATGGGGCCTGGCTATGCGGTTAGATTCTACTATCTCCTTTCCGCACCAGATTGCGCTGGGGGCTGTGGCTAATAATGAACTGATTTACGAGATGGGCCGCGAGATAGGCCGCGAGTGCAGGCGCATGGGTATCAACATCAATTTTGCGCCCGATGTAGATGTAAACAACAACCCCAATAACCCGGTCATCAACGACCGCAGTTTTGGCGAAGACAAATATAAAGTTGCATTAAAAGGAATGGAATATGCTACCGGTATGCAGGATGAAGGTGTGCTGGCCTGCGCCAAACATTTTCCCGGCCATGGCGATGTAAGTATGGATTCGCACTACGACCTGCCGGTTATTACCAAATCGGCTGGCGCCTTCGATTCGCTGGAGTTTTACCCTTTCAAAATTTTGTTTGGCAATGCTGTGGGCAGTGCTATGGTGGCACACTTAAATGTTCCTGCGCTGGACCCCGATACCGGTTCGGTGGCGTCTATATCGCGCAAAATAGCTACCGGTTGGCTGCGCGATTCGCTGGGTTTTGATGGGCTTGTGTTTAGCGATGCGCTGAACATGCGCGGGGTAAGCAAGTTTTATAAACCGGGTATGGTAGACAGCATGGCGTTTATGGCCGGTTGCGATATACTGGTGTTTAGCGAAGATGCCGGCAAGGGTATTGCCAAAATTAAAATGGCAGTAGATAGTGGGGTGGTATCTGCAGGTGAATTAGAGGCACGGGTTAAAAAAGTATTGGCCTATAAATATAAACTAGGGCTTAATAAGCCACAGCATGTAAACCTTGATAACCTGCGCAGCGACTTAAATAACACCAAAGGCAAAATGCTGCGCCAGCAATTGTATGAGCAGGCTATTACACTGGCCGCCAACCAGAACAACATGCTGCCGTTTAAAGATTGGAACTTCAAAAAAGTAGCATCGCTTTCGGTAGGCAACACAGGTGCTTCGCAGTTTCAGCGCCACATCAACAATTTCGCCGAGATTGATTTTTTCAATCAAAGCCAGGAGCATAGCGATAAATCGTTTTACAGCTTTTTCGATACCCTATCTAAATACGATGTGGTGATTGTAGATATACACGCCATGGTGCGTGCTGCTTCTAAAAATTACAACATAACCGAAGAGACCCGCAAGTTTGTTGATTCACTTTCGGGCCGTACCAAAGTAGTGGTGTGTGTGTTTGGCAACCCGTATGCCTTAAAGAATTTTGAATACATACCGTGGCTGCTGCAGGTGTATGAAGACAACGATGTAACTAACCTGGCCGCCGCCAACGCGCTGTTTGGCGCCGAAAAAATTTCGGGCCGCTTACCGGTTACTGCCACGCCTACGCTTGCCGCAGGCACCGGATTTATATCCGATACTATCTACCGGTTAAAGCTAAGCAGCCCCGAAGAAGTTGGACTGCGCAGCGAAGCTTTGCAGGGTATGGATGAAATTATCCGCAAGGGCATAGCCGGCAAGGCATTCCCGGGTTGTCAATTGCTGGTAGTTAAAGACGGTAAGGTGATATGGAACAAATGCTATGGCACCAAAATTTACGAAAGTGAGGAACGAGTAAAACCGGCGGAATTGTATGACATAGCTTCTATTACCAAAGTGGCTGCTACCACTATAGCCGTAATGAAGTTATACGAGCAGAAAAAAATAAGCCTGGATAAAACTGTAGGCGATTACCTGCACCTGCCTAAAGATGCTACCATTAAGCATCTTAAACTGCGCGATGTGCTTACACACCAGGCTGGCTTAAAGGCCTTCTTTATGTTCTATAAGGCCACCGTAGATAGCACAGTTTACAGTAACTACTACCGCAAAGTGGCCGACGCCCAATACCCGGTTCAGGTGGCCGATTCGCTTTTCATGCGCCGCGATTATCCCGATACCATGTGGAGCATTATTAACCACTCACCGGTTGAGGACCATCCTAAGTATGTGTACAGCGACAACGACTTTTATATACTACAAAAGATAGTGGAGAAAGTATCGGGCGAAAAGCTGGATAGCTTTGTTTACAAAAACTTTTACCGCCCTATGGGTTTAACACGCATAGGCTTTAACCCAACGCACCGGTACGCCCGCGAGCGCACTATGCCTACCGAGAATGATTCTGCCTTCCGCAAGCAGGT
>DATGWP010000043.1:0-48174 GCA_035299425.1 Chitinophagales bacterium | reverse complement strand
TTTAAGCTGGCCGAATTGAATAAGGAGTTTTTCCGTACCCAAAAAGAACAGCTGCCCGATAACTATAACCTGTATGGTTATTTCAGAGAAGGGAAAATGATTGGCTTTATATCTTCTTTTTGTTTTGGCAAACGTATGGAGGTGCACTACACCGGTATGGACCATGAGCAGTGCAAGCCTATACACATGTACCAGCACATGATGTACGATATGCTTAAGGCAGGCATCGATAGCAGGGTAGAAACCCTTCATTTTGGCCGCACGGCTCCCGAAATTAAAAGTACCATTGGCGCTGTGCCTTCGGCTATGTATGGCTATGTAAAGTACTTTAATCCGGTGTTTAACTACTTGTTTGTAAAGAACTACACGGCAAATTTGAAACCTAAGGAATATACTATTCGCAATCCGTTTAAGTAGTATTAAACCGGTGTTATAAGTGTGTTTTAAGAGGTTAGTTAATCCGCTTGGCTACCTAAGCAAACAGCCCCGCTACATTATAATGTAACAGGGCTGTTCAATGAACAATCACCAATAATCATTAGTCAATTACTTGCTCAGCTCATCTACGCTGCGGTGTATGAACTCGGTCAGTGCTTTTCCTTTAAGCATACCTTGCGCCAGCAGCGCCAGGTCATATAACTGGCGGGCATGGCCGGTGTTGTTCTCATCCAGTATTCTTTTTACCGATGGGTGGTTACTGTTTACCACCACACTCATCTGGTCAGGCATTTGACCCATAAAGGCAAACTGGCTGCCTCCGGTGCGGCTCATGTCGCTCATGCGGCGCATAAATTCGCTCCGGGTAATCTGCACAGGTACTTCTGCAGGCGCCAATGGTTTCAATTCCACCTGCGCATTTTTGTTATCTATTATTCCGGTAAATAATTCCTTCAGCTTTTCTTCCTGTTCTTTACTCAACACCGATGCAGCCTCTTCGTCTTTCTCAATCAGCTTATTCAATGTATCTGCATCTACACGCTTAAACGTTACATCACTGTGTTTGCTTTCTAAAAACTGTATAAAGTGCTGGTCTATGTACGAATCCAGATGAAGGACCTCATAACCGTATTTCTGTGCGTTGTGAATGTAGGTATGTTGTATCTCGGGGTCGGTGCTATACAACTGCACCAGCTTGCTGTTTTTGTCCTTTTGTAGTGCTTGCGTGTGTTCCTTCAGTTCATCAAAGGTGTAGCTCTTGTTTTCGGTGGTTTTATACAGGCAAAACTTTTGCGCAGTGTTATAAAATTTATCATCGCTAAGCATACCATACTTAACAAAGAGTGCCAGGCTCTCCCACTTTTGCTCAAACGATGGCCTGTCATTATTAAATATTTCAAGCAACTTATCGGCCACTTTCTTTACTATATGGGTCGATATTTTCTTTACGTTAGGGTCGCCCTGCAGGTAACTGCGCGATACATTCAAAGGGATATCCGGTGAGTCAATTACGCCCTGTAGTAGCGTCAAAAACTCAGGCACTATCTGCTCTACAGCATCGGTAACAAACACCTGGTTGCTATACAAGTGAACCTTGTTGCGATTTAGATCTGTGTTCGGTTTATATTTAGGGAAATACAATATACCCTTCAGGTTAAACGGATAATCGGTGTTGATGTGTATCCAGAAAAGAGGCGGCTCGCTGAACGGATAAAGCTCATTGTAGAATTTGGTATAGTCTTCATCCTTTAGTTCGGCTGGTGCTTTGATATACGCCGGAGTGGTATTGTTAATGACCCGTGGCGCCGTTTGCATTACAGGCTTGCCTTCTGCATCTTTCTCCTCAGTTTCTACTTCTTCGGTTCCAAAGCGGATATTAATAGGTAAGAACTTACAATACTTCTCCAGTATTTCCTTTATCTTATATTCTTCCAGGTAATCTTTCGACTCATCGTTTATGTGCAACACTATATCTGTACCACGGTCGGTTTTTTCTGTGGCCTGTAATTCAAACTCAGTGCTGCCGGTGCAGGTCCAGTGCGCGGCTGGCTCAGGCTTATAACTTTTGGTAAAAATTTCTACCGTGTCGGCTACCATAAAGGCAGAATAAAAACCAAGGCCAAAATGCCCGATAATGCCTGCCTTATCGCTACTTTCAAACTTCTTAATAAACTCCTCGGCGCTTGAAAGTGCTATGGTGTTTATATACTTTTTTACTTCTTCGGCGGTCATACCAATACCGCGGTCGCGGATGGTAAGGGTTTTGGCTTCTTTATCAAGTAGTACTTCTATATACAATTCGCCTACCTCACCTTGTACCTCGCCCATTTTGGCCAGCTTTTGCAACTTGGTGGTTGCGTCTACGGCATTGCTCACTAACTCACGCAGAAAAATATCCTGCTCACTGTAAAGAAACTTTTTGATGATAGGGAAAATGTTCTCCGTCGAAACTGAAATGTTACCTTTTTCCATGCTATATTTTTTTCGTTTTTTGCTTATTTGTCAAGGCTTGTGCCACATGTTAAATGCCTGTCATTTTTTCAAGCTTAATGACAGTATAATAACTGCTTAACTGTAAATCCGTAAATCTGTCATTTAGTCAATCTTTTCCTAACCATCTTTCCATCAAAAATACCGCTTACATACAGCGCATTGCCATACATCAGCGCAGTAGAGCCGGCGCTTAGTTGTTCGCCGCTGTCGTAATATTCCACCGTAGTTTTTTTAGTAGCCGGATTAATACGGTAAACCGTGGTAGGAGAGTAGTGGGCAGAATCTTTTACGTGCTTAATAAACTTAAGAAACCGAAGGTGCCCCGGCACCAGCAGGTCGTTACCATCAAAGCGTATGTTATCGGCCCCATACACTTTACCTACTACTTGTTTGTTTATCAAGCGGCCGTTATCAAAATCAAACTGCCATACCTTGTTTTGCATAGTGCTGGCCAGGTATACTTTTTTATTGTCTTTGATGGTAATGCCATTGGTGTAGCAAAATTTTTCATCGCTGGCTAAACTGCACTTTTTACCATCCCAGTATACCACCTGTGCCTTTCTTACTTTAAATATCAGCTCACTTACGCTGCGTTGTTTTTTCAGGTCGTTACTTACCAGTATAGTGCCATCGGTAAAACCCGTTACAGCATTAGGCGAATAAATAAGACTATCCACTATTTTATTAATAAACACCAGTTCATCCTTCAATACATGGTAGCGGAGTATAGAGTTAATGTGTTTGGTGTGCTCGTGGTTTACTACCAGCAGCACCAGGTCGGTAGTGGGCGATGGCCATTTAGCATTCAGCTTTACCAGGTCAATGCCATGCGGATTAAAAATAAGTCCTTCCGGTTCGTTAATGCGCTTTAGTATCCGTTTGGCACCAGTAGCAGGGTAGTAAGCCTCAATTTCGCCGTAGTCTGTTTTTCCATCGCGGCGCTGGTTACAGCTTATAAGTATGCGCGGCTCTTCGGTTAGGGTATCCACTATCATATCCTCTGGCCCTGGGCCTACTGCTATTACTTCGTCTTTTGTTTGAAAACTCTTGGGCAGCGATACGCACGATGCCATTATAAAAATTAGTGCAATTGGTATAAAGCGAAACATGGTTTCAGGGTTGAGATTAGGGCGCGAAGTAAACGGTTTTTGGTTCAGAAGAAAGCTCTATGATATTCTTTGTGATGAATGATTGACAAAGCCTTGAATTCTTTTGTTCCTTTTTTGGGTCGAACCAAAAAAGTAAAAGTAAAATCGGTCGGGCTTATTTTCATTTTAAGACCGGACAGAAACTATACAGCATCATATCCTGTTCTTCTCACTCCGTATATACATGTAAAAGTAAAACACCGATATGCCGGCAAACAAATGCCAAAGTGAGTGCGGTTGTATATAGCTATCGGGCACGCACAATATTTTATAAATATCAAAAGCAAACCACATTACCGCCATGGCAATGCTGCCTATGCTTACCAATAGGTATCGGTGGTTAGTCCGTCCGCGGTCGCGCGTTTCTACTACAAAACCAAATATGGCTATCACTACAATAATACTTAGCACCACATAGTTCTCGGTACCGTGCGGCAAAAAGAAAGTAAGCAGTATATACAACACCGATGCCACAGTAATAACGGTAACGGTACTCTTGGTATGCTTTACATTAGACGGTACACCTATTATCAATAGCCAAACCCGGTGGCTGAAATACATGAGCGGGAATAGCGAAAGGGAATACACTGCAGAAAAATCGAGCTTGCTGGCAAAGCCTATAAGCGATGAGTGAAAAAATGTACTGGCGCAGAAAATATAAAGCAGAATGCCCCCCAGGGTAATGCTATAGAATGGGTTAGCCGATACAAGGTTGTATCTATCTTGCCGGCCCTGGTCTTTCCAGCCGCGGCGCAAAATGGCCAGCCCTGGCAGCAGGTAAACTATATTGCTGAAGGTATTGATGGGCTGGCGTATTATCTTGCTCATATCGGTGTATTCGCAAAAAAAAGTGCCAATGTCGCTATCTATTACATACCCCTGCCAGAAATTGTATAGCCCGGGCAGGCTGTTTAGCCACCAAATGCCCAACCCAAACAACACGGTGCCGGTAATAAAAACTACCGACCGCCGCAGCGATAATCTGAAAATGTTGTAGGTAACCATTGTTTTGAGCTGATGCAAAATACTATGAATACTTTGATATATAGCAGGTTGAAATAAACAGGCTCAGTTTTTGTTTGTCCATATTTTAAATCAACCCCATGAAGAAGTTATTGTTTTTGTTACTTGTAATCTGCACTAATGCGGCACTTGCGCAGGATACCACTAAAGTAGTTGCGCCTGATACTGTAAAGGTGGGCATCTACATCACCAGCGTGCACGATGTAGATTTCAGGGATAAAGAATACTCCGTCAACCTCTGGCTTTGGCTTAAATACAAGCGCTCCGAGTTCGATTTTATGCGCAACCTGGAAGTACCCATGGCAAAGTCTTTTCAAAAATCATACGCCACTATCGATACTTTGGAAGACGGAACTATTTATGTGCTGATGAAACTGGAGTGTGTAATGAAGGGCACCTGGAAAATTAATTATTTTCCTTTCGACCAACAGCGGTTGCGGTTTTCTATCGAAAACTCAAGCTATGATTCGAATGAACTGGTATTTACCGCCGATACGGTAGGTGAGCATTACGGCAAATGGTTTTTAACCGACTGGGTAAAGGATAGCTTTAATATTGTTACTGAAAATAAAGTCTACGAAACCGGTTTCGGCGATCCGAATCTCACGTCGCCAAGAGCCGTATACAGTGTTTACCGCGTTACTATGGTAGTGCACCGCGATTCGTGGCAGCTGTTCTTTAAATTGTTTTTGGGCATGTATATTTCTTTTCTTATTGCCTGTGTGTGTTTTTATATCCACAGCGATAATATGGATTCGCGGCTGGCACTTAGCGTGGGTTCTTTGTTTGCTGTGGTAGGTAATAAGTACATTATTGATTCTGCCCTGCCCGAAAGCAACAGCTTTACGCTGGTAGATACGCTGCATGGTATAACCTTGTTCTATATTTTTCTGGTCATTGCCTCCTCGGTGCACACCTTGCGCATGATTAAAAAAAGCAATGGAGATGGTGCAGAAAAATTCAACCGCATTTTCGGAAACGTGATTTTGGCTATTTACATAATAGTAAACGCGGTGCTTATTTATACGGCCTATAACTCGAAGGTGATAGGGTAATGGTTGTTCCCACTCTGCTATTGACAATAAATACAATAGTTGTATAATTGCAGGTATGCCAGGCTCAAAAAAAATTCTTTTAATAGAAGATGAAGTGAATGTGGCAGACTTTATACGAAAAGGCCTGGCAGAAGAAGGCTTTGAAGTTACGCTGGCATTTGATGGCACTGCTGGCTATAAGCTGGCTACAGAACAACTTTTTGGCTTAATAATACTGGATATAATGCTGCCCGGTAAAAACGGGTTGGATGTATGCCGTGATATACGTAATGCCGGCGTACACACCCCTATTCTTTTTCTTACAGCCCTTAGTACTGCAGAGAATATAGCCTTAGGTCTGGACATGGGTGGCGACGATTACCTGGTTAAGCCATTTAAGTTTGTAGAGCTTAATGCCCGCATAAAGGCGCTTTTGCGTCGTACCGATACCACTGCCGATGTACGCAGCAATATAGAGGATGTGTATGCCATTGCCGATTTAGTGGTAGATGATAAAGCTAAAACTGTACTCCGTAATAAAGTAACTATCTCGCTTACTGCCACCGAGTATCGTTTGTTGCTGGTACTTATAAAAAATAAAGGCCGGGTGCTTTCGCGGGTAGATTTGCTGGAGAGTGCCTGGGATATTCACTTTAACATGGGTACCAATGTGGTAGATGTATATATTAACTATCTGCGTAAAAAAATAGATACAGATAGCACCAACAAGCTGATACATACAGTAATAGGTATGGGCTATGTATTAAAAGAAACATGAGTACGCGCACGCGCATAGCCCTGGTTTTGTTTGTCAGCAATGTGCTGATAGTGCTGCTGTTTGGCGGTGCGGTTTACTATTTTCAAAATACATACTCCTATATTGATTTTTACAAACGGCTGGAGACCCGCGCAACTATAGCCGCCAAATACAATTTCGAAACCGACCGGCTGAATGCCGATGCGGTGATGACTATACGAAATCAACACCTGGAGCGATTGTCGGACGAGAGAGAGTATATTTTAAGTGCTGCCGGCAACGATACGCTTATTGCACAAGCAGAGCGCCTGGGTATACCTTCAGATTTTGTAGTACAGGCTCTGGCCGATGGTAAAGCCACTTTAAAAAGCGGCGAGACATTTTACACCGGTATTAAATACCTGCACAACAACCAGCCCTACGTGGTAATTGTATCGGCCGATAACTATTACACATCCCACCACTTATCTTTTTTGCGCAACGTATTGTTGTATGGTATGTTCTTTATTGCCTTGCTTACCACCTACCTTTCCTGGTATTTTTCCCGCCATGTGTTCGACCCCATCAAGCGCATTACCGGCAATGTAAAACAGATAAGTACCGATAATATTCATTTGCGCTTATCTGAAGTAGATAATAACAGCGAGGTGAGCGAGTTGGTATCTACCTTCAATGATTTGTTAAGCCGTATAGAAACAGCCTTCGAAACGCAGAAGAACTTTGTAAGCAATGCATCGCACGAGTTGGGTACTCCGCTTACCACTATAATAGGTGAAGCCGATGTGGCTTTGCTGAAAGACCGCCAGCCCGAAGAATACCAGCAGGCATTAAAAAAGATATTATCGCAGGCCGAAAGGCTCGACCAGATAACGAAGTCGTTATTGTTTTTGGCGCGCACCGGGTATAGCGATAAAAAACCCGCTTTTGAGCTGCTGCGCACCGATGAACTAATTTGGGAGGTAAAGCAAACGCTCGACAGGCTTAACCCTGCCAACCAGGTTGCCATCGATTCAAGCCTTTTTCCCGATGACCCTTACAAGCTAAAGGTAATGGGCAACAGGCAACTGCTGCATTTGGCCCTGGCCAACATATTGAGCAATGCTTGTAAATACTCTCACAATAAGCCCGTAACCGTTAGCATTGCCGCAGGCAATAACCAGGTAATTATTGTAGTAAAAGATGCTGGGGTAGGTATCCCTCAGGAGGAGATACAATTTATATACGACCCCTTTTTCCGGGCCTCCAACACACGGCTTTTCGAGGGGTATGGTATTGGTCTTCCACTAGCTCGCAATATCATCAGGCTGCACCATGGCACTTTGCAGGTAACCTCCGTTGCTAACGGTGGTACTACTGTGCAAATAAATCTGCCGGTAGCGGTGATGCCATAGCCCAGCCAGCCTTTTTCATATCCTAATCTCATTCTAATGTGGCTCTTAAGCGGCCCTAATAGCGGCACTACAGTTTTGCACCATAGTAAAAATCAAACTGTGGTTTATGCAAAAGACAATACTAATACCTACCGATTTTCAGGTAGAGTCGCTTAACACTTTAAAGCTGGCTTTAAATAAAAATGATGGACATGAAATAAACGTGTGTTTAGTGTACTGCGAATACCAGTCAGATTCTATCACTGAGTTGTTGTTTTATTCACCCAACAAGCGCATTAAGGCACTTGCCGGCGCAGAGTTTAATGAGGCTCTGGCTATCATCAAAAACCGCTTTTCTAAAACACTGACAAACCTGTATATCGATTTATTTCACGGGCACAACAGCAACGCACTTGCTGCTTTTTTAGAGGCTCGTCGCGTGCAGGAGATATACATACCTCAAAACTATACCTTAAAAAGTGCCAAAAACAGTTTTGACCCTCTACCGCTCTTGAAAAAGAGCCAGCTGCCCATTTACACCATGGAGTGGGCCAGCGACATAAACCTTAGCAGCCAGGACAACCTGGGGGCTCTATTTGTAAACTAACCAACTATACATAGCATGAATACAAAGAAATTTCCGATTACCCCATTGGGTAGAATTAAACTCTTCTTCACCCTTTTCGACTCGCGGTGGGAAGACCTAAACCGCAACACATGGATGAAAGTGGTGTATAAGGATTTTAGCGCAGGCCTTATAGTAGCTATGACAGCTATACCTATGGCTATGGGTTTTGCTATGGCTATGGGTATGCGCCCCGAGCATGGTATTATAGCAGGTGCACTGGCCTGCGTTATAGGCCGCACATTTGGTGGCAGCAAGTATCAGGTATATGGCCCTACGGCTGCATTTATCCCGGTTATTGCTGCACTTATAACTAAGTACGGACCTGCCAGCGGTGGCCAGTTTGAAGTTGCACATGGTTTTCTTGTACTGGTTTCTATCATAGCGGGTATACTACTTATCATCATGGGTATTTTTGGTTTTGGGCGCTTTGCCAAACTGGTGCCCAATTCTATTATAGTTGGCTTTACAATTGGTATTGCTGTGGCTATTGCCCTCACCAACCTGGAAGACATACTGGGCATAGAATCTTTCTCCTCACTTATCGGGCAGGATGAAGATGTAAAAGGAGGGCTGGTATCTAATATAAAAGCAGCACTGGGCAATTTGGATAAAATAAACATATGGTCGGTTATTTTAGGTGTATTAACCTTTGCCGTAACCAAGGGCTTGTTGCGCATATCTGTATTTATACCGGGGCCGGTTATTGCCATGGGCCTGGCAACCCTGCTATCGGCTACCGTATTTGCCGATAAGGGTATCATACTGGTTAAAGATATTTACGGCAGCATTCCTAACAACTTTTTCGTATTTACAGCTCCGGCTCTACCCAATATGAGCGCAGGTGTGTTTTTAGATATACTTTACTTTGTGGGTGCTATCGTATTTGTATCGGGTGTAGAAAGCATTCTCTGTTCATCTATGGCCGATAAGCTGGCCAATAACAAAGGCACACCATTCAACCCTGATAAAGAATTTTTCGGTCAGGGTATGGTGCAGATAATTACACCTTTAGTACAGGGGTTCCCTTGCACTGGTGCATTGGCGCGCACTGCAACAAGTATTAAAGCCGGTGCTACTACACCACTTGCGGGCTATTTTAAAGCTATTTTAAAACTCACCATGGCCTATTTCTTAGCGCAATACCTTGAGCTTATACCTATGGCCTGTATAGGTGGTATATTAGTATGGGTGGCCAGCAATATGATTAAGGTGTCGGAGATAAAGGAGATAAAGCACCTGGGCAAATTTGAATTTGCTATGATGACCTACACCGCTGTAATGGTACCGGTTACCGATTTCTTAACCGGAGTATTAAGCGCACTGATAATTTACTTTATAGTAAACTATACATTTAAACGCACAGGCATAGGCGGTAAAAAGATTGTAAAATCTCCACTTAACAATGAAGTAACGCACGAGCTTGAAGAAGCTGAAAAACGCAACTAAACTCAGCAAATGTTTAGTAAACGTTAGCGCCCTTTCGTGAAATTGGAAGGGCGTTTTTTTTTACACGTGTAAGCACAAAAAGCAAAAGCCACCCTATTGGATGGCTTTTGTAATTTTCTCAAACTTGTATTCTCTGTGTTTCTCTCTGTGTTCCGTGCCTCCGTGGCAATGCGGCTGTTCCGTATTAATCATTCAGCTTAAGTACCGCGATAAAGGCCTCTTGCGGTACCTCTACCTTACCAAACTGGCGCATCTTCTTCTTACCTTTCTTCTGCTTCTCAAGTAGTTTACGCTTACGGCTAATATCACCACCATAACACTTAGCTGTTACATCTTTACGGATGGCCGAGATGCTTTCGCGGGCTATAATCTTCGCGCCAATAGCAGCCTGTATAGGTATCATAAACTGCTGGCGTGGTATAATCTCCTTCAGCTTCTCACACATTTTACGGCCAAAATCTTCCGCTTTGCTGCGGTGTATCATAGCCGAGAAAGCATCTACTATTTCGCTGTTCAATAGTATATCCAGTTTTACCAGGTCACCCGGGCGGTAATCTATTGGGTGGTAATCAAACGAAGCATATCCGCGCGATATAGATTTTAACCTGTCGTAAAAATCAAACACGATTTCAGCCAGCGGCATTTCAAAATGCAATTCTACACGGTCTTCGGTCAGGTAACTCTGGTTCATTAATATGCCACGCTTATCCATGCACAGGGTCATAATAGCGCCAATGTATTCCGGCTTGGTAATCACCTGTGCTTTAATATACGGCTCTTCTATCCGGTCTATGCGTGTTACATCCGGCATATCGGCTGGGTTGTGTATGGTCAACTGCTCACCGTTGTTTAGGTATGCCTCGTAGCTTACCTGAGGCACAGTGGTAAGTATGGTCATGTCATACTCGCGTTCCAGGCGCTCCTGCACAATCTCAAGGTGCAGCAAGCCTAAGAAACCGCAACGGAAACCAAAGCCCAGGGCTATAGATGTTTCGGGCTCAAAAACCAGCGAAGCATCATTCAACTGCAACTTCTCCAACGAGTCGCGCAGGTCGCTGTAATCATCGTTATCCATGGGGTAAATACCTGCAAATACCATAGGCTTCACATCTTCAAAGCCATGTATACCTTCAGCGCATGGGTTATTCAGTTGGGTTATAGTATCGCCCACCTTAATTTCCTTGGCATTTTTTACACCGGTAATAATATAACCCACATCACCGGTCTTTACAGTATCGTGCGGCTCCAGGTCCATACGCAGGCAACCTACCTCATCCGCAATATAACTTACACCGGTGTTTACAAATTTCACTTTATCGCCCTTGCGCACCATGCCATCTATTACACGGTAGTATGCTATAATTCCACGGAACGAGTTAAACATCGAATCGAAAATCAGGGCGCGTAACGGTGCATCGGGGTTGCCTTTAGGCGACGGTATGCGGTCTATAATCGCATCAAATATTTTTTCTACACCCAGCCCCGTTCTGCCGCTGGCGTGTATTATCTCTTCGCGCTTGCAGCCTACCAGGTTCATCATCTGGTCTTCTACCAGTTCGGGATTAGCGCCCGGCATATCTATTTTGTTTACAATAGGTATAATGGTAAGGCCCTGCTCTATAGCCAGGTAAAGGTTAGATATGGTTTGTGCCTGTATACCCTGACTTGCGTCTACCAATAGCAAGGCGCCTTCACACGCTGCCAGCGATCGGCTTACCTCGTAGCTAAAATCCACGTGGCCGGGTGTATCTATCAGGTTAAGCACATATTTTTCGCCTTTGTGTACAAAATCCATTTGTATAGCGTGGCTTTTAATAGTAATGCCGCGCTCGCGCTCCAGGTCCATGTTATCCAACACAGTATCCATCATATTGCGCTCGCTGATGGTTTTAGTGGTTTCAATTAGTCTATCGGCCAGGGTGCTTTTACCGTGGTCAATGTGGGCTATTATGCAGAAGTTTCTGATATTTTTCATCGGGGCGCGAAGATAATTGAATTTACGAATTGAACCCTGCGTGTGGATATTGTGGGTCTGGCCTCTGTTTCTGCTATAAATTCTGCTTTTTCAAACGCTGGAAATGAGGCTAAACTACGCTTCGGTTGCCACTATTAACATTTGGGCAAAATGGAGATTAAATAGTTGGGGTTACTTACAAATAGGTAGTAAATTGCACTCAAACACCCAGCTACGTATTATGAAAAGGCTCTCCTTCACCCTTTTTCTATCGCTATTCTATTTCTGTTGTTTTGCCGGTTACGACCTGCTTTTTTGCACCAAAGCCGATAGCCTTGGCAACTGCAAAGGCAAGGGCGAAACCTTTGCCTGGAAGGACGACAAAACATCGCTCGAGTTAATAGTAATGAACAAGGACAGCATTGGACTGCCTAAACTTAAGTTTAAACTTTATGCCATGAAGAACGACCGCGAAGGGGAGCTATACGCCGAGCTATCCTTATATCTTAACCCGCGCTCGCTGTTTGGGGTCAAAAAAATGCGTTTCTACAAACCCGGTTATTACAAAGTAGAAGTGCTGGATGATAAAGATGGTATTCTCACCACGGGGTTTGTAACCCTATCTGACCGTGAAGAATAACAAAAGCTGTTTCGCACTATTGCTTTACCAGCTTTACAATCTGCTTTTTATCTCCCGCAACTAACTCTACCATGTATATTCCTGCAGGCCACCCATTGCTATGCAGTTGCGTTTTGTTTTTATAAGTCCCTTGTTCGGTTTTATGGCCTATGTCATTGTAAACCGCATACATTCCGGTTGTATTGTCCGTTATTTGTAATTCACAATCTCCACTTACCGGGTTAGGATAAATGCGGGCATGTATGGTTTCTACTTCATTTACCCCGGCACCTACCGGTGGATTAAAACTAGCCACAAACAAGTCGGTGCCATTGGCGTAATCAATAGCTATTTCTCCAAACTCGCAGGTGTGCAGATAATAGCCACTTATATTTACTCTTCCGTTGTTTTGCACGGTTATACCCAATCCGCAATCGGTATCTTCTTTACCAGCCTCTGCTATCCACCGTATATTGCCTGATGGGCTATAGCTTACCACAAAAATATTGCGGTCCAGCACATCGGGGGCAGTTAGTGTGCGCCCGTCAAAATCAATCACATTTTGAAACATACCGGTGGCAAAAATATTTCCATTGTTGTCGCTGGTTATAGCAAAGCCTACGTCCAGTTTGTTACCCCTGCCGGCCCGCACCCACAGGTTGTTACCGTTACTGTCGTAGTGTGCCACAAATACATCGTTGTAGTCGGCATAAGTTACGGTGTTATTATCAAAATATGCTGTGCCTGCAAAGTAACCGGTAATACTTGGGTTGCCATCGTTATCCGAGCAAACGCCATGAGCACCATCTTCGTAGGTGCTGCCTGCGCGTTTTAACCAATCCAGCGCACCATTGCTCGTTTCCACCTTTGCTAAAAAAATATCGTAACTGGCGCTACCGGTGCTTACAGTGGTGCTGTCTAATCTGAAGGTATTGCCAAAATAGCCGGTAAGAAACACGCCCTGGTGTTTATCGTAAGCTACACCGGTTATCAGGTTGGCGTTATTGCCCCTGGTAGTTTTAGCCCAGCTAAGGTTTCCTGTGCCATCAAATTTGGCATAGAACGATTCGCTGTAAATATTGGTAGTGCTCAGGTTTGTAAGGCCTATGGTCATTATACTTTCATACGTGCCGGCTACATAAATATTCCCGCTGTTATCTATATCCAGGCTCGATGCATAATCCAGCCCCGTGCCCCCTGCCTGTTTTACCCATTGCAGGTTGCCGCTATCGCTGTATTTGGCTACAAACGCATCTCCTTCTCCGCGGCTTATAAGGGTTGTGCTTTCAAAAGCCGCTGTGTCTTCAAACGACCCACACAAATACAGAAAACCATCTTTCCATTTTATGCAAGTGCCCTGGTCGTTTCTATCGCCACCGGCCAGTTTAACCCATTGCAGGCTACCGGATATATCATACTTGGCTATAAATATTTCATATAAACCATTGCCCTGGTAAATGGTACCCGAAAAATCGGCCCGCCCCGCAATGTTACCGGTTACGTAAGAATTGCCCGCCGCATCGGTAGTTACCGAGTTGCTGGCATCGTTGCCTATATCCCCTTCTCCTTTGGCCCACATCCATACCTGCGCATTGGCCACAACCGAAAAAAGACAAATAACTAAAAGAAAAAGATGGCGGGCTATTGAGCGTAAGTCTGTTTTCATCAATGTTTATTCTGTATTCCCCCGGACTTTAGTCCGGAATTAAAAAAGAGTTATTCCGCTTATCCAATTGCCGTTGGTTTCAACCAACGGCCTTATCAAAACAACGAAATCTTTTTTAAATCAAACTGTAACTTAAACAAATCGGCCGGCTTTACCTTTTGCTCGTATACAAACCAGCCCAGTAGTGTAACCGCTGCCGCCGTAAACGAGATACTGGCAGCAAGCCCCGCACCGCTCATTACATACTTTGGTATCAGGTAATAGCTAAATGCCAACAGTGTTACTATGCCTGCTATATGGGCCCGTATCAACGGGCCATAGCGGCCAATGCCAAAATAAAAACTGCTTATCACCAACGGTATGCTATATACCAGTATGCCGGGAAACAGAAAACGCATACTGTGTTTTACATCTGTAAACCCCGGTCCAAACACCGATACATATACGGCTGTGGGCAATACATACACCGCCAGCAGCGCTAAAGCGCTCAGCAATACGCTTAGCTGCACCAGTTTTACCGTGTTACCGGCATGGCGCTTAACCTCAGCCGAGTTAGAGGTAGAAACATAATGCACTGTAGCCATGCTGCGTGGTATTATCCATACCGCCTCCAGTATCGATATGCCTATAGAGAATACACCCAGGTATTGTACCCCTTGCTGCAAACCCAGTTGATAGAAGTAATAGCGCAGATTAAACAACTGCAGAATCTCTACCAACTGATACAGCAAGCCGTATCTAAACGACTGCTTCAACTCTTTAACTGAAAAGTCTTTTATGAAGGCACTAAAGTGTATCCAGTGCTTTACCAAAAAGAAGCTAAACACCGCCGTAACTACATACGCCCCCAGGGATGAATAGATATAAGCATATGCATCGCTTATACCCACAAAGTAAAAGCAAAATAGTATGCCGGCTACCTGCAGCAACAGCGAAACTATGGTTACCAGGTTGGCATTGCTTATCTTGTTTTTGGCCAGCAATATGGTTTGATGTATTTGTATAAAAGAGGAGAGGAGGCTAAGTACTGCCAGCGATGGCACATGGCTGGTTTGTATTATGCTGGTATAGCGAAGCAACACAAAGCCCAACACTGCCACTACTATACTCCATATATATGCTGGTATTGCCAGCAACTCTATTTTATTGCGTGGTATAAGATACACCAGCGCCTGCCCGCCCATTACATTGCTAAAGAAGATGAAAAACGACAGTGTAGTCACCAGTAGGGTTACATCGCCTTTTACCAGTGGGCCGCTGTGCCGCGCTATCAGCAGGGCTATAAAAAAATTAAGCGCCGTACTCAGTCCCCGCGATATAACCGTATATAGTATCTGCTTACGCAATAGTTATTTGTTTAATCAAAGTTGCAGCGTCATTGCGAGGCATATTTCCGCTCTGGGAAATCTGACGAAGCAATCCCCCGGCTATAGGCGCAGTGTAAAGCTAAACTTGCCTCTCGTAGTTTGGAGATTGCTTCGTCGTCCAGAGCGCCTCCTCGCAATGACGCCGTTGGCTCTCCCAAAATATATCTCCGTGAAATTAAAAACCTTTGAAAGATTTTCTGATTTTCGGCAGCAATGGCCACGTTTCTGCATGCAGCATTATATACATTCTACTTAGCACTGTTTCTGTGGCTCATATTTCGCTGGAGCTTTTTTAAAGTAGAAGGCACCCCCAAGGCACACTTTGCATTCTTCTTTCTGCTTAAGGTAGCCGCTGGCGTTGCCCTCACACTTGTTTACACCTATTACTACACCGACCAGCAAAAAGCCGACATCTATCGCTACTTTAACGATAGCCGGGTCATCTCACCCCTGCTCTTTACCGACCCCGCTGCCTGGCTAAAAATAATGACCGGTTATCATATCGACGACCCCGGTACCTTTTTATACCTCATCAACACCCATTATTTTAGCCACCCCGGCAGCGATATAGTAACCAACAACACCTTTATCATCCGCGTAAACGTACTGCTCAACTACCTCTCGTTTACCAATATCTATATCAATACCCTGCTGCTCAACTTTATATCCTTTGCATCGCTAACACTGCTATACAGGCTACTGGCGCCTTACTTCACACAGTTTTCATATATACTCTACATCCCCATCTTCTTACTGCCATCCGTTGTTTTCTGGAGCTCCGGCCTACTCAAAGAGGCCCTCCTCTTCACCTGCCTCGGCCCCTTCTTTTACTACGGCGCCAATGCTAAAGAACTTCCCCTATACAAATATATCCTCGGCATGGCCGCCGGTTTGCTCATGCTCTTTATCAAATTGCAGGTAGGCTTTTTTGCTATTATGTCGCTGTTTCTCTGCATGCACCAGGGCAAACGGCTTATGCCTGTATGGCTTCGCCTGTCCCTGTTTGCAGCTATGTGCGCCATCGGTATTTATTTTGGCGGCTCCGATATAGTAGACATGCTCATAAACAAGCGCAACGAGTTTGCTCAGCTGGCGGTAGACGAAAACGCCGGCAGCTTCCTAAGCACGCCTTATCTCGAGCCTACGGCCACCAACCTCATTGCCCTCATGCCACAGGCTATGGTCAATGCGATGCTGCGCCCCTTTGTGTGGGAGGGCAGCAAGCTCTTTCAACTGGTCTTTGCTATCGAGAACACCCTGTTCCTTCTTATGCTCACCGGCCTCTTGTTCTTCTTTAAACGCCCCACTGCTATCAGGCTGCAACTCTGTTTATGCTTCTTGTTCTTCGCCCTGGCCAATTACCTTGTCATCGGCATCACCGTTCCGGTAATGGGTGCCATAGTGCACTACCGGGTTATAGCTACGCCATTCTTACTACTCGCCGTGCTGCTGGCGGTAGATTTGGAGAGGTTGAAAAGCCTGGTGAGGGGAAGATAAAGACACTTCCATGCCCGCCCTTTGCGCAACAGGCCTTTATGTTGTAATCCACACAGCCGGCTTTGTCATATTGATAATGTTTATAGAAACAAATATTAGCTGGGTACAGTAAACCAGGGTTCACATATCTATTAAGTAAACCTATAACCCATGCAAGCTTTAATCGCCAAATTTCAAGTACCTGTTTTTATTGCTCCTTACCAAACACGCGTTAACCGCACCATGCTGTTTTTACAGACCGGCACACTAGTAAGCGGTGTGTACTGTGTGCTCTACTACTCCGATACTTTATCGCTGGCCATGTATGGATTGGCGGGTGCCGTTGCCGGTATAGTTTGCGGCCTATGGGCTGAGAAATTAAGGTAGTGGGAGGCTACTGTGTTATACAATTTGCGGCCTCAATAACCCTTTGTCCGTTTTTCTCCGGAACATCCAGCGAGAAGTAGGTTGCCCCAAAATATACCCTTGCCGCGGTACACTTTTTTTGCGCAAGCACTTTCATTTGCTCGGGGCTGATGGCGTACTGAACGTGGTAAGATGAAAGTATGCCACCGTAATTATCTACTACTCTGGCCGTAGGCGATGAGTTCTCCAATGCTGTTAACACTATGGGAGAGGCGCCATCCAGTGCAAGCATAAGTGTATCACCTTTGCTTAATACATCGCGCTTTGCACCCGGAAACTCCATCAGCAAGCCCACGGTGTAGGCATTGTCGCTGCGGTTAAAACCTACCATCCACGATTTATTCAGCACCGCCGAAATCCCTTTTGTTTGCTTGCCGGTAAACGCATCTTTCTTATCAATGTCGAACTTGCACTTTTGGGCGAAAGCACCTATGGTTATAAAGGCAACAAGCAGGGTAGATATTATTTTTTTCATATTGTAAATTGAGTATTCAAATAAGCATATTTTTTATTACAATTTGAAAGTTTTTTGCATTTATACATCAGGCTAAGTTGTGGTTTGTCGGCAAAGTATACAGCACAAGAGTGCCATCAAAAAGGCATATCTTGCATACAAACTAAAGTATGGGTATCTCTAATCCTGTTGTATATTTCGAGATACCGGTTAATGATATTAACCGGGCCAAACAATTTTATTCAGCTGTCTTCGGATTTAAGTTTACCGATGAGGTAATTGATAGTTACGAAATGGCCTTGTTTCCGTTTGCCGAAACTGGCAGTGGTATAACCGGTGCCTTAGCCAAAGGCGATGTTTATAAGCCTACCAATAATGGTGTCATCATCTACTTTAAAACGGATGATATTGATACCACCCTGCAACTGGCAACCGAGCATGGGGGTAAGGTGCTGTACCCCAAAACTATAAATGCCACTTACGGGGTTGCCATTGCCGAGTTTGAAGATAGCGAGGGTAACAGGATAGCGTTGCAACAGAGGTCCGTAGTCGCTTAGCGCGGGTTGGAACAGCGGAGACTGCTGTTTCATAATAACTTGAAAGTGAGACTTTGGAACACTCGAAGAACAGCACAGGAAGGCAGGCAATTGGGTCGTACACCGGCTTAGCAAGCCTTTTGCTAAATTTATGTACATTTGAATACATAAAATCCATTTACAATGAAAGGACCATTACACCTTATCTTATTTGTGGCTTTGTTGGTGGCCAATACCACATTATTTGCGCAGTCGCCATCTAAATTTAACTACCAGGCCGTGGCGCGCAACGCAGCCGGCAATGCACTTGCCAACCAAAATGTAGCCGTGCGGTTTACCATACACCATTTAACTGCCGGTGGCACTACTTTATACCAGGAAACACACAACCTTACTACCAATGCCCAGGGCCTGTTTACCACTGCGGTAGGCAGCGGTACCACCGTAGGTGTACAATTATTAGAAGATATTGACTGGAATGATGGCGATATGTACCTACAGGTAGAACTGGATGCTGCCGGTGGCACCAATTATACCGATATGGGTACCACACAATTAATTAGTGTGCCTTATGCAAAACATGCCGATAAAGCAAATTCAATTACCCTTTACCCTGCTGCCGGTGGTTTAAGCGATAAGCCTGTACTTACACACTCGCAGGCTAACCCCACTACCGGTATTATGTACCGCGGCTTTAGCGATGAAATAGTTTTTAGATACAACGGCTGGCCACTTACAACCATTAATTTAAAAGATTCGATAACCACCATAGATGGTAAGCTTAAAATTATGGGTAGTACGCCTGGTTATGGCAAGCATTTGGTATCCGATGCCTCTGGCTTTGCCACATGGCAAAAACTTTCCCCATCTTTTGTTACCGGTGTTAATTTCTCTTCGGTTGACGTTACCAGCAGTGGTGCAGATTTAGGTACAGGTACTATTACCTATACCAAACTACAGAGCGGTACCGACCTTGAGATTGATTTAAACACAAGGATAAACTCAGGTACTTTTGCCGGTGGTGCAACCAATATTCAATTTGTAATAAAGGTAGATGGTATTCAGTTGAGCGATCAAAATATGTTTTACATTTTTTCTACCAATACAACCAGCTTTGTCACTATTAAAGCTATAGCCCGGGGTTTATCAGCAGGGGCGCATACCATTACGGTACAGGGTAAAACCAATACCGGTACTTCAACCGGCGTAAGTACAGACCCGGGCGGCTACGGCGGAAGGATATTCATTAAAGAAACCTGGTAATATATAAGCAAATAAGGCACACGGAGTTAAAATACTCAGGATGGTGTACAACCTTGTTTAAATCAGGGTTTCTCTCTGTTGTTAGCAGCCCATTGTCTTATAGCACCGCTAAGCGGTCGCCTGTTTGTAGAAAAAAATAGCCGCAGGTTGTTGCGCACCGTAGGTGCCGCCCTGTTCTTCACGGCATTACAAATGCCATACCGGATACATCCGCGTCGGCCTGGCGCTGGCTTTGCTACAGACGCCGACGAGTTGGGTTTGGGTTACACATCAGCAATAAATTTGCTATATTTATCTCAACCTAAAACCCCTGCTATGAAAAACACACTATTAACGCTGGCGTTATTGTTAACCCTCTTTTTCGCTAATGCACAAATTACATATGAGCATACATATCCCTTATCAGTTTTGCCGCTGATAAAACTTGAAACCAGTGGGTATAAATACGTGCTGGTAGATACGCAGATAACGCTTTATAACCTTGACCATACTGTATTTAAACAGATACAAATTCCGGTACAGCCAGGTGCTGATTCATACGTAATTCACTATTTAAGTGAAACACTTTTTAATACGGACAGTTCTGATATGGAGTATTTGTTAGTGGGTACTATTGGTACCTTTGGTATAGGCGATAGGCATTATGTGAAAATATACACCGATATGGGCAATACTATTTTTTCTAAAGATAGTGTAAGTCTTATGTATGGTGGCGGTAACAGCAATGGATATTATACCCAGGCAATTCCCATTCGCAATACTAGCGAAGGGACAAAATTATTTTTATTGGAGGATGGTATTGTATTAGGCAATGCT
This sequence comes from Chitinophagales bacterium, assembly GCA_035299425.1. GTDB lineage: Bacteria > Bacteroidota > Bacteroidia > Chitinophagales > LD1 > Bog-950. The sequence goes on along the minus strand of DATGWP010000043.1, from coordinate 27,761 downwards.
ACAAGGGTGTATAGTCTACCGGGGTCGTTAGAATGCTTATCGTGCATCGCACAGAACGGCATTAGTGGTTTAAATAACGTCGGGGCCGATGCTGGCTTCTTATCAACAGCCCCCAACCCTGCCAGCAATTTTACCCGGATAAACTTCCGATTGCCAGACGGTTCGCAAAAAGGAAACATGGTTATTTACAGTATGGAGGGGCGCGAACTTAAGCGCTACCCCGTAGATAGGTCGAGTGAGTATCTAACCCTTTCTGTAATAGACCTTGCCAGTGGCACTTACTTTTACTCTTTAGAAGCGGAAGGGAAAAGCCCAACAGCAAGGCGGATGATAGTTATTAGGTAGATAAGGATGAACATTTATGCACCGCGTAGCGGTCGCCTGTGTGTAGAAAAGGTTTAGCGGGTTGTTGTTGCGCGTAGGTGCCGCCCTGTTGGTGGTAGTGCTTAGCTATCTGCCAGTTTCTTTTTCTTCTTCCTTTTTTTTAGAAAAAAGGAAGCTCCCGCACTACTGCGGGATGAAACAAAAAAAAATCGTCTGCTCTATTCTCGCCTTCGGCGGATGAGCAGACCAGCCAGGCTCGTCGATATAGTAAAGTTTGTCTGCGACTTTTGTGCTATCAGCTTGAGGGCTGAGAGAAGGCATTAGAAGATGTGAGCGAATTTGTAGGGCACATGGTCCGCAATGACTTAATGCAGGCTTGGCTTGGGCTATGGACAGCGGAGGGCTAGGTTATGTAGAAGGGAAAATTAACCCAATTTCCTTTTTAAGTAGTAATATACATTCGAGCAGGTAGGCATCACTTTGTTTAAGTGCTTTCGATATCTTTACCATAATCTCTATTACTTCCTCAATTTTCCCATCCATTAATTTTTCATAACCATCTTTATGTTGGGGTTCATCCCTTTGCAATTGAGAAATAATCTGTATCTCGCTATTGACTTCATGCATATCCCCAGTTAATTGATAAATGCTCTGTCCTTCAAGATATTCTTCCTTTATATCATAGTATAAATGCACGGCATTTGTAGTTTCATGGGCCTGTTTGGTAAGGTCATTTAGTTGATCCGTATATTGTTTATTAAGTTCTTGAAAATGTTTACTCGCTCCAAAAGATGGAGACCTAATTGCCTCTTCATAAAGTCCTGATAATATTTGAAGCACTCTACGCTGAGACTCCCACAGTTTTACAGCGTTTTCAGCTGTTTCCATTTTTCTCTGAATAAATAGTTTCTTTATTTCATACTCTCTTTCTCTTTGTTTTTCAATATAGTCAAAATATTCTTTAACAGCTAAGGTAAGCAGGGGACCAGAAATCGCTGTAATAATCAAGGCAATAATGGATATCTCCATATAAATATATTATTATTTTATACAATAACTTTTAAGAAAAAGCAGTGTATTCTCTATTTTCCGCTGTACGCCTTCGTTATTTACCGATTTGTTGTGAGCGCTAAAATTGTCACGGATACCGGTGGAGTAGTTTTTAAAAGCTTCTTCATTCAAGTCTCCTTTGATTATATTCAAAACAAACTCTTGTTCATCTGCTATTCCATTTTTGTAAGGGACATTGTATTTTTTTGCGTAAGGAGATAGAAATTCTTCAACATTATGCCCCCTTCCTTCAATTTCCTTTATAAAACTTCTATCCAACACCGTTCCAGCCCAATCTTGCGAGTCCGCTTTTAAATGAGCATTAACAAGCCCTTTCCCAAAAACTGAGTTTATGTTATAAATCCCTCCTCCTTGAGTGTTTTTTTTGTGATCCACATAAATCATTTCACCTAAAACAATAGATCCTCTAACCGGAAAACAAAAATCAATTGCAGTCCAATTGAACTTGTGGGCTACTTTTAGAATTTCTTCAAGTGAGAAGTCGGAAGTATCATTAGTAAAAAAAATAATAGTGTCAGAAAAGTTAATGCAATTGATGCTTGAGTCTGAAATGTCAGCGATTATTCCGTGAGGAACCTCCTTGTATTTTCCCAAGCCTAAGGCGCCTTCCATGTCTCTAAAATTGTTTCCAATTATTCTTTTTTGATAGTCTAAATCATTTCTCTCAATGAATTCCTTAAACCCTAAATAATCGAAATAGGCAATAAATCTTTCCATGTTGTGTAGTTATTTTTCATCATCAGATATAGCCTTAGCAATTCCAACAGCAATGACTGTTAACCCTACTCCAAACAAAAATTGACCAAAAGATATTCCTGAGCTTGCGGGCTGTTGCGTAACATCGGTTGCCCTTTGAGCTGATCTTCTTGCCGCTTCTTGCTGGGCGTTATAAGCTGCTTGCTTTGCTTGTTGTTCACGCAGTTGTTCCTGCTGTAACGCCAAATCATATTCTTTACGTTTTACATCGTTGCTAAGTATTTCATTTGCTTCGGATGCTTCTTTAAATTTTTCTTCAGCTTTCTTATTACCAGGATTTTTGTCAGGGTGGAATTCTAGCGCAATTTTTCTAAAAGCTTTTTTAATGTCTGCAGGGGTTGCACTAGGTGATAAACCCAGCACCAAGTAATGGTTCTTCATAGAAAGTGGTTTGGTTTAAAAACTGTTAATAGCCAATATCGATGCCATTGTACGTTTACAGACATTTTGTCTATATCAAAGGGAAGAGGCAGTAAGGAGGTGACCAAAATGTCGCAGAACATGACCTATTTGGTAAGATAAAGCCAAATGCTTTAACTAGGTTATTTATGCTTGGAATTTATGTCATTGATTATCAAATCATTAATGAGATATCAGATTTCCATAAAACCATATATGCAACCACTTGATTATAAGTGTATTGCAATCCATTTTTTGTGGGGGTAACATGCCTTCTTGTTAATGGCTTATTTTCAATAGGTTACAAGGGGTGGGGGTTAACACAATTCACGAATGTTAACTCTGGTCTGTTTTGGGTTAAGAGAGCCCCTTGTGAACTCTGCTAAGGGGGGGCTTGCAATTGTGGTATAGGCTGCTATCTTTGCGCCTCCTTAATAAGGACGCTGAACACTTTGTTCGGGATTATGCAAGCCGGCAGGCGCGAAACCGAACCCCAGTTACCAGTCTTTTTTAAGGCGAAAAAGCCAATAGCAAGGGCCTGTGCGCTCGTGCTATTATCATTACTTTATAACCTTTAACTTTTTTTAAAACATGGCATTTAAAAAAGACAACAAGCAGAGATTGGATTTCTCGAAAATCACGATCATGCTTGCTTCGCCCGATGCAATATTGGGCCGGAGTAACGGGGAAATTAAAAAGCCCGAAACCATTAACTACCGTACTTACAAGCCCGAAATGGAAGGTTTGTTCTGCGAGCGCGTATTCGGCCCTACCAAGGATTACGAATGCTACTGCGGCAAGTACAAGCGTATTCGCTACAAGGGTATTGTGTGCGACCGCTGCGGTGTAGAAGTTACAGAAAAGAAAGTACGCCGGGAGCGTATGGGCCACATCAAGTTGACTGTGCCTATCGTTCACATCTGGTATTTTAAATCGCTGCCAAATAAAATTGGTTACCTGTTGGGTATAAGCAGCAAGAAGCTGGAAAGCATTATTTACTACGAAAGATATGTGGTAGTGCAGCCGGGCCGCGCCGCTGAGGGTGTAACCGTAATGACAGAGAAGGGAGAAGAGCAGAAGAACCTGGCTTACCTTGACCTGCTGAGCGAAGAAGAGTACCTATCGGTATTTGATAACGACAACATGAAGAATAACTACGCCCTGGAAGATACAGACCCTAACAAGTTTGTAGCTAAGATGGGTGCAGATGCTATAAAGGAATTGCTATCGCGCATACAACTGGATGAGTTATCGTTTAAGCTTCGCCATGATGCGGCCAACGAAACAAGCCGCCAGCGTAAGGCTGAAGCCTTAAAGCGCCTGAGCGTGGTAGAAATGTTCCGCGATGCCAATGCGCATATTGAGAACAAGCCAGAGTGGATGGTAGTGCAGTTCCTGCCTGTTATTCCGCCTGAGTTGCGTCCGTTGGTTCCATTGGATGGTGGCCGTTTTGCATCATCAGATTTGAACGACTTATACCGCCGTGTAATTATCCGTAACAACCGTCTTAAGAGATTGTTGGAAATTAAGGCCCCTGAGGTAATCCTTCGTAACGAGAAGCGAATGCTGCAAGAGGCTATCGATTCATTGTTTGATAACAGCCGTAAATCTAACGCTGTAAAGGCAGAAGGTGGACGCCAGCTGAAATCGTTGAGCGATGTATTGAAAGGAAAGCAGGGACGTTTCCGTCAGAACTTGCTTGGTAAGCGTGTTGACTACTCTGGCCGTTCGGTTATTGTGGTAGGCCCTGAATTGAAACTGCACGAGTGTGGTTTGCCAAAGGATATGGCTGCAGAGCTTTTCAAACCGTTTATTATTCGTAAACTGATTGAAAGAGGTATAGTAAAAACCGTAAAGAGCGCTAAGAAATTAGTAGATAAAAAAGAGCCGGTTATTTGGGATATCCTGGAGAACATATTGAAGGGACACCCTATTATGTTGAACCGTGCCCCAACCCTTCACCGTTTGTCAATACAGGCTTTCTTGCCTAAGTTGATAGAAGGTAAGGCGATACAACTACACCCATTGGTTTGTACGGCGTTCAACGCCGACTTTGACGGTGACCAGATGGCTGTGCACGTGCCGCTTAGCAATGCATCTATACTAGAAGCGCAATTGCTGATGTTAGGTTCGCACAACATTTTGAACCCGCAAAACGGTACGCCAATCACGCTTCCATCTCAGGACATGGTTCTTGGTCTATACTATATGACCAAGGAGAAACGCACCATGGGCGATGTGATAGTAAAAGGCCAGGGCCTGAAGTTCTACGGAGCAGAGGAAGCCCTGATAGCTTACAACGAAGGTAAGGTAGAATTGCACGCACCGGTTAAATGCCGTGTACGCGTAAAGAACGCTACCACCGGTCAGTTTGAATTGAAACTGATGGATACCACTATTGGCCGTATTATCCTTAACCAGGTAATGCCGGAGCAGGTAGGGTTTGTAAACAAAATGCTGGGTAAAAAGCAGCTGAAGGATGTTATCGGTAATATACTTGCCGAGAGTAACATTCCAACAACGGCTAAGTTCCTGGATGATATTAAGAAACTTGGATTCTTCTACTCTTTCCGTGGTGGTTTGAGCTTCAACCTGCGCGATGTGGTTGTGCCTACCAGCAAGGAGAAACTATGTGCTGATGCACAGAAGAAGGTAGATGAAATTTACGAAAGCTACCAGGAAGGTTTTATTACCGATAAGGAGCGCTTTAACCAGGTGGTGGATATCTGGACGCACACCGATAGCCAGTTGACTATTCAGTTGATGAAACAAATCAGCGAAGATAAGCAAGGCTTCAACTCTATCTTTATGATGTTGGATTCGGGAGCGCGGGGTAGCAAGCAGCAGATTAAGCAGCTTTCGGGTATGCGGGGTCTGATGGCTAAGCCACGTAAGTCTGGATCTACAGGTAGCGAGGTTATCGAGAACCCGATTCTTGCGAACTTTAAAGAAGGCCTTTCGGTATTAGAGTACTTCATCTCTACGCACGGTGCGCGTAAGGGTCTATCGGATACGGCCTTGAAAACGGCTGATGCGGGTTACCTTACACGTAGGTTGGTTGACGTAGCACAGGATGTGGTAATAAACGATACCGATTGCGGAACACTGCGCGGTATTACTATCTCGGCATTGAAAGATAACGAGGATGTAGTAGAGCCATTGTTTGACCGTATACTTGGCCGTACCTCTCTGCTGGATGTAACCCACCCTGAAACGGATGAGTTGCTGGTAGAAGCCGGTAAAGAAATAAACGAAGCTACTGCCCGCAAGATTGAAGAAAGCGGTGTAGAAGGAGTTGAAATCCGCTCGGTACTTACCTGCGAAAGCACCCAAGGTGTTTGCGTGAAGTGCTACGGACGTAACCTGGCTACCAACCGTACCGCCGAAGAAGGTGATGCAGTAGGTATTATAGCCGCTCAATCGATTGGTGAGCCTGGTACACAGCTTACACTTCGTACCTTCCACGTAGGGGGTATTGCAAGCATGAGCGCTACCGAAAGCCAAATGCGTGCTAAGTTTGATGGTGTGATACAGTTTGACGGTGTGCGTTTAACTACTACGGTAGATGATAACGGCGAGAAGACAAACATAGTTATCGGCCGTACAGGCGAAATGCGTATAGTAAAAGAAGATAACCCTGATAAGACCCTCATCAGCAACCACATACCTTACGGTGCTACCATGTTTGTAAAAGACGGTAAGACTGTGAAGAAGGGTGATGTTATCTGCCAGTGGGACCCGTACAACAACGTTATCATCTCTGAATTTGCCGGTAAGGTGAAATTTGAGCAGGTAATAGAGAACGTAACTTACCGCGACGAGATGGATGAGCAAACAGGCCACCGCGAGAAGGTAATTATAGAGTCGAAAGACAAGACCAAGATTCCATCAATCTTAGTAGAGCATGGTAAAGAAGGTAAGGTTTACAACTTCCCGGTAGGTGCCCACATAGTGGTAGATAACGGCGAGAATGTAAGACAAGGCCAGATTATTGCCAAGATACCGAGAGTAATGGGTAAGGTGAAGGATATCACAGGGGGTCTGCCACGTGTAACCGAGTTGTTCGAAGCACGTAACCCAAGCAACCCTGCAACTGTTGCCGAAATAGATGGTGTAGTTCGTTTTGGTGGTGTTAAGCGTGGTAACCGCGAAATCATTATCGAAAGCCGCGACGGAGAAATTACCAAGTACTTAGTTCCGCTAAGCAAGCACATACTTGTTCAGGAGCAGGATTTCGTACGCGCCGGTACACCGCTATCTGATGGTGCTACTACGCCTTCGGATATTCTACACATCAAGGGACCATTTGCCGTACAAGAGTATCTGGTGAATGAAATTCAGGAAGTATACCGTTTACAGGGTATCAAAATCAACGATAAGCACATAGAGGTGATTGTTCGCCAGATGATGGGTAAGATGATTATTGACGATCCGGGCGATACAAGATTCCTTGAAGGTACTTCGGTAGAGAAATTCAGCCTGTTGCGTGTAAACGATGAGTTGTTTGATAAGAAGGTAGTAACAGAAGCGGAAGATTCGACCAACTTAAAAGCCGGACAGATGGTTACCCTGCGTGCAATACGCGAGGAGAACTCGATACTGCGCCGTGCTGATAAGAAACTGGTAGAATACCGCGATGCTATACCGGCTACAGCCAGCTCGCAATTACAGGGTATTACCCGTGCATCGTTGTCTACTTACTCGTGGATATCAGCTGCATCGTTCCAGGAAACTACCAAGGTATTGAGCACCGCTTCTATACAGGCTAAACAGGATTACCTGGAAGGCTTGAAGGAGAACGTAATCGTAGGTCACCGCATACCAGCGGGTACAGGCTTACGCCGCTTCAAGAAGTTGATAGTAACTAACACCGAAGACTTAAACCGTATAGAAACCAAAAAGGTAGAAGGCGGAGTAGAGTTATTGGGATAAGACCCCTAAATCTCCGCCGCGGCGGAGACTTTAAAGGCAGAATACAAATACAAAGCCCTCTTGCGAAAGCGAGTGGGCTTTTTTTGTGGTGCCTGTTTGGTGCTTAAAAAATCAGTAACTTTGGAGTAAATACCAGTAAGATGAAAACGATAACTGTAAGAATGGAAAGCGATGACGATGCAGAGTTGCTGAAGAATATATTGCGTACCACTAAGTTTCAGAGTGAAGTGCAAACCATTGAGGAAAATGAGGAGTTTACTGATGAAGAATTTCAGATGCTGGAAGAGCGATGGGAGAAGTATGAAAAAAAACCATCGTCGGCTACTTCCTTAGATGATTTTAATGAGATGTTGAAAAGGAAGTATGGTAAGTAAAATTACTATTGCTGAGCAGGCCCAGGTTGAAATACAAAATGCGCTTGATTATTATAAAGAGATTTCAACCGAACTATCGGATGATTTAATTGTAAAATTTAGACTGGCAGCTGCTGAAATTACAAGCCACCCAAAATTGTATCCATGTATTCGCGGCCAATACCGCAAAATAAATCTTGAAAGGTTTCCTTATAAGATTGTGTTCAGGCTAAAAGGGCATGAGTTGCATATAATCGCATTTTCTCATCACAAGCAACGGCCCAATTATTGGCGCAAAAGATAATCGCATCCTATTGAGGTAAGCCTGAGTCAGAAATAATACTTTTGTAACCAGATGTCAACTAAACTACAATTACGCACTGTAAACGTTATACGCTACGTTACTCCACTACGCGAGGGTGGCAGTATGCCGGCTATTGTGGAGTGCGACGATAAATTCTTGTACGCCCTTAAGTTTAAAGGTGCCGGGCAAGGTAAGCGTGCGCTGATAGCCGAGCTGATAGGAGGGGAGATAGCCCGCGCGGTAGGTTTGCGTGTGCCCGAGATTGTATTTGCTAACCTGGACGAGGCCTTTGGGCGCATGGAAGGAGATGAGGAGATTCAGGACCTGCTGAAAGCAAGCACCGGTATGAATCTTGCGCTGCATTATCTATCCGGCTCTATATCGTTTGATGCAGCTATACATACTGCCGATGCAGAAATGGCATCGCAGATAGTGCTGCTGGATAGTCTTTTGCTGAATATGGACCGCACTGCGCGCAATACCAATATGCTGTGGTGGAATAAGGAACTGTGGCTGATAGACCACGGCGCGGCTTTATACTTTCATCATAACTGGACCAACTGGCAGCATAAAGCCGACCAGCCATTTGAGCAGATAAAGAACCACGTGCTGCTGAAGTATGCTACCAAACTGAATGAAGCAAGTGAGTTATTTCACAGCAAACTGACTGCTGAAATAATAAAGCAAATAGTGGCGCTGGTGCCCGATGAATTTTTAGCAGATGAGCCTTTCTTTGCTACTATTGAAGAACACCGTAATGCTTATGAAACGTTTTTGGTAAGACGGCTTGCGCATTTAGAAACCTTTGTTAAATCCGCTAACGATGCAAGGTAAACACCTGTTTGAGTATGCGGTAGTGCGCGTGGTGCCACAGGTAGAGCGCGAAGAGTTTATAAACGTGGGAGTAATACTCTACTGCGCCGATGAACATTTTTTGCAAATACGCTTTGATTTAAATGAGGCACGGTTGCTATCGTTTTCAAGTAAACTTGATATAGAAAATATAAAGGCCTCGCTGGGCGCATTTAAAAGCATTTGTGAGGGTGGCGTACAAGCCGGCCCGATAGGCGCTTACACCGCGCCGGAAAGGTTCAGGTGGCTTACGGCTTCGCGTAGTACCATCGTGCAATGCTCGTGTGTGCACCCGGGCTTATGCGATAGTGGTAAAGAAATGCTGGAGCGGTTGTTTGAGCAACTGGTGAGACAATAGTTACTTCCAGAATTGCCACCATGCTTTAGCAGGTGCTTGTTGCGGATTAGCCTGATGGTATGTCGTTTGCGACGCACGAAATTCCTCGTTCTCCTTGCCGGTAAGTTTTTGAGCTTCTTCAATGCTGCAGGTAGCTACTGTGTAAGGTTTGATTTTTAGCAGGTCGAATAGAGCACTTAGTTCAACAGGCTCCGCTTCATAAGTATACTCCTTGAATTTTATAGTTGAGCTTGCACTGTCGTACATAAAGCGACTAGATTTTTCTAACAAGGCGGATAAAAGGTCGGGGGCATCACTTAGTTTTGATAAACTTCCTGTAAGGCCCGGAACACTATCAAAAAATGCTTGTCCGATTTTCTCTTTAAGATAGTCAAGAGCTTCTGCCTCGCTGAAGTAAAAGCTCCGCCCATACTCGCCGGCTAATGGGTCGTAATCCATCTTGCCCCAAAATTCAGGATTCGCTTTTAGTTCCACCATGTTGGCACTAGTATCGTGCTCAAATACTTCAAAAAACCGGATGTCGAGGTTGTTAATAATATCCAGTTTCTGTTCATCGGTAGCTGTATCTGGTATGCACACATCATCTTCCAGGTATTCATCTGCTTCATCAAGTGAAATTCTAAAATTCTGATGATAGTATTTTCTCAGCCATAAACGTATTTCATCTTCGTTCTTTGAGTGGTATATAAAATCATTTAGCCTGTTATACCCATCAATTTCATCGATGTTTAACTGGTTACAAGCTTCAATAGCTTCTTCCCGCGAATCGTATATGTTTTCAATAGCACCGGCACATTCTATATAGTAGTTTTCGTCGTTGTAGTTATAGTTGTTGGCGCGTACTATGTATTTCATAAGGTTACTTGTTTTAGGTTTAAGTAGCTGGCTGGTACATCGGCACCATTGTCCATCCACAGTTCAAATTTCATGTGCTGAAAGAGATGGTCGATATTCATCGAAAATTCTTTAAACTATACTTCGCGCTTAAGTACTTTGGGCACAATAAAATTTATGAACCAGCTATTATGTGTTATAAGAAGGGCCTTTAGCTTTCCGGTAATAGTAAACGGGCTAAGTAATAATTCAGCCAGTTGCTTGTCTGTTTTGTATCCGGCATAAAAAGCATTTAGCTGCGCAGCATCTGCGGCATTATCATCTATAGCATTTACAAAATCTGCCAATGTGGGAATAAACTTGTTTTGAAAATCGGGCAGCAGGTGGTCTTGCTCCAGCATATCTTTGATATTAACGCTACGGCGGTCGGTATTGATTATCTGATGACCGAAAACAGGCGTGATAATATTGGTAATGGCCCAGTGGTTGTGTAGCAACCGATGCCTGTTATCGGCACATAATTGTTTGGTGCAATCCATAAACTCATGTAGAGCCAGGTAATCTTCTGGTATGCCGCCACGGCGCTTGGCCGAAATTTGTGCATGTGCGTAAGGATTCAGGGAGGGGATATTTTAATACTAAAATATATAAAACTGTTATACCGCCCTAGCTATTCCAAATCTCCCAACTCTTTTCTGCCTGTAGTTCAAGCATCTCTAAGCCATTTTTTGTTTGAGCACCTTGCGCTTTGCCTTTCTTTAAAAACTCTGTTTGGGCAGGGTTGTAAATAAGGTCGAACAGAAAATCATTTTTAGATATAAGGTGGTAAGGTATATCCGGTGAAGCATTTACATCGGGAAACATACCGAGTGGAGTGGTGTTGATGAAAAGGTTGCCGGATTTCATTACAGCCGATACATCATTGTAGCTAATATTATCATCTGATGCATTGCGCGATACTTTTACAAAAGGGATATCCATTCTGTTTAAAACAAATTCTACCGCTTTAGATGAGCCTCCGCTGCCAAGTATAAAGGCTTGTTCAATACTTTTATTAAGGAATGGCGTTAATGAAATTTCGAAACCATAGTAATCGGTGTTGTATCCAATCAGCCGGTTATCGCTAAACTTAATACAGTTTACAGCGCCTATTTCTTTAGCTTCGGCAGAGAGCTCGTGCAGGTAAGCTATGACACTTTCTTTGTAAGGGATTGTTACGTTCAGTCCTATCAAATCCGGGATAGAAGAAACAATTAAGGGGAAATCTTTGATAGTTTGTAGCTCGAACAAACGATAGCGGCAACCGCTTAATTGTTCGCGTTCAAATTTCTCTTCAAAATATTTTTTGGAGAATGAGTGCGTGAGAGGTTTGCCTATCAGGCCGAATTTCCTCATGCCTTTTTGCCCTGAAACTTTTCTTTGAACATGCCATAGGCGATAGGCAACACTGATATGAAGATGATGCCCAGCACTACAAATTCGAAATTCTTTTTTACCGGCTCGTAATTGCCAAACATGTAGCCCAGGCAGGTAATACTAACTACCCACAGCACCGCGCCGGCTATGCAGAAAGTAATATAGCGGCCGTAGTTCATATTGCCGGCACCGGCCACAAAAGGGGCAATGGTGCGCACAATAGGAACAAAGCGGGCCATGATAATAGTTTTGCCTCCGTGCTTTTCGTAAAAGGCCTCCGTTTCGGTAATGTATTGCCGCTTGAAAAAGAGTATTCTGTCACGCGCTTTTATCTGTTTACTGAAAAAGTGCCCTACAAAGTAATTCACATTATCGCCCAGTAAGGCTGCTGTTATCAGCAGGGGGATTATAATGGCAATATCCAGCTTGCCGGTAGCGGCTGCCAGGGCGCCGGCTGCAAACAACAGCGAATCGCCGGGTAAAAGGGGCATTACTATCAAGCCGGTTTCTACAAACACTATTACAAAAAGGATAACGTAGGTAAGTGTGCCGTATTGGGTTAGCAGGTCTGCCAGGTGTTTATCCAGGTGCAGAAAGAAATCGAGGGCAAATTTGATAAATTCCATAGCGGGTAAAAATAAAAGAAATGTTGACAGGTAAAAGTGCCGCATTATACAACCAATCAGCCCGAAAAATTATCTTTAAGGCAGTTTTCAGAATGCACACATGAAACATATTTACTTATTGGTTTTTCTTTTGGTCTTTTCATTGCATGCATACCCGCAGGGGCAGGCCAATATCTGGTATTTTGGTGCCCTGGCTGGGCTCGATTTTAATTCGGGTACGCCGGTAGCACTAACCGATGGGGCACTTTCTACCTTTGAAGGTAGCGCAAGCATAAGTGACCAGAATGGTAATCTCTTGTTTTATACGGATGGCATTCGTGTATGGAACCGAAACCACGTTCAGATGCCCAATGGGTTTGGTATGCTGGGCGACCCCTCCTCTGCCCAATCTGCCCTTATAGTGCCTAAGCCGGGCAACCCTAACTGGTATTATGTTTTTACAGTAGCCGCTTCGGGTGGGGCCGGCGGATTTTGCTACAGCGAAGTGGACATGACGCTTAATGGTGGACTGGGGGATGTGATTGCTGCTACCAAAAACACACTCTTATTTACTCCATCGGTAGAGAAATGCACTGCTGTAAAGCATGCCAACGGCTTATATGTGTGGGTTATTGCCCATGGAATTAATGATAACATATACCACGCCTACCTGGTGGATTGCAGCGGGGTAGGAGCAGCGGTAAACTCGGCTGTGGGGCAAACAGAAGGCTGGCCCGGATGGGGCTACCTTACGGCATCACCGGATGGAAGCAAGTTAGCATCAGCTATGCGTAATGTGGGTTTCGAATTGCTCGATTTTAATAATGCTACCGGTGTTGTATCCAATCCTGTCTTTTTGGGCAACCCCACCGAATGTTATGGCGTTTCTTTTTCGCCAGACAATAATGTGTTGTATGGTTTGAAAATTAACGATGGGAGCGTTTGGCAATGGAACCTGCAGGCCGGCACACAGGCAGCTGTTGTAGCCTCTATGATAAATATAGGCACCGCGCTAGGTGGTGGATACCGGGGCGGAGCAATGCAGATAGGCCCTGATGGGCGGATATACTTTACGGAGTATCTTACGCCCTGGCTGGGTGTTATAAGCAACCCTAACCAGGTAGGCCCGGGGTGTGGCTTTACCAATAATGCTATTGATTTATTGGGCCGCAATTCATCGCTGGGGCTGCCACCGTTTATTCAAAGCTATTTCGATACTACGGACGTGATAGTATATGCAGAGCCAGCCTGCGTAAATGCGCCTACGGCTTTTTCTATAAGTGGTAATACGGGCTACCTGGATTCTGTAAAATGGAATTTTGATGACCCTGCCAGCGGTGCACAAAATGTATCCACCTCACTTTCGCCGGCACATACTTTTTCGGCAACCGGTACTTTTAATGTAGAAATGATACGCTACCTGAGCTGCGTGGCCGATACCAGTTACCGGTTGGTTACTATAAGCGGTTACGGACAATCGGCGCAAAGTATTACCCTTTGCCCTAATGGCTCGTTCGTACTGCCTGATGGTAGCGTGGCAACTGCTGCCGGTACGTATATCGATACCATACCTTCGCCGGGCCGTTGCGATAGTATAGTAACTACCACTATAACTGTAGCGCAGATAGCGGTAAGTGCGGGGAACGATGTTGCTATCTGCAACGGGGCTTCTACACAATTAAATGCCACCGGTGGGCTCATTTATTCATGGACCCCGGCTAATACCCTGGATAATCCTAACATAGCTAACCCTGTTGCTACACCTGCTGCTACCACTACGTATGTTGTATCTACCCAGGTACCGGTGGGCAACGCGATTATTAACGGCGACTTTAACGCGGGCAATACAGGCTTTTCTTCTTCGTATACTTATACAACTAATAATACCACCGAAGGGCAATATTATGTAGGGCCTAATGCTGCTGCCTGGAATGGGGGTATGGCCAGTTGCGGCGATCACACTACCGGTACCGGTAACATGCTGTGCGTTAATGGTGCTACTACAGCTAACCAAACTATCTATTGCGAAACGGTTACGGTAGAACCTAATACCAGCTATGCTTTCTCCACATGGCTGATGACTTTATCGTTGGGTAACGAAGCGAGATTGCAATTTTCTATAAATGGCAATTTGCTGGGCTCAGTATTTACTGCGCCTACCACTACCTGCAACTGGCAGCAGTTTTACAGTACATGGAACAGTGGAAGCAATACCACAGCCACTATTTGCATAGTAAATCAAAATACCAATGCGGGCGCTAATGATTTTGCGCTGGACGATATCTCGTTTGCGCTGTTGTGTACGGCAACCGATACGGTGGTGGTAACTGTAAACCCTACCTACGCCAATACGCTTAACGTAGCGCTTTGCCAGGGCCAGAGCCACACACTGCCGGATGGAACAACTGTAAATACCGCAGGCACCTATGTTACAACTTTGCAAACGGTGAATAACTGTGATAGCGTAATAACAACTATTGTAACTGTTAGCCCAACATATGCCCGTACAGTAGCGCAAACCATTTGCCCAAGCGACATGTACAGGCTACCATCGGGTATCTTTGTAAATACAACAGGTGTATATGTAGATACGCTGGCTACCATTAACGGCTGCGATAGCATAATTACAACTAACCTTACTGTTGTGCCTCCTTCTATGACGGCAAGTAACGATACACAGATTTGCCTGGGCTCATCGGTACAGTTAAATGCAAGTGGCGGTTTATTGTCTTATGCATGGACTCCGACCGCAGGCTTAGATGACCCTGCTATTGCTAATCCCTTAGCTACGCCTACGCAAACAACCAGCTATATTGTAACCACGCAGGTAGCCAGTGGCGATTTAATTGCTAATGGCGGGTTTGAAAATGGGAATACATCGTTTAGTAGCTCATACACCTACCAAACTGACCTTACGCCGGCAGGAACATATTATGTAGGGCCAAATGCGAATACGTATCACTCTGGTTTTTCGGCGTGCCCCGATCATACTACCGGTACCGGTAACAGCATGATTGTAAACGGGGCGGGAACACCTAATACCAGTGTATGGTGCCAGACTATTAACGTAGCCCCCAACACTAATTATGCCTTTGGCTGCTGGGCCGAAAGTGTGGCAGCTGGTAGCCCGGCGGTTTTGCAGTTTTCTATAAACAGCACTTTGCTGGGTAGCCCTTTCAATGTGCCTGCAGCAGTTTGCCAATGGCAACAGTTTTATTCGCTGTGGAATTCGGGTGTGAATACAACTGCCAATATCTGTATTGTAAATCAAAACACAACAAGCGGTGGTAACGATTTTGCAATAGATGATATTTCTTTTATTGGTCTATGCCCCGTAAGCGATACCGTAACTATTACGGTGCATGACCCGGTAACACAAAATATTGACACAGCCGTGTGCCAGGGTGTAACTTATACATTTCCCAATGGCGCTACATCCACTGTTTCGGTAGTAGATACATCGCTGCTGGTAGATCAGTACGGCTGCGACAGCACTATTATTACCAATCTTACAGTGCATCCAACATTTGCGATTACTGTATTCGATACCATCTGCCAGGGTGTAACTTACACACTCCCGTCGGGTAGTGTGGTTAACAGTACCGGTGTGTATGCAACAACATTGCAAACTGTATATGGCTGCGATAGCGTAGTAACAGTGGACCTGTTTGTAACACCACCACCGGTTACTGATGTGTATGATACGATATGTGCTAACCAGACATATACCTTGCCATCGGGTAGCGCCGTAGGCACCGCTGGTAATTATACCGATACGCTTAACACCATTGCCGGTTGCGATAGCGTAGTTATTACGCACCTGCATGTATGGCCTACATCGGCTACCACTGTGTATGATACTATTTGCATAGGCTCAACCTATAACCTGCCCGATGGCAATAGTGTAACAGTCAGCGGCATATACCCGGTTATACTAACCAACCAATATGGCTGCGATAGTGTGGTTACCACCAACCTTACAGTAATTGATGTAGTGCTTGCCGCACAAGGTACAGATGTGTTGTGCAACGGCGAAAGTACTGGAAGTATTGTTGCAACTGCCAGCACTGGCCTTGCACCATACAGTTACGATTTAGTAAGCGGCGGCAGTGTGGTTACTAGCAACACAAACGGGAGCTTTACCGCATTGGCAGCAGGTAGCTATACCATAAATGTGACCGATAATTTTGGCTGCACAGAAACAGCAACGCTAACAATAGGCGAACCCACACCACTTGTAATTGCAGATACGGTTATCAATGTGCGCTGCTTTGATGAAGCAAATGGGGAACTTATAATTACTGCAATTGGAGGCACACCATCTTATACTTATACGCTTGCCGCTGGCAGTAACAATTCAACCGGAGTATTTACGGGGCTGGTAGCCGGTAATTATGCGTATACAGTAACTGATGCAAATGGCTGTAATCAATCTTCTGCAGTTACGGTAACTCAGCCACAGGCGGTTACCATTACGCTTGCCCCTGATTCTGCTGTAATTGACCTTGGTGAAACTATCCAGTTAAATGCTACATCTAACTACGATCCGGCTACAACGTACCTATGGACACCCAACTCAGGGCTTAGTTGCTATACCTGTCCTAACCCGGTGGTTTCTACTTATAATAATCTGACCTATAATGTGGAGGTAACCGCTACCATAGATGGCAATGAATGTGTGGCCGAAACAAAAGTGCCGGTTACAGTTATACCTAAATATGATTTGTTTATACCCAATACCTTTACACCTAACGGCGATGGCAATAACGACCTTTTTCAGATTTTTGGTAACCTGCCGGCGCTGAAGTTTTTAAGCATAGAAATTTTTAACCGGATAGGTGAAAAGGTATTTGAAACTAACGACCTGGCTTTTGCATGGGATGGTTCTTATAAAGGAAAGATGCTGGAACCGGGAGTTTTTGTTTATACTATGCGTGCTGTATTTGTAGATAATCACACAGAGAAGATTTATAAAGGAAGTTTAACCTTATTGAAGTAGTGTCTTTAAAACACCAATGCATGTTTAATATCCCCCTGATGAAAAAGACATTTCTTGTTATTGCTTTGTTTATTGTTTTTTTTAAAGCAGGGGCACAGACCGATACTTTATTCTGGTTTGCAGCGCCTGAAGTTTCTATATCTACCAGTACCTTCGACCGGCCCATTGTTTTGCGCATAACACCGGCAGCGCAGGCAGCTACTGTTACTATTTCGCAACCGGCAGGTGGCGGTATGCCTAACCAGGTAGTTACTATACCTGCTGGTAGCACCCAGACAGTAGATCTTAGTGCATGGATAGACATAATAGAAAACAAACCGGCTGATGCCATTCTTAACTATGGCTTAAAAATACAATCTACCGCACCGGTAACTGCCTATTACGAAGTAGTAAGTGCCCAATGCCAATGCAACCCCGAGATATTTGTGTTGAAAGGTCAAAGCGCCATGGGCAACGATTTTTGGGTGCCATCGCAAAATTACCTGGATAATAACCCGGGATATGCACCGGTTCCGTATTCGGCATTTGATATTGTTGCTACACAAAATAATACCACCATTACCATTACACCTTCCAACGCCATAGTGGGCCACGCTGCCGGGGTGCCCTTTACTGTGGTGCTGAATGAAGGGCAAACGTTTTCGGCTACCGCTGCCAGCGGGCTTGCAGCGCAGCACTTGCAGGGCTCAAGAGTAATATCTGACAAGCCGATAGCTATTACTATAAAAGATGATTTGCTGCTGGGTGCACCTTTTGGCGGGTGTTCTGATTTAGGAGGCGACCAGATTGTGCCGGTGGGCCTGTTGGGTACCGAGTATATAGCCATGAAAGGTTTTTTAAATGGCCCCGGCGACCAGCTTTTTGTTACCGCTACACAAAACGGTACTACCATATCGCAGGATGGAGCGGTGGTAACTACAATAAATGCGGGGCAAACCTACCGGTTGGGTATACCGGGTACGTCTACCTATATACAAACCTCGGTACCGGCTTATGTGTTGCAAATGAGCGGCTTTGGCTGCGAAATCGGTATTGATATTTTGCCCCCTATTATTTGCACCGGTTCGTTTGGTGTATCGTTTACGCGCTCTACTGCCGAAGATATGTTTGTGAATGTAATGGTGCGCAGCGGTGGCCAGAATAATTTTTTAGTTAATGGGTCGGGTACAGTGCTTACCGGTGGTTCCTTTACTGCAGTACCGGGTACCGGCGGTCAATGGCTCTCGGCACAGCTTTCGCTACCGGTAGGTTCATATCCACAAGGAACTGCTATAAGTATTACCAATGCATCATCGCTTTTTCACCTGGGGCTTATACATGGTGGGCCGGGCAGCGGCACCCGCTTTGGGTTCTTTAGCAATTTTGCACGCATAGATGTAAATGCGCAAGCCAATGCAGGTAATGTGTGTATAGGTTCGGGTATTCAGCTTACGGCAGATACGATACCATTGGCAACATACTCGTGGAGCGGGCCAAGTGGATTTACTTCAGTTGCTCAAAATCCTTTTATTCCTTCAGCCTCTGCCAATAACTCGGGCAACTATGTTGTGCAGGCCAGTGTGCTGGGTTGCGTAAGCCCGTTAGATACAATTTTTGTAGCGGTTACCAATTGTTTTCCCGATACGGATGGTGACGGCGTAACTGATGAGTATGATATAGATGATGATAACGATGGCATAACCGATGTAGTAGAATGTGGTAGTAACTCGTTGCAAAACTTATTGGTTAACGGAGGGTTTGAGCAGCCTGCTATTGGCAGCACCAACGTAGGCTATTACACTAACTCACAGGTGCCCGGTTGGGAAACTACCAGTAGCGATAGCACTATCGAGCTATGGGGCAATAATTTTAATGGGGTGCCGGCTTACACCGGAGCGCAACATGCCGAGATTAATTACACGCAGTTTTCGGCATTGTACCAGGATGTAACTACTAACCCTGGCGATATACTGGTATGGTATTGCGCGCACAGGGGTAGGGCAGGGGTTGATGTAATGGAGGTGCGCATAGGGCCACCGGTAGGCCCGCTGGTGCCGCAGGGGCAATATGCCACCGGTAATACTGCATGGGCAGTTTATAGCGGCACATACATTGTACCGGCAGGGCAAACTACTTCGCGGTTTGCTTTTCAGGCTGTTAGCAGCGTGGGTGGTGCCGGTGCTGGTAATTTTTTAGATGAAGTTGTGTTTTATAATGTGAACTGCAACGCCGATAATGATGGGGATGGCGTGCCTAACTCTTTAGACCTTGATTCGGATAATGACGGTATTTACGATTTGGTAGAGGCGGGCCACGGAATGCCCGATGCAGATAACAATGGCCGGATAGATGGACCAAATTCTGCGTTTGGGGTCAACGGATATTTTAGCGCGCTTGAAACCAGCGATAATATAGCCGGTACCGGTAATTATACGGTTACAAATACCGATGGTGCAGGAGCTTACGATTTCCTCTCGCTTAACAGCGATGCCGATACCTGCTTTGATGTGATAGAGGCAGGCTATGCTACAACTGATGCCGATGGATTGCTGGGCACTACTGTAGATGCAAATGGTGTAGTAACCGGCAATGGTGGCTATACCACCCCGCAAAGCAATACTGCTAATGGCTATGATTTTCAGAATGCCGGATGGAACGCCTGTGAATGCCACATAGTATATACCACTACAGTTGATACCGGTATATGCCAGGGGGCAGTTTATACATTGCCAGATAACTCGACCATTACTACTAGTGGAACTTATATAGACACCCTGATTACTGCCGAAGGTTGTGATAGCGTAATTACTACTAACATCACCGTACATCCGGTATTTAACGTAGCTGTAGACGATACTATCTGCCAGGGAGATAACTACACGCTACCCGATGGTACAGTGGTAAATGCCACGAACACATACACCAGCACTTTGCAAACGGTATTTGGTTGTGATAGTGTGATAACGACTAATTTATTTGTAAGACCAACCACTACTACCGATGTGTATGATACTATTTGTGCCAGTGTAACTTACACGCTGCCATCAGGCACAGTAGTAAGCAATGCGGGTAATTACACAGATACGCTCAACTCAATTTATGGTTGCGACAGTGTGGTGATAACGCATTTGTATGTTACACCGCCACCGGTTGTAAATGTATATGATACCATTTGTGCTAATCAATCTTATACGCTGCCATCGGGCAATACAGTTAGTGCAGCAGGCAATTATAACGATACATTAATAGCGCCCACCGGTTGTGATAGTGTGGTGATAACACACTTGTTTGTTAGGCCAAACGATTCAACAGCAATTGCTGATACTATTTGCAATGGCACTACTTATACTTTGCAGGATGGAACTACTGTAACAACGGCCGGAAGTTATCCGGTTACACTAACCAATCAGTACGGCTGCGATAGTGTGGTTACAACAAGCCTGGCAGTGATTGCGGTTGTAGTTACATCTACTCCAACAGATGTGCTTTGTAATGGTGATAATACAGGACGTATTACTGCTGTCGCTGCCGGTGGTGTTTCATCATATAATTATGATTTATTGAGCGGAGGAACTATACTTTCAAATAATACCACCGGAAACTTTACTGCGCTTGCTGCCGGTACTTATTCTATAGATGTGCAGGATACTTATGGCTGCACGGCTACTACAACTGCTATAGTGAACGAACCGGCGCAATTGATAGGATCGGATACCGTGAAACATGTGCGCTGCTACGGAGAGGGTAATGGGCAAATAGCAATAACGGCTAACGGCGGAACGCCAGGATATACTTTCAATCTGAATAATCAGTTTACAAATACTACCGGTGTGTTCTCATCTCTGCAGGCCGGTGCGTATGCTTACACTGTTACAGATGCTAATGGATGCACTGACACTTCATCGGCAACGGTTACAGAGCCGCAGGCTGTAACTATAAGCTTAACACCCGATTCGGCCGTGCTTAACCTGGGGCAAACCATGCAATTGAATGCAACTTCTAATTACGACCCTACCGCTACTTATCAATGGACTCCGGCGGTTGGATTGAGTTGCTATGATTGCCCTAACCCAACAGTGCAGACGTATAATAATATGCAATACACTGTAGAAGTTGTTGCAACTATAAACGGGCAGAACTGCACAGCGGAAGCCGGTTTGAGCGTTACTGTGATACCTAACTACGATATCTTCATTCCCAATACGTTTACACCTAACGGTGATGGTAACAACGACCTGTTTCAAATATTTGGCAACCTGCCTGCACTTAAGTATGTAGGTGTCCAGATTTTCAATAGGTCGGGAGAGAAGGTGTTTGATAGTAACGACCTTGCCTTTACATGGGATGGAACTTATAAAGGCCAACCGTTACCCGCTGGAGTGTACGTATATACTCTGCGGGTTGTGTTTGTAGATAACCATACCGAGCAGATATATAAGGGAAGTTTAACGCTGATGAGGTAGGGTAAGGTTGCAAACCACCCCGTCTCGCCTTCGGCGAGCCACCCCTCCTTAAATACCGCCGCGGTGGCGGCGAAGGAGGGGAACCAAACAGCCATTATACCACGTTCACCTCGGGTGTAATATCGATACCGAATTTATCGAGAACTGATTTTTTTATCTCCAATGCGAGTTTCCAGACTTCATTACCGGTAGCATTGCCATAGTTTACCAGTACCAGAGCCTGCGATTTGTGCGAGCCGGTGTTGCCTACTACTTTGCCTTTCCATCCACATTGCTCTATCAGCCATCCCGCTGGTATTTTTACCGTGCCGTCTTTTTGTAGAAAGCTCGGCATCACCGGATTTTTAGCCACCAGTTCTTCATACTTAGCATGTGGTACCGATGGGTTTTTGAAAAAGCTGCCGGCGTTGCCCAAAACCTTAGGGTCGGGTAATTTACTGCTGCGTATTTTACAAACTGCGTCACTCACAGCTTTCAGGTTTAGGTCGTATACCTGCATATCGCTCAGCGTATGTTTTATATCGCCGTAGTCGGTTTTAAAATGATAGATAGCACGGGGAGAGGAGAGCTTTGTAAGTTTAAATGAAACAGAGGCGATGAAGTATTTGTCTTTGAATTTATTTTTAAAAACACTTTCGCGGTAACCAAAGGCACAATCGGCCAAACTGAATTTTGTAAGCTCACCGGTAATCATATCCAGTGCCTCCAGCTCGTGAAACACATCTTTAATTTCTACCCCGTAGGCGCCTATGTTTTGCATAGGTGCGGCGCCCACCAGCCCGGGAATAAGCGATAGGTTTTCTATGCCCGCATAGTTGTGGTCAATACAGTACAATACAAACTCATGCCACTTTTCACCGGCGTTTGCTTTTACAATTACTTCGTGCTCTGATTCGCTGCTTATGCTAATGCCTTCGATTGAGTTTTTGATAACAATACCATCAAAACAATCAGTAAATAAAATATTGCTTCCACCGCCTAATACCAGTTTCTTATTGCTTTTGTAAATTTCGTTTTGTGTAAGCGCCGCGAAGTCTTCCACACTTTTTATTTCAACAAAATATTTAGCACCTACGGTTATGCCAAACGTATTCAGATTATCAAGTGATTTGTTTTCTTCAATCCGCATGTTTTGTAGCTATTACAGCCATTGCTAAAATATGAAAAGGCTTTTAGCGGGCAGTATCTGTATTAACTGTAAAGCAGCTACTGTGTGCATAAATGGGCAGGGCGCGCAATGGTACTGTACACCAATACAATTATCGGCAAATCGGGAATAGTATATTTTAGTTATTGCAGGGCAATAATTTTATCGGCTTCCCTTATGCCGCTAAGGTATGCACCATGAACCGTGCCACGGTACTGCCGGCTAGTGTGTTCGCCGGCAAAGAAAACACGGTTGCTTACAGTGTTTGCCAGCACATCGAAAGCGCTAGTACTCACACCAGCAGTGGCAAACGAGTAAGAACCATACGAATGAGGATTTTGCCCCCACCTGGTCCTCAGCATTTGAGCCGGTATAGGTGTAGTATTGCCGTAAATAGCTTTTAAGTGAAGCATAATTTCATTTGTTATTTCGCTGTCTGTCATGGCCTCAGTTTGCACAGCATGATTACCAAAAGCAAAAGTTACCAGCGCATTGGTATTGCTGTATTTTCTTGCATTAAGAAAGTAATTGAATTTGCCTTTTGTTTCTGGTGTATAGCCAATGTACTGCAATCCGGTATTCCAGAAAGGCGCATCCCATATTAGCATAAATTTATTTACAATGCCCATTTTCACAGCGTTTACAGCACTTACCTTATCGGAAGGTAAGGCAGGTAAAAACTGAATATTGTTTGTTTTAAGCACACCAAGTGGCGCGGTTACAAGTACGTAGTCACTTTCAAACACCTCTCCGTTTGCGGTGGTAGCAATGGAACTGTTGGTGTAGTTAATGCTGCTAACCATGTGGTTAAACTTAATGTTCAGGTTTTGGGTAAGCAGGTTTGTGATGTTGTCATAACCATTGGTTACTATCACATCGTTGCCACTAAATTGTTCATCATCGTCAAAACAACAGGAGGATAACTGTGAAATATCGGCCGCCGTATCAAACTCCAGATAAGAGGAAAGCATGAATTTCCATAGCCTGTTGACAGATAGGCCCGGGTACAATGTGTTGAAAATCGTTTCGAAACTTTGTATTTGGTTGCCGGCATTGCTTACGGCGGTCAGAGCGGTGTAGTACTGGCTATCTGCTTCGGTATACATGTTATCGTTATATGCAGTTCCGTTTATATCATATACAATTACGCTATTATCGTCGGTAATAAACGTGTTGACACCTGCCTGGCTGGCAAGGGCAGTAATAGGGTTGCCCTCCGGCCCGTGGATCCAACTGGCCCCTTCTTCAAATAATAAGCTACCGTTTCTTGAAGTACGTATCCTACCACCTGCTTTGTCCTGCGCTTCCAATATGGTTACAATAAACCCCTGCTGTTTTAGTTTCACAGCCGCAGCCAGCCCTGCAATACCGGCACCCACAATCAAAACTGACTTACCATTACCTTTCACCGGATCTTCAACAGCACAAGATTGTACCAATGTCGGTACTAGCAGCATTAACGATGCCCCGGCCATACCTTCAGTAATAAACTGTTTCCTGTTCATTTGGTAATTAATTGCTTTACGTATGTAATACTATAAATAACGGGCACTACTTGCTTTTTGTATTTACTCTACATGCAAATATCACCGTATTCGGTTTAACCCTGCTTTAGCCTTTTGGTCTAACCCGTTCTTGTATTCGTGGTTTTCGAAACTAAGGCAAAGGTTATAGAATTCCGTAGCTTTTTCTTTGTTGCCGCGCTGCTCATATATTTTACCGGTTTCAAAGGCAGAGTTAGCTGCAAAGTAGCGAGGCAGGTCTTTGCCTTTCTCTATAGCCTTGCTATACAGTGTAAGTGCCGAATCTTTCTTATTCCATTCATCATAAATACGGCCTGTGCGGTAAAAGTATTCGGTTTGCTCTTCAGCGGTTTTAAAACCAGCAGCCGAAAGCTTATTCATTTCGGTGGCAGCACGCTCGTAATAACCGCCATCGAATAACAAACGCGCACGCAGCAGGCTGATGTTAGGCATAATCCCCACTGTAGCTTCTTTCAGCGCCTGTTTGTCGGCATCTAATGTATTGCTGCCGGTTGTCTCTGCTTTTTTTATAAAATGCCTGTAGTTCGTTGTATCGCCTTTCAGCAGGTAGCACCATGCTATTTTCTGCAGGGCAGATTTTAAATGCTTATCGCCTTTGTATTCCACCACAAACATTTTGAAATGGCTTTCAGCATCTGTTTCAAGTTGATTGAGTTTTGCAAGCCCGGTTAAATAATTGAGAAAAGGAAACGAAGGGAAACCTGCACCGGTGGGCCTTGCCAATAAAATTTTCTCAGCCTCGCTGGTATGCTTGCCATATACCCCCACGTGTGCACAGGTGTATACATTCATCAGGTTATCTTTTTTAGGTAGCCCGTTTTCCTGCAATACTTTCCAGGCTGCCTCGCCATCGTTCTGCAAGTGCAGCAGCAGAAAGGAGTAAATGGTTACTGTTTCCTCCTGGTATACAAAGTCGTTCTTATTGCCATATTCGGTTACTTCTTTCAGGTAATCGATACCGCGCTGCACACTGCCTTCCATGCCGAGCAGGTTTACACCCCACTTGTATTTATCGGGCACGCTACCCAGTAGCGCATACAATACACCCAGTGATTTCTTGTTCGCTTTAAAATCGGGAAACTTGCTCTGGTTCGACTCCAGCAATTTGTAGGCTTTCCGTATTTCGAAAATGGCGTTTACATACTCGCCGAATTTAATACTGAGCGCCGCCCATTGCAGGTTTACTTCGGCTTGTGTAAACAGGTAATAGGGTGAGCCCGGGTCGCCGGCCATTAACTGCGATAGGCGAATGTCTTTGTTGGTTTTTAACTCATCATACTGCTTGCGTGTATCGGTGGTGTATATGCGCAAAAAGTCGATATAATTTTGCAGGTACACCACAATCATATTATCGGCATTGCTTTTCTCTTCTGCTTTAAGCAAAGCAGTGCTCTCGTCCAGCTTTAAAGCAATGGCTGCATCATAAGCTTTACGCGTTTTGGCGTTAAAATCGAATATCTGTGCATTCAGGCATGCAGTTGATATAATGAGAAGTAAGAAGAGCAGGGAGATTCTCAACACAGCGGCAAGATAAACTTAGGCGGCATAAAATTAAAAACCCTCTCGGTTGAGAGGGTTTTTAGTAAATATTATTCTGCAGATTCTGGTTCTTCCCAGGCTACTAGTATTCTTCCGCAGTGCTCGCAGGTGATAATGCGCTTGCGCTGACGGATTTCTAACTGGCGCTGAGGTGGAATTTTAGCGTAGCAACCACCGCATGCATCGCGCAATACGGCCACTACAGCCAATCCATTTTTATAAGCACCGCGGATGCGGGTGTAAGCCTTCAGCAGTCTTTCTTCTACCTTCTTGGCTTGCTTATCAGATTCCTTCTGAAGTTCTTTTTCTTCCAGTTCAGTTTCTTCAATAATCTTCTCTAGTTCCTTCTTCTTGTTCTTCAGGTTCTTCTCGCGCTCTTTAATCTGCTTTTCAGTCTCTTCAAGCACTGCTTGCTTAGAGTCAATTTTAGCAGTAGCATCGTTTATCTTCTTTTCGCAAAGCTGTATTTCAAGTTTCTGCAATTCTATTTCTTTAGAAAGCGCATCGTACTCGCGGTTGTTCTTTACGTTGTTTTGTTGTTTTTCGTAGCGGCTTATCAATTCTTTGGCAAGCGCCTTGGCGTTTTTGCGGTTCTTGATATCCTCTTCCATTTCAGCAGCCTCTGCCTCAGAGTTTTGCAAACGGGTGCGCAGGCCTTCTACCTCATCTTCCAGGTCTTTCACTTCTATCGGAAGCTCACCTTTCAGAATCTGAATTTTGTCAATTTTGGTATCAATCTGCTGAAGCTCCCAAAGTTGTTGTAACTTCTCGTCTATCGAAAGATCCTTTGATGCGGTTTTTGCTGCCATGTATTATAAGTATTTAATCGGGTTTGTATTCACACTTGAAATTAGGGCGGCAAGTATAGGAAATTTTTCTGAAAGATGCTGTAATAGTAAATCGCGGGTAAACTGCTCACTTTCGTAATGCCCCACATCTGCTATAACTAGCTTATTATCAGCGTTAAAGAACTCGTGGTATTTGAAATCGGCTGTTACAAATGCATCGGCCCCGGCCGCAATAGCATTGTTTAACAAAAAACTGCCCGCTCCACCACATACGGCCACCTTTTTTATCGGTTTTCCTTGCAGGGCTGTGTAGCGTATACAGTCGGTTTTTAGGCTTTTTTTCAGGTTTTTAAGGAATGTTAGTTCGTCCACAGGCTTTTTCAACTCGCCCACCATTCCGCTTCCGACCTTCTGGTAGGCATTATCCAGCGTTACCACATCATAGGCCACTTCCTCGTAAGGGTGCGCTTGCAGCAAAGCGCCTATTACTTTATGTTCCAGATGGGCCGGGAAAATGGTTTCAAACTTAATTTCCTCAGCTTTTTCAAGTACACCCTTTTTGCCCAGCACAGGGTTCGATTTTTCATTACCTTTAAAAGTACCGGTGCCGGCCACATTAAAACTGGTTTCGCTGTAGTTGCCAATATAGCCTGTCCCCGCCTCAAATACGGCTTTGGTTACACGCTCGTGGTGGGCTACGGGAATAAAGGTGTAAAGCTTTTTAAGCAGTTGTTTTTTAGGCGCCAGTATCTGGCAATTGGTAAGGCCAATGCGCTCACATATTTTGGCGTTTACGCCCTCTATTACATTATCGTAATTGGTGTGTATGGCATATATGGCAATGTTGTTTTTAATGGCCTTTATCACTACGCGTTCCACATAGTTTTTACCGTTAAACTTTTTTAGCCCGCCAAACACAATAGGGTGATGGGCTATTACCAGCTGACACTTTTCGCGGATAGCTTCATCTATCACGGCTTCGGTAGCATCCAGCGTTATCAATACTTTTTTAACCGGGGCATTGGCATCGCCTACAATCAGCCCGCTGTTGTCGTAGCTTTCCTGGTAGCTGAGCGGTGCAATGGTTTCGAGGTAGGT
>DATGWP010000042.1:0-16003 GCA_035299425.1 Chitinophagales bacterium | reverse complement strand
TTATACGCTGGCCCTTCTTGCTTAATATAGATAATCGGTCCGTATGTTTACCTTCTTGCTGGTCTTTGCTGTTGGCATACACCTGGGTAATCTGTGTCGTTCCGAACGAAAATAGGATCCCGTATTTATGCGTTTTTTATGATGTAGTATTGAAATAGTTAGCTATTTCAGCTTTAGTTTTCTTTCTGCAATTGGCTTGTCGCTCCAAATGGCAAATAGTAATTTTTAACCTTACCTCTGCAAATCAGGAAATATTTCTGGGCCTTTATTACAACCTGCGCTTTTAAAAAGCAGTGAACAAACATCACTAACCTTGATTGATACAAACCGGCCCTTTTCATTGGTTAAAAACGGGGTAATGCTAGTAAAAAAGCACTTGACAAGCCCGGTGCCACGCATTATATTATAATTAAACGCACAAGCTATGAATAAACTTATAACCATCTTCGCCGCAATACTGTTTTCACAGTTGGTTTCTGCTCAATCATTCAGCCCGGTATCAATGACAAGTGCTGCAAGCGTAACCGTTAAAGCCAGCAAGCGCATGAGTGCCTCTACCGGCGAACTTACCCTTAGGGCTACTGCGCAGCCTGCTTCAAAAACTACTGCTAACGCAGAAACTGCCTCTATGGATGTATATCCTAACCCTGCAGCCGGTTTGGTTTCATTCAGCTTTCAAATGGCTGGCGCGGGTAAAATGTCTGTAAGTCTGACCAATGCAATTGGCGAAAAAATTTCAGAACTATTTGCCGGTAATTACGATAACGGAAAAATATCTGAGCAAATGGATATTTCTCAATACACAGCGGGTATGTATTTTATCAATCTTCAATACACCGATGCTGATGGTAAAGCCCATTCAATAAGCAAAAAACTGCAAGTGTTGTAAACAGTTTAATGCTCTATACACATCATTTATACATCATAACCGCTTGCCCACGCAAGCGGTTATTGTTTTTATACTACAGGCACTATGGTATTATAGCAATTGGGTGAGAAAAAAACTACCCGCTCGGCTATATTTGTTAAAATAAGCAATACATTTAGTGCGTCTATAGTATAATTATGCGCCACGGCCCACTACAAAAACTTGTTACATCTCCTGCCTTTATAGGCGTAGTAATGTTTTTGATTTTATTAGGGCTCACGCAGTATCTTTCCTATGGCCGTTACATACATTTACGGGATGCTGAAATGGCCGAGTTGAATAATGAGGCTAATGCTGCCGAGGAACGGATTCAAACAGCATTAAGCTACAATTTGGCAACTACACAAACTTTAGGTTTCATTGTAGAAAAGTATGGAGTACCCACCGATTTTGATAGCGTGGGTGCTGCCTTATTAAGGTCCAACAAATTTGCCGATGCCGTACAGTTAGTGCAGGGCGGGGTCATTACACACACCTATCCTTTAAAGGGTAACGAAAACGTAATAGGTTACAATATATTGAAGGATTCTGTGCGAAACAGCGGGGCATTTACAGCTATTCAATCGGGTAATTTTTTTTGGGCCGGCCCCATACCATTAAAACAAGGTGGTGTGGGCATAGTGGGCCGGCAACCCTTATATAAAGATGGCGCGTTCTATGGGTTTTCGGCGGTTATCATCAGGCTGGGTACATTTTTGCAGGGTGCTGGAATCGATACCACAGGAGTAGGTATTTTTTCTTACCAGCTTTCGCGTGTAAATGCTGATAATACCGAAGAGTTCTTTTTATCATCAACCCGAAATGCAGAAAAAGCACGCTCGGTGTCTGTACAAATACCAAACGCCGAATGGAGATTGTATGTTACGCGTAAAAGCGGACCGGCTTTTTATACGGCTGCGGCGTTTTCTTTGTTGGGTTTCATCTTGTCGCTTACAGGTGGCCTGTTTGCCTGGTTTATGGCCCGGCAGCCATCTAAGCTTAATATGTTGGTTAGGGAGAAAACTGCACAGTTAACCGCCAGCGAGCAATATTTTCGCGCACTTATTGAGAAAAGCTCCGATGCTATAGTGCTAATAGATAGAAGTGGTAAAATTATATATCAAAGCCCTTCTACAACTACTATTAGCGGATATAAAGCCGATGAGTTGCATGGAGTGGATAGTCTGGCTCTTATTCACCCGGACGATAGAAAAGGCGATAGCGATTTTTTTGATGCTATTCGAGAACAGCAGGGGGTATCTGCTACCCGTATACATCGGTTTAGAAACAAAAGCGGGCATTATACATGGATTGAGGGGACATATACTAACCTGCTTAACGATAAAAGTGTAAACGCCATTGTGTTTAACTATCATGATATTACCGAACGTATTAAGGCTCAGCAGGAAATATTAAGGGAAAAGAATTTGTCAGAGTCTATAATTAACAGCTTGCCAGGTGTTTTTTATTTGTACGATAGCAATGGTAAATTTTTAAAATGGAACCGTAATTTTGAACTGGTTACAGGTTATACATCACCGGAGATTCAGGCGATGCATCCGCTCGATTTTTTTCAAGGCGATGATAAAGAACTACTTTCTTCAAAAATTGCCACTGTATTTACTCACGGTAATGCAGAGGTAGAGGCGCCTTTTTGTACTAAAGACGGCCGCAAGCTGGATTACTTTTTCAATGGTCATTTAACCCGTTTCGATGGTTCTGATTATCTTATCGGTATGGGTATTGATATTACGGAACGAAAGAAAGCCGAGCGGGAAATTGTTACTGAGCGGAATCTTTCAGAATCAATAATCAATAGTTTGCCCGGTATTTTTTATCTGGCCGATTTTAATGGTAAGCTATTACGCTGGAATAAGAACTTCGAGACAGTCTCTGGATATTCAGCACAGGAGATAAAAGAGATGAGGGTTATACAATTTGTACACACCGATGAACGGGATGAATTGCTTTACAAAAAGGAATTGGCAATAAAGCATGGGGCATCCGATGTGGAAGCTAATTTCTTAAGCAAGCAAAATCAGAAGTTTCCTTATCACTTTACAAGTTTGCTATCCACCTATAATGGGCAGCCTTGCTTGCTGGGGGTGGGTATAGATATTGCAGATCGTAAAAAAGCCCAACAGGCACTTTTAAAGCGCACCAACGAGTTGAATGAACGGGTAAAGGAATTAAACTGTTTGTATCGGATATCCGAAATCAGCTATAGCCGGGATTTAAGCATCGAGCAGGTAGCTGAGCAATCGTTGGATATACTTGCCTCCTCGTACCAGTATCACGAATATGTGTGTGTATGTATTTGCTTTGATGGCGTGCGTTATCAAAGTAAAAAATTTGTCGAAACAACCTGGATGCAGGAAGCTGATATTGTATTGCAAGGTAGGGTGGCCGGCTATATCCGCGTTTATTACATGGCAGAAATGCCACCGGCTGATGAAGGCCCTTTTTTGAAAGAAGAAAGGTGGTTAGTTAATTCTGTAGCGCGCGTTATCAGCACGGCTACCGAGCGTAAACTGGCTGAGGAAGAAATCCGGAGGTCACAAACTGAGTTAAGGCAGCTTTCGGCTCACTTACAAACGGTGCGCGAGGACGAACGTACTTCTATTGCCCGCGAAATTCACGATGAATTAGGGCAGCAGCTTACAGGGTTAAAAATGGATGTTTCGTGGCTTAAAAAACTTACGGCCGATCCAGTTGTTATAGATAAACTTCAGGGTATGTTGGCTTTAATAGATGATACTATAAAAACTGTAAGACGTATATCCAGCGATTTACGGCCCGGTATTTTAGATGACCTTGGCTTACCTGCCGCACTTGAGTGGCAGAGTAACGAGTTTGAAAAAAGGACGGGTATTGTAAGTGATTTCAATGCACGTAATGTTACAGCAGGTTTTAGCAGAGATGTGGCTACTGGTGTATTTCGTATATACCAGGAGTCTCTCACTAATGTAGCAAGGCATGCAAATGCGAAAAAAGTCAATACACTTTTAGAGCAGAGCGATACTGAATTAGTATTAACTATTAGTGATGACGGGCAGGGTTTTGATATCAGGCAGGCCGGCGATAAAAAAACACTGGGATTGTTGGGCATGCGCGAAAGGGCACTTATGTTTAGCGGGATACTGGAAATAGATAGCCGGAAAGAGAAAGGCACTACTATTATACTTAAAGTTCCACTTACTTTGCAACAAAACTAAACCCTACCCACCTAACATGAATATTCTTATTGCAGACGATCATGCTATTGTGCGTAAGGGGCTGATACAGTTACTTTGCGAAGAATTTCACACGGCTAATATTACCGAGGCATCTAATAGTGCCGAGGTTTGTGATAAGGCCAGGGGCAAGATATGGGATATCATTCTGCTCGATATTTCTATGCCGGGCCGCAACGGGTTAGATGTGTTAAAACAACTGCGTACAGAAGGCGTTAAAGCACCCATACTTATGTTAAGCATGCATCCGGAAGACCAATATGCCCTGCGCGTATTAAAAGCGGGCGCTTCGGGCTTTTTGAATAAGGATAGTGCCACCGAAGAGCTTGTTGCTGCTGTGCACAAAGTTTTATCTGGCCGTAAATACATTTCAGCATCGCTTGCCGAAAAACTTGCCGAGGGGGCCGATGTAAGCGAAAAACCCGCACATGAGCTGCTTTCTGACCGCGAGATGCAGGTGTTTCAATTGATTGCTGCCGGAAAGACCGTTTCTGAAGTTGCCGACATTATTTCACTAAGTGTAAATACAATAAGTACTTACCGTACGCGGATTCTTGAAAAACTCTCCCTGGCCAACAACGCCGAAATTGCCCGATATGCAATGGACCATAATCTACGCTAGTCCGGTTTTGTAGTATAAACCACTACAAATCTTTCATAGTTTGCCCTAACAACCATCAGCCCCGCCATCCGTTTATTTGCAGGTGTAAAAACCACACTGCATGAGTAAAACTGTTTTACCCCCTAAGTTAAAGATTCTGATAGTGGAAGATTCGCCATATATAGCGGCCCGTGTGCGTATTCTCCTTTCCGATGAGGCTAACCACGAATTTGTTGGTATTGCCCGTAGTGTAAGCCGCGCCGCCGAAATGGTGCACGAGAAAGACCCCAATGTGGTAATACTTGATATCCATCTTGAGAATGAAGCCACGGGATTTAATGGAATAGATCTTCTAAAGTCGCTACGCACAGAGCATCCCGATATAGTGGTAATAATGCTTACAAATTTTTCTGAACTGCAATATCGCCACAAGTGCATGCAGTTAGGTGCCCACTATTTTTTCGATAAATCAAACGACTTTGATAAAATTCCGGATACACTGAAACAGATAAGACTAAAAAATTAAAAATAACTACTTCGCGAAATGAAAGCAAACCACCAAAGTATTGATGTAGTGCGGGCTGAAGCCGAATTGACTAGTGCCATTTTTAGGTGTTGTGGCGATGCCATATTTACCACCACACCTGCTGGTTTTATTAACAGTTGGAACCCGGCTGCCGAAAATTTACTAGGCTATTTATCACACGAGATTAATGGCATTCATTTATCTGCTTTAATTCCCTTAGATAAGGCGGTTGCTGCTGCCGGGGTTGTTAACGATTTGTTAGCTGGTAAGTATATCGATCATTTTATTACTACCTTAATAAGAAAGGATAAAAAGGAAATCAATGTATCTGTTTCTCTTTCGGCAATAAAAGATGGCAGCAAGGTGGTTAATGGGCTTGTATGCATTATCAGAAACACTTTTTCTACCTGTAAAGAAATGCCAACAGGCATGGAAGAAGTAAATGAAATGCTTGAACAAAAAGTAGCGGAACGTACGCTTGAGTTACAGGAAGCTAATAAAGCGTTAGAAGCTTTTTCCTACTCAGTTTCGCACGACTTGAAAGCGCCTGTAAGGGCTATTCACAGTTTTACAAAAATTATTCAGAAGGATTTTAAGCAACAATTACCTCTGGAAGTGGTTGATTTATTAAGCCACATAGAAAGTAACAGCCGTAGAATGAATTGTATAATAGAAGACCTGCTTGCACTTTCTAAATATAGCCGCTTTGAGCCGGATCTGGCACCCATAGATATGGCCCTGCTATTTAACACCGTATGGGATAACTTGCAGCGCTCTGTACCTAACAAGGCTACACTTACCCTGCACGCCTTACCGGTGGTTTATGGCGATGCCTCTATGATAGAGCAGGTTGTTGTTAATCTTCTATCTAATGCAATTAAGTATTCGGCGCATCATGTTACACCCATGGTTGAAGTAGGGGCAGAACTTGTAAATGGTTGTAGTAGTTTTTACGTGCGCGATAACGGCGCCGGGTTCGATATGCAATACTATCACCGCCTGTTTGGCGTGTTTGAAAGGTTGCATAGCATGAATGACTTCGAGGGAACCGGTATCGGCCTGTTTCTGGTAAAA
The DNA here is from genome assembly GCA_035299425.1 of Chitinophagales bacterium. Taxonomy (GTDB): domain Bacteria; phylum Bacteroidota; class Bacteroidia; order Chitinophagales; family LD1; genus Bog-950. Next base: position 9,662 of record DATGWP010000042.1, on the reverse strand, counting down.
CGTATTGTAGAAAAACACGGTGGTACGGTATGGGCACAGGCAAAAGTAGATGAAGGAGCAACTTTTTATTTCACACTACCTCAAAACCAATAATACAAACAAATATAAAGTTCAGCTTATGAAAATGGCAGCACGAATCAGGAAGATAAGAGAAATAAGCGGTTTAAAGCAGGCAGCTGTTGCTGCTAATCTACAAATAACGCAGCAGGCATATTTTGGCCTGGAGAAATCGGCTGATAATGCAAAGCTTACTACCCTGCGCAGGTTTTGTAACGTAATGAACATAGAGTTATCTTTTCTAATAGCCGATGATATACCTGTAACCGCAGAAAACATTGAAAAGTATGGACGGCGACGTTATTTCGATATTGTAAGCGATTATGAGCAGTTAGAACAACGTAAAGCCGTCTTTAATGATATTGTAAAATAATAAATAATATAGGGTAGAAGTAGTCTATATACCCGCTTCTGTAATTATTCTTACAGCCTCGCCGAATCCCTCAGCTGTTGTAGGTTTTGTAATAAACTGCACTGCACCATTATCCAGGCAGTAATCTATATCTTCTTTTGACGACGATGTACTCAGAATAACTATGGGTATATGGCTTAGCTGAACCTTGGATTTAATTATGCGTAGCAAATCGCGTCCGTGCATTTTGGGCAAATTTAAATCCATTACAATCAAATCGGGTAATTTATTCCCCGCAGTAAGCCATGGTATTACCTTATCGCCTTCCCGTATAACATCAAAACTGGCAGAAACACCACTATCTTTAAATGCATCCTGTAGTAATTCAACATCATCGTTATCATCCTCAATATGTAAGATATAAAATTGCGTAGGCATATAATTTGTGTAGCAAAATTATAAAATTAGATGGATGTCGAAAAAAAGGCCCACTACAGATAACTTAATAGCAGCATCATACATAATTGGAGTCGGGGCCTCGGCAGGTGGTTTAGAGGCAATTACATCTCTATTTGAAAATATACCAGACCATACAGGTTTTGCTTACATAATTGTGCAGCATTTGTCGCCTGACCATAAGAGTCTAATGGCTGAGCTACTTTCTAAACATACTACGATGAAAGTAGTGGAGGCTGAAGATGGAATGCAATTAATGACAGACTGTGTGTATGTCTTGCCAAGTAAAAAATTTATGAAAGTTGATGACGGACGTTTACGGCTTAAGGAGAAAGCAAAAACACATCAACCCAATAATGCTATCGATGTTTTTTTTGAGTCGCTGGCCGTTCAGTATAAAGAAAGGGCTATTGGTATAGTCCTGTCAGGTACGGGTACCGATGGCACAAAAGGGTTATTAAGTATAAAAGAACACGGTGGCATTGTTATAGTACAGGATCCTATTACAGCCGATTTTGATGGCATGCCTAATAGTGCCATAGCAGCCGATGTAGCGGATCTTATTCTACCGCCGGAAACTATGGCTGCCGAACTTATAGAATATCTTGCCGAACCTGCCGCTAATAAAACGTTTCATGTAAAAGGTCGTCGAGATGAGGTGATGTTAAGGGATGTTCTGTTATTTATACGTAAGGCTACCGGTCACGATTTTGGTTATTATAAAAGACCTACGCTTTACCGGCGTCTCGCTAAGCGGATTTCTGAGTTGAATATTCACAATATTCGCGATTATCTGGATTATCTCAATTATCATCCAGGAGAAGTGAAAATATTATGTCAGGAGTTTCTGATTAATGTAACTGCTTTTTTTAGGGATAAAGATGCTTTTGACCTTTTACGCTTAAAGGTTATACCCTCCATTATTGGCGATAAAAATCCTGGCGATAGCGTTAAAGTGTGGTCGGTGGCTTGCAGTACAGGAGAAGAGGCGTATTCTTTTGCTATCCTTTTTAGCGAATACATGACAAAACACAATATTGATGACGTTAATGTCAAAATTTTCGCCACCGATATTGATAAGGAAGCGCTGGAAGTAGCTAGCAAAGGACTGTATAGTAAAAGTGCCGTTCAGGAAATTGCCCCACAACGCCTGTCTCAATTTTTTACCGTTGAGGGAGATAGCTATCGCATAAACCCAACTATACGGAAAATGGTGGTGTTCTCTTATCACGATATTTTAAAGGATCCCCCATTTAGCCGTATGGACCTGATTACTTGCCGTAACATGCTTATTTATATAAGCGCCGAGCCGCAACAAGAAATTCTTCACAAATTGCATTTTGCATTAAATCTGGATGGGTATCTTTTCCTGGGCTCCAGCGAAGATGTGGGTATTGTACGCAAGGCGATGGCAGAGGTCGACAAAAAGTGGAGAATATACAGGTGCATTTCAAAAACGCGCCTCAATAATTACGAATCTATTTTTTCAGCTATCGATAAGAAGAACATCGCATTTAATTTACCGCAGGCAAAAACAAAAAATCCTTTACAGCATATTGCTGAGTTGGCCAAAGATACGTTATTTGAACAACAAGCCTTTGCCGGCATATTTATCGACCCCAACATGGAGGTAAAGCAAGCTACAGGTAATTATAAAAGCTACATAACCCTACCGGAATCTAACTTTAATTTCAACTTGCTTAAGCTGGTTACACCAGACCTGGCAATAGCATTAAGTGTGGCCATACGCAGAGCAACACAGGAGAACGAATCAGTTACTATGCGGCATGTGACAGTTCATGAGGAAAATAAACGCCGGAATGTTACAATTACAGTTAAGCCATATTTGCAGCAAAAGGATTATTCGCAGCAATTTTTGTTTATTGTATTAACAGAGGGAAATTTTGAAGCCAGTCCTGCTGGAGTGGTATCTTCCAACTCTTCAGTTGATAACTCGCGCTTGAATGAGCTGGAAAGGGAGTTAAAAGAAACGCGCGAAAACCTGCAGGCCGTTATCGAAGAAGTAGAAACCGCCAATGAAGAACTGCAGAGCAATAATGAAGAAATGCTCTCTACCAATGAAGAACTCCAAAGCACCAATGAAGAGTTGCAATCTTTAAATGAAGAATTACACACGGTTAGCGCCGAGCACCAGCTAAAGATAAAAGAGCTGATGGAGCTTAACGATGATATGAATAATTTTTTCAGGAATAGTGATATTGGGCAAATTCTTATAGACAGGAAACTTATTATTCGGAAGTTCAGCCCGGCAATTACGCGTATGGTCAACCTGATAGATTCAGATTTAAACCGCTCTATTACAGATATTACCACCCGCTTTAATGATTTCGATTTTATTAGCGACATACGGAAGGTTATGGACGAATCCAGGCCTGTTGAAAGGGAGATTAGCCTCAGCGATGCTATTTACCTGATGCGTATAGCACCATATTTAAAACAAGATAATAGTACCGATGGGGTTGTCGTTAATTTTATAGACGTAACAGAGATAAAAAAGCTGCATAGTATACTCGAGGCTATTTTGAATAGCGCTCCCAGCACTATTAGCGCCATGCGTGCTATACGCAATACTAATAACGAGATAATTGATTTTCAATACACCGCTGCTAATGCCGCACTTGAGAGAGAAGCCCGTATTGAAAGGGGGCAAATAATTCATAAAACATTCCGTAATCTTTTTCCCGAACAAAGCAAAGACCATTTTAGTTATTACAAAAGGGTAGTTGAAACCGGTGAGCCGGTGCAATACGAGTATTATTATGATAAAACAGATAAGTGGCACGACATAGTACTGGTCAAACTGCAAGATGGCTTAGTTAGTATTTCAACGGACATTACTGATAAAAAGAAAGCTGCAGATATTATTGCGCAAAATTATGAGGAGCTAAAAAGTAGCTCTGGAAAGTTGCAATCTATGAATGTAGAGCTTGAACGCAGTAATATGGATCTGCTGCAATTTGCGTCGGTAGCCTCACATGATTTAAAGGAGCCTTTACGCAAAATTCAAACTTATGGCAATATGCTTTTTGCTAAAACAAAAGACCGGTTGGAGGATAGTGAGTTATCTAATTTAAAAAAGATAATTACAGCCAGCGACCGCATGCAACGTTTAATTGAGGATGTACTTACTCTCTCTAAACTCTCCAATCGCGATCTGGCTATGGAGCGGGTAGATTTAAATGAAGTTCTAAGCCGGATTGTAGATGATTTGGAAATAACGGTGAATGAGAAGAAGGCCAATATTAAAATTGGTGAGTTACCTGTTATTAATGGTATTACCGGGCAGATGCATCAACTTTTTCAAAACCTTATAAGTAATGCGCTTAAGTTTAGCGGGGCAGAGGATGCCAGCATTACTATAACAGCGAAACCTATAAGTGAAATATTAGCAAAGGAGTTGGATATTAACGCCAGTGATTATGTCTGTATAAGTGTTAAAGATAATGGAATTGGGTTTGAGGATATTTATAAAGAAAAAATATTCGGAATTTTTCAGCGCCTCCATGGCAACAATTTCGAAGGCACGGGTATTGGCTTAGCAATTTGCAAAAAGATTGTAGAGAACCATAAAGGTTTCCTTACAGCACAAAGTACCCTTCAAAAAGGGGCTGAATTTTTTATAGTGTTGCCCGTTTAGCCGGGGTACGGCGTATTTGGCTGGCGCTAAATTCGCGATATTGGAAAATTAATTGTTCCTTAGCTTACAATGAAAATTGTTGGCATTATACCGTCTCGCTATAATTCATCCCGCTTTCCGGGTAAACCATTGGTTAATATCGGGGGCAAAACTATGGTCCGCAGGGTTTACGAGCAGGCTTTAAAAGCCAGCTTGCTTTCAGATGTTATTGTGGCTACTGATGATGAGCGTATTTTTGCGGAAGTGGAAGCCTTTGGTGGAAAAGTAATGATGACATCCGGGGTGCATAAAAACGGTACCGAACGTTGTGCTGAAGTTGCCCGGAATATTGATGCCGATGTTATTATTAACATACAGGGTGATGAGCCCTTTATTGAGCCGGCTCAAATAGATGCGCTTGCTGCTGGTTTTAGCATGCCCGGGGTTAAAATTGCTACTCTCATTCGCAAAACCGATTGGGATGATGAACTGAAGAACCCTGCCAGGGTAAAGGTGGTGGTTAACAAAAATAACGAGGCTATGTATTTTAGCCGCAGTATTATACCAAATCCTGTTTCTAAATTGCACTTTGATGAATTGGAGTATAACCTGCACATCGGCATTTATGCTTTTCGCAAAAGTATATTGCTGGAAGTCATAAAACTTGCCCCCACGCCCCTGGAACTTACCGAAAGCCTGGAGCAACTTCGCTGGCTGGAGAATAGCTACCCCATTAAGTGTGTTGTTACCACGCATGTTAGTACCCCTATAGATACCCCTGAGGATCTGGAGGCTGTTCTGTCAGCCTTAACTTAGCGTATTTAAGAAGCGGCCTCGCTGTTTTCTTTCATTCTTTTGGGAAAATGAACAATGTAATAAATGGCTACCACCACTAATCCCGCAGCAAAAAAGGCCATAGCGATATGGCGTGTCTTATCTTCAAAATAGAACTCACCTATCATCCAACTCGCGTTTGCGCTTATCCATAAGCACACAGCTATGTTGTGGAACAGGTCGGCCTGGTCATGGCGGGCTCGCCATGTAATAAAAATGGCCGCTATCAGGGTGGGCACTATCATAATCATACCCGGTATTTTAAGCCATGGAAAATCAACCGAAGCCACCCAGCAGCTATCTTTTACCAACCAAAGGGCAATATGCATGTTTTCGTACTCACGAATACTTTTCAGCAGGCTGTTATCTTTCATTCTCCGGGTTTGAGTTTTATACGGCTAAACTGGCGTTTTGGGTGCCGAAAGATGATTTATTTTTTGAGATTACCCCAAAAAAAGTAGTTTTATCCCCTTCGTAACAAATTAAATATTGTAACTTTTATACTTAGGAATGATTGCAGCAGGCGAAAACAAGTTGACATTACAGGATGTCGCAAAAATACTCTATCAAAACGAGCGTGTTGAGGTAACACCGGCCACCATAAAAAAGGCTACCGATAACTTTAATTTTCTCCGTGATTTTGCAAAAGATAAAGTGATTTACGGAATCAATACAGGTTTTGGCCCTATGGCTCAACATCGTATTGCGTATTCCGAGCGTTTAACACTGCAATACAATCTTATCCGCAGTCACGCTTCGGGTTCCGGTAGGCCTATAGATGTAATGTATGCCAAGGCTATGCTTATAGACCGCCTGAATACCTTTGTGCAATGCAAAAGTGGTGTGCATCCCGACCTTATATTACTTATACAGGAGATGATTAATCTTAACCTGATTCCTGTGATATATGAGCATGGTGGGGTAGGGGCCAGCGGCGATTTGGTGCAATTGGCGCACATGGGTTTGGCTATAATAGGAGAGGGCGAAATTCATTTTGAAGGCAAAATTCACGATGCCACCGAAATATTGCAGGCGCACAACCTCACACCTTTTGCCATACGGCTGCGCGAAGGCCTGGCCTTAATGAACGGAACATCTTGCATGACGGGTATTGGCCTGGTCAATCTGATTGAGGCAAAGCGCTTGCTTAACTGGTCTGCTTTGCTTTCTATAACTATCAATGAAATTTTTGAAGCTTTTGATGATCACATTTCTGCTCCTCTTAATGCTGTAAAGCTGCATGTGGGCCAAAATAAAATTGCAGAGGCTATGCGCGCTGTTATAACTGATAGTGTGCTTATGCGTAACCGTCATGAACATCTATATACCGATACTACCGAAACACACTTTAAAGAGAAGGTGCAGGAATATTACTCCCTTCGTTGTATGCCGCAAATACTGGGGCCTGTTTACGATACTATTATACATGCAGAGAGAATATTAACTGATGAGCTTAATTCTGTAAGTGATAATCCGGTAGTGGATGATGTTGCAAAAGACGTGTTTCATGGAGGCAATTTTCATGGCGATTACGTGGGGCTCGAGATGGATAAGCTAAAAATTGCTATTACCAAATTATCTATGCTGGCAGATAGGCAGCTAAACTATTTACTTAACGATAAGCTCAATGGTAAACTACCACCGTTTATCAATACCGGTATTATCGGGCTTAACTTTGGTATACAAGGTATACAGTATACGGCTACATCTACCGTAGCCGAAAATCAGGCACTTTCAAATCCTGTTTACATCCACAGTATACCAAGCAATAACGATAACCAGGATATTGTAAGCATGGGTAGCAATGCCGCCCTGATGGCTGCGCGCGTAATTGAAAATACATTTGAAGTGTTATCGGTGCATACATTGGCTGTGGTTGAGGCAATAGACTGTCTTAAAAAGGCAGATCAGTTGTCAGCTAAAGCGAAAGAAATGTACGCTGGAGTAAGATGGGTATCCTCCAAAATTGATGCAGATGTAGCCAGTTTTAAAAAGCTACGAAACATAAAGGACTATTTGAAAAGCAATCACCCGGGAGTGATATAAATACTAAGCTATTATGACTGAAAGTACAATTCCCACACTGCGCTATGCACTTGTAACCGGTGGCTCCCGCGGTATTGGCCGGGCTATTTGTCTTAAGCTGGCAGCCAATGGCTATACAGTATTGGTTAATTTTCAGCGCAACCAGGCAGAGGCCGATAAAACAGTATCATTGATAAAAGAGGCCGGGGGCGATGCACTTTCCCTGAAATTTGATGTGGGGAACAAAGATGAAGTTCAAAGTGTGCTTGGTGGCTGGATTGATGCTAATAAAGATAAGCCAATAGAAGTGCTTGTGAACAACGCCGGTATACGCAAAGATTTTTTGCTGATGATGATGGCTGAGAGTGACTGGCACGATGTGCTGCGTACCAATCTCGATTCGTTTTACTACATCACTCGACTGGTTATACCTGCAATGATGTTTAAGCGTTTTGGCCGGATTATAAATGTGGTTTCGCTTTCCGGTATTAAAGGCTTGCCTGGCCAAACCAATTATGCTGCATCTAAGGCTGGTGTAATTGCTGCTTCTAAATCGCTGGCGCAGGAAATAGGCCGCAAAGGTATTACTGTTAATTGCGTGGCGCCTGGTTTTATTAAAACTGAAATGACAGAAGGCATTGAAGAATCTCAGTTTCGGTCTATTATACCGGTGCAGCGCTTTGGCGAAGCCGATGAGGTGGCCGATACAGTCGTTTTTCTTGCATCTAAAGGAGCATCCTATATCACCGGTGAGGTTATTAACGTGAATGGAGGACTTTATACATAAGCAAGCAAGACTATATGAATAACTACCTCTAAAGTACCGAGCAATGTATTTTGTATTAATCGGTGTAATCATTTTCTGCAATCTGCGTAATCAATGACAAAGTCAGTTAATATTATTGGTGCAGGGATCTCCGGCCTTTCTCTGGGTTGCTATCTTCAGATGAATGGCTATCAAACGCAGATTTTCGAGAAACATAATATACCTGGCGGCCTTTGTACCAGCTGGGACCGTAAAGGCTATACCTTTGATGGTTGCGCACATTGGATTTTGGGATCCGACTCAGGCAGCTCTTTTTATAAGGTATGGAACGAGTTGATAGATATGCGCAGCGTTGAGTGGGTTAACCACGATATTCGAATGTTTATTGAGGTGAAAAACAACCGCGACAAATACGGAAGCAATACCTTCAGGTTTTATACCAACCTGGATAAGTTGCAGGCCTATCTTATCGACCTGGCACCAGAAGATGAGCAGGCTATTCGCGATTTTATTAAGCCTATGCGCATTATCCAGAAGTTCGATATGCCCCCAATTATGGATGACCTTCCATTGATACCATCCATCATCCGCGGCATAAAAATGACAAGGTATGTCGAGTTCCTTTATTGGTTTTTAAAGTTAATGGGGCAAACCAACTATACCTTTGCAGCAAAACTTAAAAACCCTTTTCTAAAAGAAAGTTTCCAAATGCTTTACGACGGAGAAGAAGTTAATCTTTTGGTTATCTACTTCCCCATGGCCAGTTTTGATAAAAAGAGCGCAGGTTATCCTGTTGGTGGCTCTTTAAAATTTGCGCAACGTTTCGAGGAGCGATATCTCAAACTAGGCGGTCAAATTCATTACCATACTCCCGTAAACCGCATTATTACCGAGAATGGAGTTGCTAAGGCGTTGGAGGTTCGTCATGGCAAAGTACATCCGTCAGATCTTATTATCTCCTGTGCCGATTGGTACTTTACCACCTTCGAATTGCTACAGGGCAAGTATGTAAACAAAGCTATGCTCGATTTGAAAGAGGGGCGTAGCCTGGAGATATTTTACTCCGTCATCCAGGTATCATTTGGTATTAACAAAGACCTTTCAAGTTTACCCCATCTTACACGGTTTCCGCTTGCTGTTCCGTTACTCTCTCCCGATGGCACAGAATACACTCGTATGGAGGTTCATATTTACAGTTACGACCCTACTATGGCCCCATCCGGCAAAAGCTCGGTAGTAGTTAGCTTTTATACAAAGCAACGCGATTTTTGGATAGATCACCGTAAAGCAAACAGGGCAGAGTACAGGCGAATTAAAAATGAATTTGCAGCAAAGGTACTAGAACAGTTAAACGAGCGGTTGGGAGGTATAAAGGACTACATAGAGGTGGTAGATGTAGCTACCCCGGCTACACTGTTGAGATATACTGGCAATTGGAAGGGTAGCGCCCAGGGCCTTATGGCCGGTAAAAATTTCCTGGCACCGGTGCCTGTTAAGTTCCAGTTCCCGGGGCTTAAAAACTTTTACTATGCCAG
>DATGWP010000041.1:0-54939 GCA_035299425.1 Chitinophagales bacterium | reverse complement strand
CAGGATATAGACCAACTACCCTGGCAGCAGCAAAACCGCAAGGATATGAAGCCCCTGCCGTATGAGTATGTGCGCGAAGCCGATGCAATGTGGAGCAAAAATATCTGGCGCGTGATAGATACCCGGCAGAAAATGAACCTGCCTTTTGGCTATCCGCAAAAGCCGTTGATACAGATTATACACGAGGCTGCTAAAAAAGGCGAGATAACCGTATACGACCCCGCAGTAGATTATGCCGACCAGTTTAAGAAAGTGCTGGCGCTATCGGATGTAGCTAAAATTGGCAGCAGCAGCGATACGTCAATACAGGTGGACCCCGAAAATCCGGATAGGGAAATCTCTGTATTGGTTAAGAATGAATTGACATGGGATAAAATCAAAAAGTTCCGGGTAAAAGAAGTTTGGTATTTCGATACGAAGCTATCGGCCATGCAGGTGCGCATTATAGGTATTGCACCGGTTATGGAAGACTACGATGCTGCCGGCAACTATCGTGGCGATATGACTATGTATTGGATTCCTTATGCCTCGCTGCGAGATATGCTGGCTAAAGAAGAAGTCTTTAACCCTTACAACGATACGCAACACTATAGCTGGGAAGACCTGTTGGAGATGCGCAAATTTCAGAGCTACATCTACAAAGAGAGTAACGTGTTCGACCGCAACATACAGGAATACACCGCTGGTATAGATGCGCAACTGGAAAGCGACCGCATCAAACAACAAATGTTTGAATACGAACACGACATGTGGAATTACTAGGGAAGATTTGATGACTTTTTAAAAGTTGTCAAATCTTTACGTACTACCTTTCAGCGACCTTATCATTTGCCCGTAATGGTACCCCTTATGCATGGCTTCTATAGTTTGCAATATGCGCTTCTCCATGGTGGGCGCGGTCTTGGCACTGTCTATCCACTTGCTAAAGTACTTCTGCTCCGAGCCTGATAGCTTCTTAAAGTTATCATTGGCTTTTGGGTCGTCTTCTAGGCAGGCCATCAATTCTTTATTAAACGCAAAGTCTGCTTTATCTTCTGCCAGTTGCACTACAAGCTGCGCGCCTTTGCGTTTGCCCAAGGCTTTGCGCAAATCTGCCTTAAGCGGCAAAATAAAATCACCCTCGCCCATAGGTAGCAGCGCCACCTGCTTAATTGCCACACTATCCAGCTTGCCCTTTACTCTGAACGACTTTTTATTGCCGGGTTTTAACTTCTGTGCCTCTTCGGCGGGAATAAGAATATAAGTCCAGCCGGTCTTTTCTCCCTGGCTATCGAATTTAAGTATAGTGGTAGTAAACTTAATCATGGCTGAAAATTACCAATTATTCCACCTTTGGTTAAGAACTTTTGTCGTTATTCAATCTACAGGTGTATTACTTTCGCCGCACAAAATCAAACTCCCAATGGCTTCTGTAGAAGAATTAAAACGCATTGCATCGCAGGTTCGCCGCGATATTGTCCGCATGGTTCACGCCGTAAATTCCGGCCACCCCGGCGGCAGTATGGGCTGCACCGAGTTTATGGTAGCCCTGTACTTCGATGTTATGAAACACAACAAGAACTTCAGCATGGATGCAGTAGGAGAGGATGTGTTCTACCTGAGCAATGGGCACATTAGCCCCGTATGGTACAGCGTGCTGGCACATGCCGGTTATTTTGATGTAAAAGAGCTGGCCACATTCCGCAAGCTTAACTCTAGGTTGCAGGGCCACCCTACCACACACGAGCACCTGCCGGGTATACGCGCCGCTTCGGGCTCTCTTGGTCAGGGCCTGAGCATGGCCATAGGCACAGCGCTTACCAAAAAATTAAACAAAGACAATTCGATAGTGTATACCCTACATGGCGATGGTGAGTTTCAGGAAGGGCAGATATGGGAAGCGCTGATGTTTGCGCCGCACAATAAAGTAGATAACCTGATAGCTACTATAGATTTTAACAATGCCCAGATAGACGGCACCTGCGATGTAGTACTTAGCCACGGTGACCTGAAGGCCAAGATTGAAGCCTTTGGCTGGGATGTGGTGGTGCTGAAAGATGGTAACGATATGGAGCAGGTGGTAGCAGCTTTGAAAGATGCTAAATCGCGCACCGGTAAAGGGAAACCGGTATTTATACTCATGCATACCCTAATGGGTTATGGTGTTGATTTTATGCAGGGTGGCCACAAATGGCACGGCGTAGCACCTAACGATGCACAGCTTGCCAATGCCTTGACTCAACTTGAAGAGACGCTGGGGGATTATTAAGATCAAACCATGTCAGTTCTAAGTGCTAAAGATTTACAAGTTGTATTGCGCAATGAGTTACTGAAAATCAGCAATGACTTTACCCTTCTTCCAGCAATTAACTAATCGAATTACGATGCAAAGCCTTTTATAGAAATTGACCGGTATGGCTACAACTATGTATGTTGTGAAAGGAACCAGGAAATATTTAGAAAGCTACCTATAGATACAGATGCGTTGCAGTATGAGGTGTTTAAAGATGTAACCCGTACGTTAGCGTATAGATGGGAGTTGCAAAACAGGCTGGAAGGTGAAGATTGCAGAAGACAAGCCTTTGCTAAATGGATTGAATTGATGGAGAAAATAAATCCGATTTTTTCTGAAAAGATAAGCGGGGAAATAGATGAAATACTTTTGCACGCTCCATATTCAGATTTCTAAACTTGTAAGCTACCTTAATTGTGCTCCTTTAAACTGACATCTTACACATGAAACCCAACACTATAGCCGGCACGCTTAACTACCCCTTAAGAAACGATAAAAGCAAAATACATGGCACCGGGGCTTTTGCTTTAGGTAGTATCCCCGGCAAAAAGAAAATAGGCTCATTAGGGGGAGAGGTAATATCTATACGCCTGGCGCGGCAAAGGGTTAAACATACCAAGGCTATTGCTATGGTAGAGTTGAATAACAACAAAGCTATTGATGCCTCTTACTTTAACGAGGAGTTGCGCTATGTAAACCACTCGTGCCAGCCAAATACCTACATGCGGGTGTTTAATTATCACGTAGAGTTTTACAGCCTGCGCAATATCAAAAAGGGAGAGGAGCTGACCTGCAACTACGGTATTACCCATCACGATGGCAAACAAAAATGTGGCTGCGGACAACCGGGTTGTATCGGGTTTATTTAAAGGGTAAAACTGCAAACACACATAGCTAAAAAAGCCCTAAAGGTATGTTACATCCTTTAGGGCTTTTGCTTTATGTCACGTGCTTTTTACTTTAAAAAGCATATATGTACTTGCCATCGTCATCTTTGTAAACGTAGTTAACTACACGCGGCCATAGAGGCTTCACAAGGTCGGTTTCCCAATCTTCTATATCCTTTAAAAGTTCCTTTGCCTTTGCAGGATTTGATACAAATAGGTTGTGGCGTTCTTCTTTGTCTTCTTTAATGTTGAAGAGCAGGTTTACGTTGTCATGCTCGTTTACTATCAGCTTATAGTCGCCCTTACGTATAGCTTTATTAAACTCACTTCTCCAGAAAAGTTTATCGTGCGCAGGCTGCTTTATATCACCGGTAAGGTGGGGCACCAGGTTTACACCATCATACGTTCTGTCGGTAGGCAGGTCTATACCTACAATGCCGGCCACAGTAGCAAAAATATCCAGCGATATAACCGGATTGGTGTAAACAGTTCCTGCAGGTATATGGTTTTTCCATTTCATCATAAACGGAACGCGCAACCCGCCTTCAAAATTGGTAAACTTGCCTCCTTTAAATGGTGCATTGGTGGTAGTGCCATTACTTAGCGTCCCGCCATTGTCACTTAAAAAGACAACTATCGTGTTATCGGCAATACCCATGCTATCTAAGTGGTGCATCAGCCGGCCCACCTGGTCATCCATATTTTTTATCATGGCGGCATACACACGCTTTACAGGGTCTTTTATATGTGCAAACTGCGCGTAGTAAGCTTTGGTTGCCTGTAAGGGTGCATGTGGCGCATTATACGGCAGGTATAAAAAGAAAGGTTTCTCTGCCGGTGTTCTGTCTATAAATGCAATAGCTTCATCAGTAAGCTTGTCGGTTAGGTACTTTTTTTCTTCCTGGTGCTCGCAGCAGTTGCGCAATATAGCGCAATTACCTGGACGCCCTTCGCTGGCTTTCCATTCGTGCTGGTCCATAAAGTCGCCGCGCACAGGTGCATTCACTATGTTTGGGTCATTTTTAGGCGCATACAATGTAAACGCTTCATAAAAGCCATATTGATAATCGAAGCCGCGGTTGGTTGGTATGGCAAAGTCAGCAGCGCCTAAGTGCCACTTGCCTGTTATAGCGGTGGCGTAGTCATATTTTTTAAGCAACTCAGCCAGTGTAATTTCACTGGGTGGCAGTCCCTGGCGCAGGCGTTCTTCGGTAGGTGGTGCCTCGTGCGATTTTATAGGCGTAAGTGGTTTGAAACGCGGTAACATCTTAAAGCCATAGTATTCGGCCATATTCTTTAAGTAACGGTGGTTGGGTTGAAACTCATGCCCGAAGCGCTGCTGGTATCTACCGGTTAATAAACCTGCGCGTGAAGGCGAACATACCGGTGAAGAAATATAACCTTCGGTAAAGGTAGCGCCATCTTTTCCTATGGCATCTATATTAGGTGTAGAGATTAGTTTGCTGCCATATAGCGAAATGTCTGTCTGTCCAAGGTCATCGGCCAATATAACTATTACATTAGGACGGTTATGTTGCTTATAATCCGAAACAGGTTGTTTCAGATAAGCCGTTTTACCTTCTATTAATTTCTCATCGAAATAGATTTTAAACTTATCGGTTTCGGTGGTTTTAAATAAAAACGCTGAACAGGATACAACAACCAACACAACAGCGCCAATAAGGCCTAATCTCTTTTTGTTTATCATAGTGTTATTTAAAGGTTAGTCTGCAAAGATACGATACATATAACCTAACTGTTTATACTACCTCATTACATTTAACTTACGTTGCGCAAAATAATCACAAACTCACCTTGTTGGCCGTTAGCTTATAGCCAATAGCTTATACTATACAGATGTTAAATGGATATTGATATTTAGCTAAAAGTAAGAAATATTCTGTGTTATCTTGCCGTAGATTTTAATGCAATGAAAAGAGTGTTAATATTTAACTTTTTAACCCTATGCCAAAAGTGTGTCGCTTTTGCATTTGCAATCTTATTTTTTGCATGTAAAGACATACACGCCCAACCAACACAGGTTTATAAGCCAAATGTTAACAGGGTATTATTTGTTCTGGATATATCGGGCAGCATGACCGAAAAGTGGGGCGAACGTGCACGCTATGAGATTGCTAAAGACTTGCTTTACCGGCTAATAGATTCGGTGGAAAAGAAGAACCCCAATGTAGAATTTGCGTTGCGTGGTTTTGGTTATCAATATGATAAAAGCCAGCGCAATTGTAAGGATAGTAAACTGCTGGTGCCCTTTGCTAAAAACAATGCGGCCAACATACAACAGGCACTTGCCAAAGTTGCACCACACGGCATGACACCCATTGCCTATTCGCTGCAACAAGCGGTAAACGATTTTCCGGCAGATACCCGAAGCCTTAACTCCATCATTATAATAACAGATGGTAATGAAAACTGCGATGGCAACCCCTGCGATGCTTCACAAAAACTATTGGATAAACGTATTTCACTCCGCCCGTTTATTGTGGGCTTAAACGGTGGCGATGAATTTGTAAAGAAATTAAAGTGCATTGGCCAGGTACTCGATGCAAAGGATGAACCGGCATTATATAATACGGTGGGCGTAATTATTAAGCAAACACTAAACACCACAACAGCCCAGGTAAACCTGCTGGATGCTACCGGTAACCCCACTGTTACCAATATACCGTTTACGCTGTATGACCACGCCAGCAGCAAAATGCTTTACAACTTTGTGCATACGTTTGATGAGAAGGGCAATCCCGATACGTTGTATCTGGACCCGGTAGGTATTTATGATTTAGAGCTTCATACTTACCCTACTGTACGAAAAGAAAATATAGAACTAACACCCGGCAAGCATAACCTGATAGCCGTAGATGTACCGGTGGGCGATTTGGCTGTAACATGCACCGGTGCTGCAGGCAATAATGCACAGGTAATAGTGCGAACAGAAAAAGATCAAAAGAAAATTTTGAATGTGCAGGACCTGAACGAAGTAGAAAAGTACCTGGCGGCGGGCTTCAGGTTAGAGATACTTACACGCCCAGAAACACTTTGGGATACCACCGTTGTAGCCATGGCAGAAAATAATTTGCCTATACCCAACTACGGTACGGTATCTATTATGGCCACCGATAAATTTTCGGCAGGTATTTTTCGCGAAGCAAAAGGTGGTATGTTAGGAATGGTGGACCGGTTTGATGTAACGGGTAAAGTAGATAACCGGAAGTATCAACCCGGCGACTATTTTATAGTATATAAAAGCAAAGCCAGCTACGATAGCGAAGCAACCAAGAGTATAAAAGTGGTGGTTAAAGATAGTGGGGTGGCTGTAGTAACATTAGAGTAACGGGTGAATGGAATAATGGATTGTTGGAATAAAAAACAAAATGCAGAAAGCAGATACATATAGGATATGGGACAGGTACAGGATAGCATTACTATCTTGCATCTTATGTCTTGCGTCTTGTGTCTCATCGGCGCAGGAGCGTACCCGCATACTTATACTGGTAGATGCATCGCTGAGTATGAAAAGCCAGTGGAATGGCGGCACCAAATGGGATATAGCCAAAACAGCTATTGCAGAGATGGCCGATAGCTTGGCGGTAGTGCCCAACTGCGAACTGGGTATGCGTGTGTTTGGCCACTTATATCCCGAGCCGGATAGAAACTGCCACGACTCGCGGTTAGAGATTAAGATAGATACCGGCAATGTAAAAGCTATCAGGCGTAAGCTGGATGAGGTGAAGCCGAAAGGTATCACCCCGCTGGTTTACTCTATCGAAAAATCGGTAGAAGATTTTGGTAAGGTGCCCGCCAAAAACATAATGATAATTGTAACCGATGGCGAAGATGCCTGCAACCGCGACCCCTGCTCTATATCGCTGATGTTGCAGAAGAACAATATCATACTCCGCCCGTTTATCATCGGCATGTCGCTACAGGATAAAAGCTTTAACGAAATGCAATGCATGGGTAAGCTGTTTAACACCAACAATGCCGATGAGTTTGCAGCCACCCTGCGCACAGTGGTGTTAGAGTCGGTAGCCAAAACATCGCTACAGGTAAACCTGAACGATGCTAACGGTAAGCCTACAGAAAGTGACGTAAACATGACCTTTTACGACACAGAGAGCAACATACCGAGGTATAACATGTTTCATGCCCTTAACCAGCGCGGCCTGCCCGATACTATTGTAGTATCACCCATGTTTACTTACAAGCTACAGATACATACTATACCACCCATAGTGGTAAATGATGTGGTGCTGCGCAAAAATTTTCATAACACTATCAATGTAAAAGCGGCACAAGGGTTCCTGAACTTTACTTTGCAAGGTACTATATCAAAGTCGGCGGCTATAGAGCGTATTAAATGCCTGGTGCACAAACCCGGCGACGTTGCCACGCTTAATGTGCAGAGCATGAACACCACCGAAAAATATCTTACCGGCACTTACGATTTGGAGGTACTTACCCTGCCCCGCACGTTGGTAAAGGGCATAAAAATAGAGCAGAGCAAAACCACCGATGTGCTGATTCCTTCGCCGGGCATACTTACTATTAACAAAGGTTTTGAAGCTTACGGGGCTATATTTATTATAGAAGATGGCCGCATGGTAAAAATTTATGAGCTGCACCTGAAAGACCGGCAGGAAACCCTGGCCCTGCAGCCGGGCAAATACCGCATTGTTTATCGCAGTAAATTTGCCCGCACTATCCACACCACCGTTGATAAAGAATTTGAGATTACTGCTGGTGGAAGTTTAAGTTTGAAGCTTTAAATAACCACCTTAATTCAATAAAGGTGACCCCAACACAAACGCAGAAAACAATGGCTTTAGCAGACTATGTGGTAACCGGTAAAAAGGATACCCGCTCAGGATTTGGTGCCGGTATATTAGAAGCAGGCAGAAAAAACGCAAACGTGGTGGCCCTATGCGCCGACCTGGTTGGCTCGCTGAAGCTGGATGATTTCATTAAGGAGTTTCCCGAGCGCTTTGTGCAGGTAGGTGTGGCCGAGGCTAACATGATTGGTATTGCAGCCGGTATGACCATCGGTGGTAAAATCCCCTTTGCTACTACCTTTGCCAACTTTGCAACGGGCCGTGTTTACGACCAGATACGCCAGAGTGTGGCCTACAGCGGCAAGAACGTTAAGATAGCTGCTTCGCACGCCGGCCTTACCCTGGGCGAAGACGGCGCTACCCACCAGATACTGGAAGATATTGGCCTGATGCAGATGCTGCCCGGCATGGTGGTAATTAACCCATGCGACTATAACCAAACCAAAGAAGCTACTATTGCCGCTGCTGAATACGAAGGCCCTGTTTACCTGCGCTTTGGCCGTCCGGCATGGCCTATTTTTATGCCAGAAGGTAGCTTTAAACTAGGCAAAGCCATTGTAATGAACGAAGGCACCGATGTAACCATTTTTGCTACCGGCCACCTGGTGTGGAAAGCCGTAGAAGCCGCAAAAGAACTGGAGGCACAAGGCCTTTCGGTAGAGCTAATAAACATACACACCATTAAACCTTTGGATAGCGAAGCCATCCTGAAATCGGTAGCTAAAACCAAATGCGCCGTGGTGTGCGAAGAGCACAACCGTATTGGTGGTCTTGGTTCATCTGTAGCCTCACTACTTGCACAGGAACTACCTACGCCGCTTGAATACGTAGCTGTAAACGACAGCTTTGGCGAAAGCGGTACACCTGACCAGCTGTTAGCTAAATACGGTTTAGATACACCGGATGTAGTGAAGGCGGTTAAGAAAGTAATAGCCCGAAAGAAGTAAGGTCATACTGGCACTTCATTTCTCCTGTATTTTCTCCGTGGCTCCGTGCGAAACCAAAGGCAATTTGCCTTGCTATGTTCTCTTTGCATTCACATCCTCTTTTCAGACGCTCAGGAACTGATGTAGTTTGCACACTTTTGTATTTCTATGTGCCTATGTGGTTCAAAAATGTATTTGTATTGCCTTTTAAACCTTTTGTTAAATTGGTAGTCATATCAGCAACCCTAATTGTATGACCGATAGAGAAATATTAGACCTCTTTCACTCTGGCAGTGGAAAAGAGCGGGCTTTTACCCTGCTGATTGAGCAGTACCAGCAAAAGATTTACTGGCACATAAGGCGTATGGTGCACGACCACGACGATGCTAACGACGTAATGCAGAACGTATTTATAAAGGTGTGGAAGGGGCTGGAAAATTTCCGTGCCGACTCGCAGTTGTTTACCTGGATATACCGCATTGCTACCAACGAGACCATCACGTTCATCAACTCGCGCAATAAGAAGGCCACTATTAGTTTTGAGGGAGGTAACGATAGCGATGATGATGACAACAGCTATTCGCCATCTAACTACCTGAAGGGCGACAGCCACCAGGTAGATGGAGACGATATACAGGCACGCCTGCAACTTGCAATTAACAGCCTGCCCGAAAAGCAGAAACTGGTGTTTAACCTGCGCTATTACGACGAAATGCCTTACGAACAAATGAGTGAAGTGCTGGGCACCAGCGAGGGCGCCCTGAAGGCCAGCTACCACCATGCCGCACAGAAGATTGAGAAGTTTTTATTGGGCGAAGATTAAACCTTTGGCCTCCGGGGCCGTCAGACGACAGGAATAATGGAAACAAGAGAAAACATATTACAGGAACTAAAGGAGATAGCCCCACGGCTGGCCTCACTGGAGAAGAAAAACAACTTCGCGGTGCCCGATGGTTACTTCCTCAATTTTAAGAACAACCTGCTGGAGCAGGTAAAGTTGCAAAATCAGGAGCTTAGTACCGTAGCGCCTTCGCTATTGAATATAGAGAAGAAGAACACCGCCGAAGTGCCTGCAGGGTATTTCAATGCTTTCTCTGCCGACCTGATGAAGAAGATACGGGCCGATGAAATAGCTAGTGAATTGAGTGTTATTGCACCCACCTTATCTACAGCCGAAAAGAAAAACACCATGCAGGTGCCGACTAACTACTTTGCACAGTTTCCGCAGCAGATGATGGAGCGCATCGCGCAACAACAAACAGTGGCAGAATCGGTAACAATGCCTAAGTGGCTGCAAGCGGTTAACGCAGTGCTGGAAAGGATAACCGTGGTAGTGTTTAAACCTAAGTATTCGTTTGCCTTTGCCGGCACAGCAACGCTGGTTATTATGGCCGTAATGATGTTTGTGCAGGTAGAGCAGCAATGCACCGACTTAGATTGCAAGATGGCTGCCTTAACCGATGATGAGCTGAATGCGTTTTTAGATGTGCGCTCGGGCGAAGGCGAAGAAGTATTTGAATTAAACGCCGCTGAAGATTTGCAGTCTACCGAAAACAACATAGGCGATGCACTGAACATGCTGAGCGATGAAGAACTGAATGGCAGCACACTTGATTAATTACATAATGACAAAGAACTATACTAAAACAAAAACGAAGACGATGAACAAGGTACTAATGATGACAGTGATGATGGTGCTGGGCAGTATGCTATATGCACAACAAGGCCCACCGGACCAGAGCAAAGGCGATAGGATAGAAGCATTGCGCATAGCTTTTATATCAGAGCGGCTGGCTTTAACCCCTGCTGAGGCGCAAACCTTTTGGCCGGTATACAACCAATACCGCGCCGATATGGATGCGCTGCGCAAAAACTTTAAGCAAGGGCCGGATGTAAAGCTTACTGCCGAGCAGCAACTTGATTTTGAGCAGAAGAAACTCGACCTGAAAAAGAAATACAAAAACCAGTTTGAAGGTGCACTGGGCAGAGACAAAGTAAACCAGTTGTATAACCTGGAAAGTGAATTTCACCAGAAGCTGAAAGAACTGCGCGACCAGCGCCAGCAACAAAAAGGCGGTGGACAAGGCCCACCACCCAATGGCGGCCAGCGCGGTAATGGAAGGCAGTAGTACATCAACCCAATCATAAGAAAGGGAACAAGCAATTGTTCCCTTTTTTATTGGCTGTTAAGCCGGCCTGCGTATATTAGCTATGTCAACACCCCGGCATGAACCTCCTCAACCCATTTTGGGCGCGTAAGCGCATAGCACAACTGGATGCTGAGCGCGATGCGCATGAGATATCGCACCTGGCGTTTGAAGTGCGCTATGGCACGCCGCTGTTTACGCACTCTATTTTTTCGGTGGCGTTTGCCAGGCAGGCCGCAGTGCCATCTATAGCCAGGGTCCTTTACCGCAATGGCAAGGGTGGTATCATCACTAATACGAAGAAGCGCAACAACGATACGCTGCTTTTCTTTGGTGAGTTCTATAAACACGGCGATACCGGTGAGGGGCGCAAGGCTATAGAGCTGCTCAACTTTATACATAGCCACTTCAATATTACCAACGAAGAGAACCTATACACATTAGCTACTATTGTATGCGAGCCGCGCCGCATGGGTATGTTTCTGGCTAACCGCGACCTGTTTACCGCTAAAGAGTTCCGGGCGCTGTATGTGTTTTGGAAAAAGCTATGCACGCTGATGAACATACAACACATGCCCGAAAGCGAAGAAGATATGTATGTATGGTACGGAGAGTTTGAAAAGCAACACTACGCCTATAGCGATGATGGCCGCAAAGTGGTAGAAGCACTGGCCAATGAATTTGCGGAGCGCTGGTACCCTAAGCTGATGCGCTACCACGGCACACAGTACTATTATAGCCTGTTTGATGACCACCTGCTGCAGACCCTACAGATAAAGAAACCGCACTTTGTATACCGCTATGGAGTGAAGTGCTATATGTGGTTTCAGCTGAACGTGCTCTTTCAATTATTACCCGATGCCAGCGACCGCCATGTGCTGGACTACTACACCGGCGACTACCCCGATTATGACATCAGTAAGGTTGGGCCGTTTACAGCCAAAGTGGCAAAATGAAAAAGCCCCTATTTTTGAAAAATGGCTACCCCCCTGTGGTTATAGTTGCCTGTGTATGAGCGGATTGTTTTTTGCAGTGGCTACCCCACCTATGTCATTAACTTAAGCACCACCTCGTCAGCCTGCTGCTGCCACTCCTCCTTAAATACCGCCGCGGTAGCGGCGAAGGAGGAGAGTTTAACAGCCAATTTCGGCTTAAGTTAATGCCATTTGTATACCCCCCATGTTTTGAAGGTTTAAAATTTTACCGGATGCAGGTAAGATTTTAAGATAGGCTACATGCATAGGTGTTTAAATACATGATGGAAAAGAACATATGTGGCCACACTTTATGGCTATGCAAAGGTCGGGAGAAAGGAGGAATAAATACGGGAAAGTTATTGTAGTTTATTGACACGCAGTGTTGAATTAGTTGCTTATGCGCGTTTTATGAAACAGCATAAGTTGATTTGAGGTTTCGAACACATACGGGTGCGGGCTGGTATCCTATGTTGCCATCGCTACTTTTATAATAAACAGCGTGTAGAGGCATACAAACATTAAGCCCTCCCATACCGATATTTTTTTATCGTGGGTGAGCAGGTAAAAGAATAAGCCGCAACCGGCCATAACCGGCAGCGAAAAGCCCAGTAAATTTTGCGGCACCGTAATAGTGCCTATGGCCGCACCGGCAGCTGGTATAACCAGGGTATTAAAAATGCAGGAGCCTAATACATTGCCAATGGCCATTTCGGCCTTGCCCTGCCTGATGGCAGAAATATTTACGGCAAGTTCGGGCAACGTGGTGCCCAGCGATAGCAGCGTAAGCGCAATGACCGAATTGGGGATGCCCATTTGCGTGGCAATTTTTTCGAGCGAAAAAACAGTGTAGTCGGCGCCGAAATAAATACCCACGCCCGAAAGCAGTAACAACGCCATGCCCTTAACCGGAAAAGCGCCGCGCTCTTCAGTTTCTTCACCCTTGCTGCTTTCGCCTTTAATAAGGTGCACGCTGTACACCACAAACATAATCAGCCCTATAAAGGCTTCATAAAAATCTATGCGGCCATCGTAGGCTATAATGTAGAAATAGAAAAAGCTGCCAATTAAAAAATGCAAATCTATAAACAGGTAACCGGTGTTTAGTGTTATGCTTTTGCGCTTAATAGCTACCGCCAGCCCGGTTATCAATAGTATGTTAGATATGTTAGAGCCTATTACGTTGCCTGCAAGTATATCCGACAGGCCCTTTTTTACCGATAGCGTACCCGATATTAATTCGGGCAGCGAGGTGCCTATGCCCACAATAAAAACCCCTATTACAAACGATGGTAGCCGAAGATATTTACCAATTTCTTCGGCGGCCTGTGTAAACAACCTGGCAGAGACCAGCAAGGCCGCTATGGCCGAAATAAAAATCAATACGTTTAAAATCATAATGGGTTAAATTAAAACTTAATTAGGTATTTCAAACACCACCGGTGCATGCGCCAATTTATATTGACGGTTAAGGCTGCTGGCATTTATATAATGTGTGCCGTTTACTGTTTTTTCGCCGTAGCTTTCGTGTATATGCCCGCAGATGAATTCCCTGGGTTTAACGCGGTTTACGGCCTCGAGCAAATCCTGGCAACCCACCGGTTCGCCGCTGTGTATTGTATCCAGCATACCTGCTGCGGGGCCGTGTACTACCAGTATATCGGTGTTGGCCGGTATCAGGTCCCAGTGCTTTTTTATTTCGGCACCGCGCTGGCGGTTAAAGGCCCAATCGAAGAACCAGGGCTGTATGGGCGAACCCCAGATGTTGATGCCCTCTATAGTAACACCAGAATCGTTTAAATAGATAAGGTTATCGGGTATCAGTTTTTTTAATTCACCGGCACTGGCCTTTTCGAAATAAAAATCGTGGTTGCCTGCTATAAATATTTTGTACCGGTGCGGCAGCCCTGAAAACCAGGTGAGAATACTCTCTGCCTCTGCCATTGTTCCGCGCATGCAAAAATCTCCGGCATGTATCACCGCATCTGCATCGGGAACAATCAACTGCCCGTGCAAACCATGCGTATCGGATATAGCTATAAATTTCAAGAGGTTGGTTTTTGTGTTGATGGAAGATAGGGAATTTTAGGCGATCTTTTACGTTGTGGCCATGCCCGCAGAGTCCACACTGGCTCAGGCCCTGCTTCGCGAGACATCTGCGGAGGTGGGTCGGTGGTAGTGTAATTTTGCGTAGAACAGGCGGCACCTACGGTGCGCAACGTAAGCGCATGACGGGTAATGCTACAAACTGGCGACCGCTACGCGGTGCTAAATTGCATTCATCGCTCCGTTAGGAGCCGGCAGTTTGTAGAATGATAAAACACACGATTGTTGCGCACCGTAGGTGCCGCCTGTGTGGGATTGACTTGTTGGTGACGGTGCTCTACCATTTTTTTATATGGAACCTAAAACACCGATAAGGGCAAAACAGATATCAAATCGGAAAATGGATTCTTTAGAATATTCTTTCGAAATGTATATTATCAATTGGAATTGGGTGGTTAATGAATTTGATCCAATCCTTTAACGCATCCTCCACATCCTCGTCATTATCTGCTAACGCGGCAATTTTTACTAGATACAAATACTCTTCCGTATCGTTTTTAATGATGATTCGCTTTAATTTTGTCTTTTCCAGCCAACTATATATTGTAAACAAATTCTTATGCGGTGTATGTTCAATGTGCAATGAATTCCAAACATGACCATCGCTTTTCAATTTCTTATCCGTATCACTTATATAAAAGTGCGTCATAGTTCTTAACTTGCTATCTGTGGCTTGGATAAACAACTCTGCCAACTCTATTGCATTGGATACTTGGTCATTTGTTGGCTTCTTGTAAAAATGTTCAACATCATGGCGAAGATTACGAACGCCAGCAGTGATAGCTGCTGGGGCAAATCCAAGCGCTTGAAGTAGTCGTAATCTTATAGGCAGATCTTTTTTAGGTGCGTTTCTGGAGTCTTGAATGAATTTCTCGACTATAGTGTTTGAAAATTGCTTAGGATCTATACCAATCGAGTAAAGGATTCTTTCAGTCTGACAATCAATAGCACGTTTTGCGTTAGTCAATGCATTAATATTTCCCCGCTTGTCATTTGTTTTGAAATCTTGTTTGCTAAATTTAAGAAAATCTCTAGGAGAAATTTCAAAGTCATGCTCATATTGCACCCACTGGTCAGGCTCAATACAACCCTTTCTTAGATCAAGTTTTATTTTCTTTAATACGTCTAATGTTGTCATTTAGGTATAATATTACAATTCGAATATCTGCATTTTATCCCTAACTTCCCTCCACAAACTACACTATGAAATTTGAAGAATACCGTAAGCATGATGCTACAGGCTTAGCCGAGCTGATAAAGAATAAAGAAGTAACGCCAGATGAACTGCTTACACTGGCTATTAACCGCGCAGAGGAAGTAAACCCGAAGATTAACGCGGTGGTAAATAAACTATACGACCTGGGCAAGGCGCAATTAAAAACAGTAGATACATCGGCGCCATTTGGTGGTGTGCCTTACCTGATAAAGGACCTTGGCCCACAATTGAAGGGCACTCGCTATACCTGCGGCTCGCGGATACTGAAGGATTTTATCAGCACCGAAAACTCGGTGGTAACGGATAGGATGCTAAAGGCAGGCCTGGTGATATTTGGCAAGACCAATACACCGGAGTTTGGCTTAACGCCGTGGACGGAGTCGGAGCTATTTGGCCCTGCGCACAATCCCTGGAATTTAGAACACACCACCGGTGGTAGCAGTGGTGGAAGCGGAGCGGCAGTAGCGGCGGGCATAGTACCTATGGCCAGCGCTAATGATGGCGGCGGCAGCATACGCATACCGGCAAGCTGCAATGGCCTATTTGCCATTAAGCCCAGCCGCGGACGTGTTACGCTTGGGCCTTACTTTGGCGAGGGCTGGGGCGGTGCGGTGTGCGAGGGTATAGTTAGCCGCAGTGTGCGCGACAGCGCTTTATACTACGACCTGATACACGGAGCCAGCGAGGGCGACCCTTATACCATTTCGCCGCCAGAGCATCCCTTTATGCACGAGATAACGCGGCCTACCGGTAAACTGAAAATAGGTTATAGCACCAAGATGCCTGCCGGCATGAGTAAACCAATAGATGAAGAAAATATTAATGCGATAAATATCACTGTAAAATTGCTGCGTGACTTAGGCCATGAGGTGGTAGAGGTGGAACTGCCTTACAAAAAGGAAATGCTGACCGAACTGCTATACGCCATGGTGTATGGCGAAACATCGGCCACGCTGGATTATATAGGCGAGCAGCGCGGTAAGAAGCCACACCGCAGCGAAGTAGAACCGAATACATGGTTGCTGTATAAACTCGGTAAATCTTTCAGCGCTAATGCCTTTGCACTGGCCAAGCTGAAATGGAATGAGGTAAACCGCAAGCTGGCGGAGTTTCACCGCACGTATGATTTGCTGCTTACGCCCACACTGGGTATGCGACCGTTTAAGATTGGTGCTATGAACAATCCGCCTATGGAGGAGAATGCCCTGCGTGTGCTGAATGCCCTGGGCATATCATCGGTTATACGCTATACGGGTATGATAGAGAAGATTGCCGAGCAAACCTTTAGCTGGATACCTTATGCGCCGTTGGCCAATATCACCGGTCAGCCGAGTATGACGGTGCCGCTGCACTGGAGCCGGTTAGAGAATACACCGGTAGGGGTGATGTTTACCGGCCGCTGGCAGGATGAGGCCACTTTGTTCCGGTTGGGTGCGCAGTTAGAAAAGGCGCAGCCGTGGTTTGATAAGGTGCCGTCAATTTAAAGCCTTAACAACGTGCAGTCTATAAGCATCGGGTGAAGCCCGATTTTAATTGTATAATTAGTTGCCTTTTTATTATTTTTCGTATTACTAATAAAGAATGCCTAATACATACACACAACTGCACATTCAATTGGTTTTTGCTGTAAAGGGGAGAGAAAACCTATTGCCTAAAAGCCGAAAGGAAGAATTACATAAATTCATAACCGGCATCGCACAAAAGCGAGGGAATAAAATGTTGGCTATAAATTCTATGCCTGACCATATTCATATTTTTATTGGGCTGAACCCTGCCCTTTCTATTTCTGACGTTGTGCGTGATATCAAAACCAATTCGTCCATATTTATTACCGAGCAAAAGATTGTGCCGCGCAAATTTAGCTGGCAGGAAGGGTACGGTGCATTTTCATATTCCCGATCGCATGTTGATGCCGTAGTGCAGTATGTTTTAAACCAGGAAGAGCATCACAAAAAGCAAAGTTTCAAAGAAGAGTATATTGATTTTTTAAAGAAGTTTGAGATAGAGTATAACGAGAAGTTTTTGTTTGACTGGATTGAATGAAACAGGCGGCCCCTACGGGGCGCAAAACATCTTGCCTTTTTTTCTACAAACAGTCGGCTCCTAACGGAGCGAATACAGGAATGCAAACCAATATATTATTGAGGCAAGTGCAACAGTGCCTCAAAATGGCCTCCATGTAATAATGTCTTCTTGTATTTGCACCCACGTAGTGGGTCGCCTGTTTGTAGTAGCAAATAAATGTTGATTTGTATTTTGCGCACCGTAGGTGCCGCCTGTTGTATTTGCAGTAGTACATCGAAGTCTTATATACACCTACTTTCCCATTGCCACTAACTGCTCTATATCGTTATTAACCGAAAGGATAAGCAGGCAGGTGGCCGTGCAAAATACCGGGCTGGTAATGCAGTGGTGGCCCTGCCAGCTGCCATCGTTGTTTTGTATCTTTAGCAGGCGGCCGTTCATGTTATCGTACCATTTTTTCCACTCGCGGTCTTTGCCCATTATCATACCTTCACCGGTTTGCAGATAGCTAAGGAACTCTTCGCCGCCATTGCTGCCAAAGCCATCCATTACATCGTTGCTTATCGATTGTGTTTTGGCTGTTTCGTTCACATCGTACGCTGTACCATATTTCATGGCCTGTGCATCGCTAAAGCCTATCTTGCGCAGATTGTCGGCTGTTACTTTATCATCCTTATTCAGCTTGCCTTCTTTTTTGGCAACCTCTACTTTCTCTTTTGCTACGCGGGCTTCTTTAGCACTGGCGCGGGTGGCGCTGCTTACACTGTATAACACCACACCGGCGCCCATATCGGTATTAACCGAACCGTTGGCCGCTACGTTGCTTTTTTGGTAGGTGCGCGATTGCTCAAGCACAACACTATCTACCGTGGCACCTTTCATCTGTGCGGTCTCCAGTGCATTGTTAGCCAGTGATGACTGCAGCACACCGGCCCAGCCCGAGCCTTTAAAGCTGCCATTGGTATCCTGCCCGCGCTGTATTTTGGCTACGCATTTATTCAGGCATTTCTCTACGCGTTTCTTTAGCTGTGGGTCGTGGTTTACGTAGTCAACTATATTGGTGAGGAACTGCGAGGTAAGCACTACATCTATATTAGCGCCCAGTTTTACTTGTGGTTGTGTACCTTGTAGTGTGGTTATATTCAAATCTTTCTCAGGTGAGTTTTCTACCTGTGCCAGCATGTAATTTAAGGCGCGCGTAAGGTTAGCGCTATATTCTCCACTGGTGGGTGTGTTGCGGCAGCGCAGCAGGCCCATGGCTACCATAGCCGTGGTGGCCGGGTCAGACTTTACAGCATGCGGGTCCATAACGCCCTGCCTGCTATGGCTACCGGCGCCCCAGCCTCCATCGTTGCCCTGCGCTTTGGCTAGCCAGGCCAGTGCTTCCTGCTGCGACTTAGCTACCTTTTGCGGTGTCTTATAAATGAAATCAGAATCGGAAGGTTCTTCACCAAACACGGTTTTAAATACGCATCCCTTTTCGGGTGTAGGTGTGTCGGTAGCAGCAGTTGTAGCGGGGTTAGTAGTAGCGTGTTGTGTGCGCAGGTAATTGCCATTGGTAGGCAAGGTAGCGAGCAGAATGGCAACAGTGGCCAGCAGCAATAGAGCAATAGCTGCAGCCGGGGTTTTAAAGGCTTTCATGATGGATATGGATTTGGTTAGTTAATGGATAACGTAAACACGATGTCCAACCTGCTGTAAATCCATACCCGGCAATTATTAAAGGATGTTAAAGCAATAAACTAAATCTGTATCTTTAAGTCATGCTAACCCAACAATTTGCAGCGCACTTTGCCAACCACTGGATTGAATCGTGGAACAGCCACGATATAGATCGCATTCTATCACACTACACCGATGATTTTGAAATGAGCTCGCCCTTGATAGCACAGGTAACCGGCGAAACCACCGGTGTATTAAAAGGGAAAGAAGCCATTGGTGCGTATTGGAGCAAAGCCTTGCAGCGTTTTCCCGATCTTAAGTTTGAACTGGAAGGCGTGTTTGTAGGCGCCGTATCTGTGGTGCTTACCTATACCAATGTATCGCGCGGTGTTAAAGCAGCCGAGCTATTCTACTTTAACGAAGCAGGGTTAGTATACCGGGCAGCTGGTAATTACAGTGCCTGATTGATTTACCTGCATGTAGAGCTCTTAATCGGTTTTTAATTTTTTCACAAAATATGTCCTTTCAATAGTTGTATATACAAATATTACTTTTACATTTGCATCAGATATGGGAACGATAGAGCAGGAAATAAAGCAGCAGAAGAAGTTTGAGAGTGAGCATGAGAAGGCTATGGTAAACATATTGTATACCAGCAGCTGGCTGCACAATAAGAACGCTGCGCGCTTTAAGGAGTTTGATATTACACCCGAGCAGTATAATGTGTTGCGCATTCTGCGCGGCTCGCACCCTAAGCCGCTGATGTTGGGCGAGGTAACCTGCCGCATGCTGGATAAAAACAGCAACGCAACAAGGCTGGTAGAGAAGCTGCGCCTGAAGGGCCTGGTAAAAAGAGAACTGTGCCCTAACAACCGCCGCCAGGTAGATATTGTAATTACCGATAAGGGATTGGCCTTGCTATCTAAGATTGATTTTACTACCGAAGAGTGGAACGCATCGCTTAAAACTATTACTAAAGCAGAAGCACAGGAGCTAAACCGTATACTTGATAAGTTAAGAGATTAAAAAAATTTGCCTTAATTGTTGTATATACAAATATTGTCTTTACCTTTGTTGTCGAAATCAAGAAATCATGAAAAGAGATAAATTCATAACACGCAGCTTACTAACCGCCACCGCGGTAACCGCCTCGGGCATCATGCAATCGCTTTTCAGTAAACACGAAGAAGAAGTGAAGCCTATACAACAAGTAGGGTTCGAACATTTACCAACTAAAAAATCAAATGCTATGGCAAACATGATTTTACACCGCGCCAACGAGCGCGGCCACGCCAACCACGGTTGGCTGAATTCGTATCACTCGTTCAGCTTCGCCAGCTACTACGACCCTGAGAAAACAAACTTTGGCGTATTGCGCGTATTGAACGACGACACCGTAGACCCGGGCGAAGGCTTTGGCACGCACC
The DNA here is from genome assembly GCA_035299425.1 of Chitinophagales bacterium. GTDB lineage: Bacteria > Bacteroidota > Bacteroidia > Chitinophagales > LD1 > Bog-950. The sequence goes on along the minus strand of DATGWP010000041.1, from coordinate 34,450 downwards.
CGCATAATAATATGGAGATCATCTCTATACCATTGGAAGGAGACCTGGAGCATAAGGACAGCATGGGCAACACCACCGTGATAAAGCAAGGCGATATACAGGTGATGAGCGCCGGCACCGGTGTATACCACAGCGAATACAACAAGAATCGCGACAAGCAAGTTAAGTTTTTGCAAATATGGGTAATACCGCGTGAGAAAGGTGTGAAGCCCCGCTATGACCAGATTACCCTTGCCGAAGCAGACCGCCTGAATAAGTTTCAGCAGATAGTATCGCCTAATGCCGATGATGCAGGTGTATGGATTAACCAGGATGCCTGGTTTAACCTGGGCAAGTTTGATAAGGCGGTAACTACCGATTACAAACTAAACAAAACCGGTAATGGCGTATATGCCTTTTTGCTGGGCGGGCAGGCCACTATAAACGGCCAGGCGCTCAATAACCGCGATGCGGTAGGTGTGTGGGATACCGATAAGGTAAGCATAGATGCCCAGCCCGGTGCGGAGATATTATTGATGGAAGTGCCGATGGAAGTAAAAGGATAATGGGAGCATAGACTTCCGAAGTTGGAAAAACTTCGGAATTCGTAAAAGCATAAACAATTAATCAAACCATTTCATAACAAATTAAATTAAACAACATGTCAACTCAAACAATTTCTAAATGGTCTATTGACCCAACACACAGCGATATTCACTTTAAAGTGAAACACCTGATGATTAACACCGTAACCGGCAGCTTCAAAAAATTTGATGCCAGCCTGGAAACTTCGAAAGAAGATTTAACGGATGCAAAAATTTCGTTCACGGCCGATATTGATAGCATTACTACCGGTCTGGATATGCGCGATACGCACCTGAAGAGCGATGATTTCTTTAACGCCGAAAAATACCCACAACTGAAGTTTGAAAGCACTTCGTTTGAAAAGGCAGGCGATACTATTTACCTGTTAAAGGGTAACATCACCATCCGCGAAACGACTAAGCCTATACAACTGGATGTAGAGTATGGTGGTAAGATGGTAGACTTCTACGGTAACACCAAAGCAGGTTTTGAAATTACCGGTAAGCTGAAAAGAAAAGAGTTTGGCTTGAACTGGGATGCCGTAACAGAGGCAGGTGGTGTAGTAGTGAGCGACGAAATTAAGCTGGTGCTTAACGTGCAGATGCAGTTGAACAAGTAGTAAGTAGTTAGTATTGAGTAATGAGATAATACAGGAGTGAGGATAATGGAATGTATGTTCCATTATCCTCTTCCACCTGAAAAAGGAAAAGGCATGAAAAAGCAAATAGAACAGGTAATGACCCCGCCTGCACCACACATGGTGGGCGATGGTTTCAGGGTGCATAATTTTTTTCCGGGTACGCTGGATATGAAACGTATGAGCCCGTTTTTCTTAATGGACTACAACGCAAAAGTGGAGTTTGCCCCAACTGAGAAACTACGGGGCGTAGGCGTACATCCGCACCGTGGATTCGAAACGGTAACTATAGCCTATCAGGGTAAAGTGGCCCACCACGACAGCGCCGGTAACAGCGGTGTAATAGGCGAGGGCGATGTGCAGTGGATGACAGCTGCCAGTGGAATCTTACATAAAGAATATCACGAGCAGGAGTTTTCGCGCAAGGGCGGTGCTTTCCAGATGGTGCAGCTGTGGGTTAACCTGCCGGCTAAAGATAAAATGAGCAAGCCTAAATACCAGGCGCTATCGGTAAACGATATGGGTAAATACCAGTTGCCGGATAATGGCGGACATGTAGATGTAATAGCCGGTGAGTTGAACGGTGTAAAAGGGCCGGCCTTTACCTTTAGCCCTATACAGGCCTATAACTTATACCTGAACAAAGGCGCAAAAATTAGTTTTGACCTGCCGGAGAACTATAACACGGGTTTGCTTGTTGTAGAGGGCAATGTGGTTATAAATGAGAAGGACGTGCCGGTAGATAATTTTGTGTTGTTTGAAAACAAAGGCACACAAATTGAAGTGGAGGCATTGACCGATACCAAGGTATTGGTGCTGAGTGGCGAGCCTATTGATGAGCCTATATTTGCTTACGGGCCGTTTTTGATGAACACGCGCGAGGAGGTAATTCAGGCTTACGACGATGTAAACGCAGGTAAGTTTGGATATTTAGAGGATTGACAAACAAATTTCAGATATTAGAGCACAACATAAAATCCAAACAACAACACAAAATGAAGATTACCGTTATATCAGGCAGCCCGAGGCAACAGAGTTTTACCGTGCATATTGCAAAGTACCTGCACAAACATTTAGCAGAAAAATACCCGGCACATGAGTTTGAGTTTTTGAACCTGCAGGAAGCACAATTGCCGTATGTAGAAAAAGTATGGAGCACCATTAACGATGTGCCTGAGCAGTTTAAAGATGCTGCTAATAAAGTTTACACGGCCGATGCATTTGTGCTGGTTACGCCTGAGTATAACGGAAGTATGACATCAGCGCTGCGCAATTTGTTTGACCACTTTCCCAAGCAGGTGAAGAAGACCTTTGGAATAGTAACTGCCAGCGAGGGTGCCATGGGTGGCATACGTGCAGCCGTGGGTATGCAAAACCAGATATGCGGATGGTTTGGTATAGTGTGTCCTAACATGCTGCTGATACCGGCTATGGATAAGAAGTTTGATAAAGAAGGTAACCTGCTGGATGAGAAATTCATGAATAACATTATGACTTTTACCAACGAGTTTACCTGGCTGGCCGAGGCAGTATATAGCAAGAAGCATTCGTAAAAAAATAGATTTACATTGGTAACCCCTAAAGGGTTTTAAACCCTTTAGGGGTTTTGAAAAAAATCGAACTGGTTAAAAAAACATATTATGTTTAAACAAATATTATCTACCAAAGTAACAGCCCTGCAGGCTAATCTTTCACTCTTGTTATTAAGAGTTACACTAGGCGTATTGATGATACCACATGGCTACATGAAGCTTACTAAGTTTAGCGAATTGCAGGAGAAATTTATGGATTTTATGGGCCTGGGTAAAAGTGTAGCGCTGTCGCTTACCATTGGTGCCGAGTTCTTTTGCTCTATACTGCTGGTAGCTGGTTTGCTTACGCGCTTTTCGGTGGTGCCTTTAATTATTGCCATGATAGTAGCGGTGTTTACTGCGCACAATGGCGAAATATTTGGCGATGGTGAGCACGCCTTTTTATACCTGATAGGCTATGTGGTAATACTGATAGCCGGTGGTGGGAAGTACAGCGCCGATGGTTTACTGCTGAAGAAATAAACAGAGAGTAAAATGAACCGGCTGCAGTTTATTCATTCGTCGTTGGCCGGATTAATTGGTATGTCTACATTAAAAGAGTTAGAAAATTTTTCGGAAGGGCTGCCCGCGCAGGGGCAAAAGATGCCTTTGCTGTTTGTAGGCCACGGCTCGCCTATGAACGCCATAGAGGATAATGAATTTTCGCAACGCTGGCTGCAAATGGGTAAAGAGATACCGCAGCCTGCTGCTGTGCTGGTTATAAGTGCGCACTGGCTTACGCGGGGCACGCATGTTACGGCTATGGAGCATCCTAAAACCATTCACGATTTTGGTGGTTTCCCTAAGGCGTTGTTTGATGTGGAATATCCCGCACCGGGTAACCCGGTCCTGGCCGGCGAAGTGAAGCAACTGATTACCACAACCAATGTGGGGCTGGACCATGATTGGGGCCTTGACCACGGTGCATGGAGCGTGGTTAAGCAAATGTACCCGCAGGCTAACATCCCGGTGTTGCAATTGAGCATAGATTATAACCAACCGCCGCAATACCATTTCGATTTGGCTAAGCAGCTATCTGCTTTGCGCAAAAAAGGAGTGCTGATTTTAGGCAGCGGCAATATGGTACACAACCTGGGCATGATAGCCTTTGATAAATTCAATGAGCCCGACTATGGTTTTGATTGGGCGCATGAAATGAATGCCACTTTTAAAAAGCATATCAGCGCGCGCGATTATCAGCCGCTTATAAATTATACATCGTTAGGTGCGGCTGCTAAGCTGGCAATACCAACGCCGGACCATTATTATCCTATGCTATACTCGTTGGGATTGGTAGAGAATAGCGATGAGCTTTCTTTTTTCAACGATAAGGCTGTGGCCGGTTCGCTGACCATGACATCGTTTAAGGCGGGGTAACTACATCACCTGCTCAAACAAACCGCTATACATTTGTAGAAAGCCCAGGCGGCTGCGCGAAAAGTGCGGCTCCAGTGCTTCGGGCTTTACCTTGCCTTTTTGTTTCATTTTGGCTAAAGCCCCTATGGTGTAAAAAAAGTGATTGTAGTCGCAGTTATCGTAGGTGTAGTTTTTGCGGCGCAGGTACTTCATGTTTTTGTTGCTCTGCGAAATTGTTTGGTCATAATCGCCGGTTACTAAAAAGTAAAGGTTGTCTATCATACGCAGGAACACATCGGCTGTGTCGGTCATGTCCTTACGCTTTACGCTTTGCAGCTCGCGGATAATGTGCAGGGCCTCATCGTATTTCTTTTGGTAAAGCAGCAGCAGGGCTTTTATGCGCAAAGTCTCTAACCGGTAGTACAGCGAGGCGCTGCCATCCAGGTAAGCGCTCATGTGCTTATCCAAATGCTGCTCAAGCAATTTGTATTCGCGGCATACGGTTAAGATGCAGGCAAACATAATGACGTGGTAAAAGTTGGTGGTCATGTGTTCGGGCAGCTTCTCAAACGATTCTATGTGTATGGCCAGTGCTTCTTTAAATTCTGACCGGTGGGCGTGTATGGTAGCCACCATGCCGTAAGCGCTGGCTAAAAAATTGTCGTCTTTGCCGGGTGCCCAATCGCGCGCCAACTCCAAAGCTTGTTTGGCATGTTCCAGTGCCTTGTTCTGGTCATCGGGAAAATCCTTCATGTATCCGGCCATGCAAAAGTGGTAGTACGATTGCTCGGGCTTGCCCTGCTTATCGGGCGAAGGTGCTATGCGCTGTATGTTGGCCAATGCTTTGGGAGCATAGGCCAGGCTTTCTCCGTTTAAAAAATGGAATGCATTTTCTACATACACATACTTATACTCCAACACCGTAGCCGAAAAGGGGTCCCCATCTTTAAGATAGGGCTTTAGTTTATTGGCATATTGGCGCAGCATTTTTAAGTCGAGCTTATCAAAAGGTGTCCTTCTTAATCTCTCGTAGGCTATCAGGTAAAAATCTTTCTGAACAGATTTATCTTTTTCGTTTTTTAGTTTGCGTTCCTGCAGGCCAATTTCGTGCAAAAGCACATCCGATAAACCTTTTTGCTGCAGCAGAAAAACAATCTCTTTAAAACTGCCGTTAGTCAGCCGGTTGTAAATTTTTTCAGTAACTACTGAACTTAGCTTATCGAAATGCGATTTACTGATGCCCAGGGATTCGGCCGATACCAGCGCGGGATTTTTCTTTGTGCTTACCGACTGTAAAATAGCATCCAGCAGCTCGCGCTCGCGCGGGCTCCACTTAGCGCTGTTTAGCTTTTTTATCTCTTCTGCACTCAGCGTACTTATTAAATCCGATACCTTGTTCAATGCACAATTATTTACACCCCGAAATAAACTACTTTCTATACTTAAACGAAGTTAAAGGGGATAAGTTTATGCACGCAGATTACAAAAGTTAAAGGATAAAAGGCACCACCGCCTTCCTCTCTTTCGGATAATCTTTAAACTTTTGTAAGTACCATTTGTGGTGGTCGAGAGCGCGTGGTAGAAGGTTCACTATTGTCCAGAAAGGGAAGCTGTAACCCGGCAGAGAGTTAATCATAATGCCAAAGCCAATCCATTCTACCATTTCGCCAAACAGGTTGGGGCAGCTGATGTAATTAAACAAAAAACCTTGAGGGATTTTGTAGCCCGTCTCGCCCGGCTTGCGCAGGTTGATAAGCATGAAATCACTTTTTACATTGATGAACACGCCGGTTATAAAGATGATAAAACCTGTGATGAATACAGGGGAGTAGAAATAGCTATCATCGTAGTTGCCGCCCAGGTTGCCCAGGTAGTAACCGAGTATAAACGTGTTGCAGATATTAAACCCTATAGCCGAACCGGTAATTACCAGCGGCATCTTTTTGCCTTTGGTGTTGGTAAGAAAAGGAAATACATACGACCGGTATATATAGTGCGCCATGTATAAACCATAAAAGAAATAACTGGTGTGGGTCTTCTGCAGCGTACCTGTCCAAAACCAAATGCTGATAAGAAAAGGGGCAAAGCCCTCCATCAGCATCCAGCCCAGTTGGTTGGGTATCATAGGCCCCCAGGTTTCTACCGTGTGGCGGCCGTAGGGTGCAGTTTTGCGCAGCAATACCAAAAAGGTAATAACACCCACCGCCAGCCAGGTGTAAAGTATATAGTTGTATGTTTCTATTGTCATGCTAATTGGAATAATGGAATGTTGGATTAATGGATGGGTTATAGTTTCCCGTATTCCATCTATCCGTCATTCCGGTTTTAAATTGTCAATCCTCCATCTACACTTATTACCGTGCCCGATACAAAGGCCGCTTCATCACTCGCTAAAAAGGCATAGGCATTGGCTACATCCTCAGCCGTACCTAATCGCTTCAAGGGTACTTTCTCCTTCATCATATCTATTACTTTTTCGGGTATGGTAGCTATCATATCCGTAGCTATAAAACCCGGCGCTACTGCATTTACGGTTATGTTGTTTTTGCCCAGCTCGCGCGCCCAGGTTTTGGTAAGGCCTATTATACCGGCCTTGGTAGCAGCGTAGTTGGTTTGTCCGTAATTGCCATACAGCCCCACTATAGATGATGTATTGATAATGCGCCCGTAGTTGTTCTTTATCATAACGGGCGATATAGCCTTGGTGCAGTTAAATACGCCGCTAAGGTTAACATCCATTACCTGCTGCCATTGCTCGTAGGTCATTTTTTGCAGCGATGCATCGCGGGTAATGCCGGCATTGTTTACCAGTATATCTATACGGCCGTGCTGCTCCAGTATTACCTTTACCGATGTTTCTATATCCTCTACATTAGTAGTATTTACTTTGTGGTAGGTTACATTAGGGGGCAGGTTGCCGGCGGGTTCTTTTACATCCCATATTATTACCGTGGCGCCCTGTGCGGCAAACTTTTCGGCGGCTGCGCGGCCTATGCCGGCAGCGCCGCCGGTAATTACCGCTACTTTGTTTTCAAGTTTTTTCATGTTTCAAATAAAGTAAAAGTAAGGGTAGCCTAATAAAAAACGCCGATGCAATAGTGCGCCGGCGTTTAGCGGGTTGAGTATCTAAATCAGTTTAACGTGCCACTACAAATTTTTTGGTAACGCCACGGCTGTTGTTTACCAGCATGCGGCATAAAAATATGCCTTTAGCTAATGTGCCGGTGGGTGCTGCTACCTGGTGGTGTCCGGGGGCGGTATTTTGTTCATACACGGTTGCAATATGCCGGCCCGACACATCAAACAGTTCGATTTTTACCTTAGCGGCCTCTTCGGTTTCAAACCGTATCTGCATATCGGTGCCCGCTGCTACTACCGGCAAGTTGTGCAGCATAAAAGCCGGTTGCTTTGCCGGTGTGCTTATAGCCGAAGGGTCTTCACCGGTAATTTCCCTGCGCCACATGCCGCGCCCATACGATGACGCTACCACAAACATTTTACCGTTTATAGCACTGCTATCTACCACTTCCAGCGATGAAATATCCATGCCGTTTGGCCAGCCGTTTACCCATTGCTGCCATTGGTTGGTACCCAGTATGGTCCTGAACACACCAAAGCGGAAGGTGCCTATAAATATTTCGTTAGGGTTTAATGGATTGTTGGCTATGCAATTAATGCGCATGCCGCGTGGCAGGTTACCGGTTATATCTACCCAATCTGTAATGCCTGCGTCTACGGTAAAGTATACCTTGCCCATAGAGTCGCCGGATACACAAGCTGTGTAGGCCACATCGTTGTTGTAATAGGCGGTTGCTACCTTGTACGATTCTGCCGGGCCCGATGGCAGGTTGCGGGTAATGTTATACCATTGGGCATTGGTACGGTCGCGCACAAAAATTTCGTTTAAGCTGGCTGCACTAAGCGTAACATACACATGTTGTAGCTCGTTGGCATTGGTGCGGTTGCCAAGTGCGTATTGCAGAATAGGTTGATCGAAAACAGAGGGATTGTTTACAGCGGCCCACACATCGGTGGTATCGCGGCGGTATAACTCCCGTTGCCCTTTTACCCAGGCGGCCTCCATTTTTGGCAACGAGGGAGCTGTAGAGCGCTCGTAATTTGGCAGGAAAAATCCTTCGGGTATCAGGGTCGGCACTACCATATAAGGCCATGGGCCACTACCGGTGGGCGAGCGGTATAAATCTCCATTCACCTGGGCAATCGCATCGGTTTCATCCCGTGGGTTTATGCCGCAGCTAAACCCATCGCCACCGGTTACATAATCCCACCGCCAGTTGCCGCTGTTGGCATTGCGGTAAATGTTTCCGTTATCCTGCAGCGAACCCAGTATTATATCGGGTTTACTATCGCACAGGTCGTATTGGTAAAACTGCGCTACCGGTAAGTAGTTAAGCGATGCATTCATGGTAGCGCCATTGTTGTAAGATACAAACAAGCCGCCGTCGTTGGCATCTAAAAGGCTGCCATCGCTGCGCCAGGCAAAGCAGTGGTGGTCGTGGTGCCCATCGGTACCATAACCTTCGGCAAAGTTAAACCCATCGGTGCTGCGGGTAATATCGCCGGCACCTACTATAACAATATTGGGGTCGGTAGGGTGCACTGTAATAGTATTGTTGAAGTACCCCTGGTTCCAGTGTATCGAAAAAGTATCTACCATGCCCAGGTAATTGGTTACACGGCAGCGTGTCCAGCTACCGCCGTAGTCTGCTGTTTTGTAAATATTGGTGCTATTGCCACCGGTTAGCACACAGGCATAAAGTATGTTGGGCGACGAAGGCGCAATGGCCATAGCAGTATGGCCCCATGGCACTGGTGGAGAGTTGATAGGAAAAAAGTTTACTCCCCCATCAATAGATAAAAAGAAACCGCCGCTTATGCGTGTTGCATACACAGTATCGGGGTGTATGGGGTTAAGCACTACATCTGTAACATCGCCTTGCAGGGCTGTATTCCAGGTGTCGCCACCATTCGTACTTCTGAAAAGCCCACTGCTGCTGGCCGCAAAAATTGTATCGGGCCGCTGAGAGTTGTAAAGTATCTTGTGGTAGCAATTGGCGCGGCCAAACGGTGCGTTTGTTTCATCCCAATGCTGCCCGCCGTTGGTTGTTTTAAACAGGCCAACCCCCATACCGGCACCCGGTTCACCGGTTCCTGCTATCATCACATTCAGGTTTTGCGGATGTATGGCAAACGCACCAATATCCAGTATAGGTAAATCGCCCTGCAGACTTTCGGCTACTATGAGCCCGTTTTCACTTTTCATGTTCCACAGGCCACCACTACCGGTGCTTACGCGTATGCCAAGGTCTTGCTGGTTTTGCGCGGTATACACCTGCACGCAACGGGCCCTGCCGCAAAAATGTATACTATCGTTTATATGAATAGTATCTGGGCCTATCGGTTCCCAGCTATTTATGCTGCGGTCGCCTTTATCGGTTGGCATTCTTTCTACCGCATGTAGCAAGGCATGAAAAGCCGCTGCCGAATACCGGAAACTATCTTCGGGAAAGCGCTCGCGGTTTTCGCCCCGCTCTTCATCTTCCCCGCGGTTTTGCTGCGATGTAGCAGTAGCTACCGGGTTTTTAAAATAACGGAACGATAAGGTGCACCCAACGGTAAGCAGCAGGCATACCAAAAAGGTAGTGGGAATTGATTTCATTGTCAGGGTATTGGTTAACAATAGTTTTTAATAAGCAGGTTTGGTATCAGGCAAATACCGTGGGCGAAATGATGATGATAAATAAGGTCCGGCATAAAATTGTATTTGGGAGTTGTCCATTCATGCAATGGTTTTTCATACGCTGTAATTTTTTGTTTGCTAAAGCAAAGCTGGCTTTAGTGCCAGCCATAATCAAAGCAAAAAAGTACGGTTTCTTAGGTTTTGGTTTTATATTGGCAGTATGGATGTATTGCACGAGTTAATTGCAGGCATGAGCATGGCAGAGCGCAGTTACTTTAAGCGCTACGCAGCTAAACTGGGCGAGGGCTCATCTACCAATTACATCCGCCTGTTTGATGCTATAGCCGCCCAGGAACAATACAATGAGGCCGCTATAAAAAAGTTGTTTGCCAGCGAGAAATTTGTAAAACAGTTCAGCGTAGCCAAAGCATACCTGTACAAGACAGTTATAAGAGCGCTACGCAATTTTCGTGAAGAGTCGAGCATACAATCGCGCTTAAAGCACCTGCAACTTGAGCTGGATATACTGATGGATAAGGGCATTTACACGCAGGCTATGCAGGTAATAGATAATGGTATTAAGCTGGCCCGGCAGTATGAAATGCTAACCGACTTAAATGAGTTTGTTGCCGCCCGCCTGTATATGCTTATGCATAATTATCAGCCGCTTAAGGGTAAAGAAACCATAGACGATGTGATAGCTTACCACCTGCAGCTGGGCAGGCAAATAGACAACCTGGTGCAGTTTGAGAATTTGTATCAGCAGCAGCACCGGTTGAACAAAACAGTGTACCAACTGCGCGATGGCAAACAGCTGCACGATTACGACACTATTTTTAATAACCCTTTGCTGCAAAACAAATCGGCGGCACTTACCGGCAGGGCCCTGTATCTGTTTCATTTTATACGTTGCCTGCATTTTTCGGTAACCGACAGGAGGGCTGATTTTTTGGCAGAAGCAAAAAAGCTGGTGGCTGTGTGCTATGCCACGCCGTATTTTAAGCAGTACGATTACAGGGGCACTATGAATGCACTTAACCTATTGCTGGAGGCATCGTACTTTAACCACGATTGGTCTGCCATGAACAAAGCCCTGAAACAGTTGCAGGCAGTGCCGGTGCAAACCGACCGCGATAAAATTGCTGCGTTTATTTATTACTCGCGCTTTGCACTTATTTATTTCGACCAGAAGAAAGACAGCAAGGCCATGCTAAAACTAATGGAAGAAGCATGGGGTATGCTAAAGCGCTACGAACAAAAAATACCTTACCACGTGCGCGTTAATACCATGGTAACCTATAGCAGTGTATACCTGGAGATGGGCGAATATGCCAAAGCGCTGGATTGGATAGAGCTGTATCGCCAGGGAAAGAAAGAAGAAGCTGTAAGGTTCGACTCGCAGAGTATATTGCTGATGATGCAGCTGATAGCACACTACGAAATGGGCAACCTGCTGCTGGTGAAAAACATAGTGCCTAATATTTCGCGGTTTATAAAAAAAGTGGGGCAGCAAAGTAAATTCGAGAAAGTATTGCTGGCTTTTTTTAATAAGCTTACCTCGGCCAAGGCCCCTGCCGAAGGGTTGTTTGAAAAAACACTGAACGAACTAAATGGCCTGCAGGAGGGCGATATACTTAACCGCAACCGCACTATGCACGATATCTTCCGCGTATTTATACAAAGCAAAATGCATAAGAAGAAATACCACGAGGCAATCGGGCATTAAGTTTGTTTGTTGTAAAAAAAAGCACATCCACTTATTATGGCTGATTATAATTTTTTGACGGTATGGAAATTTGATGCGCCACTGGAGATGGTTTACAACACTGTGCACAATGCCGATAACTACCATGTATGGTGGCGCGGGCAAAGCCCGGTAGAGACTATAAGCCAGGGCAACGCATTGGGCGTAGGTGCCGTAAAGCGGTTTCGCACGCGCAGTATATTGCCGTATACGCTTACTTATACGGGTACGGTGCACGAGGTAATACCCCTTAAACGCGTAGTAGGCACCACCGTAGGCGAGCTTGAGGGCTGTGGCACCTGGCTATTTGGGGAAGAAAATGGACAAGCCATTATAAAGTATAGCTGGGTAGTGCGCACCAACTCAAGGCTGATGAATTTTCTGGCACCTGTGTTTAAACCGATTTTTGAGTGGAACCACGATGTGGTAATGCGCTGGGGCGGCAGGGGCCTGGCTAATTATATAGGGTGTAGGTTTATAGAGTAAACCCCTCCTAAATCCTCCCCTGAAGGGGAGGACTTAAAATACAAAGGGCAATATGGCTTACGCCACATTGCCCTTTGTATTTTTGAGTTGTCTTAATACTAACTACTCAATACTCACTACTGGCTTTACTATTTCATATTATGAAACACCTGTTGCACATCGTCATCCTCTTCTAATTTTTCAATCAGCTTAATTACCTCTTCGGCGCCGGCGTCGTCCAGTTCTTTATAGAAATCCGGGGTTTTGTCGTAGCCCGATTCAATTACATCTATACCTTTTGTTTCGAGGGCTTTGGCCAGGTTGCCAAAGTCGGAAAACTCGGCATAGGCAGTTACCAAACCTTCTTCTTCATTAATTTCGGTAAGCCCGCCGTCTATCAGTTCAAGTTCCAGCTCCTCTACATTGTGGGTGCCCAGGTTGAACTTAAACATAGCCTTCTTTTTAAACATATACTCTACTGAGCCTTGTGTGCCGATAGTGCCGTGGTTTTTATTAAAAATAGTGCGCAGGTTGGCAATGGTGCGCGTAGGGTTATCGGTAGCAGTATCTACCACTATAGCCACACCGTGTGCACCGTAGCCCTCGTAGGTAATTTCTTCATAGCCGGCAGTATCTTTACTGGTTGCCTTTTTAATAGCCGCCTCTACCGTAGCCTTGGGCATGTTGGCCGCCTTGGCGTTGCTCATTAATGACCTTAAGCGCGAGTTAGTATCCGGGTCGCCGCCGCCGGCTTTTACAGCTATGGCTATATCTTTACCAATACGGGTAAAGGCCTTTGCCATGGCCCCCCATCTTTTAAATTTTCTTTCTTTTCTAAATTCAAATGCGCGACCCATAATCTTTGCGTTTTGTTCAATTGCGAATATAGCAGGCTGGGCAAGTTTTACAAATAGACGCCCCAAACTGGCTTTTTTGAAAAAGTGTCCCCCATGCTCTGTTATAACTATTTTAAAGTCAGTTTATTGTAAGCAAGGGGTGTCCCTGACATGAATATTTTCGGGTGTCCCTTCTTTCATCGTTTTCAGTGTTCCTGCCCCTCCCGGCGTAGGCTGCGCCCGGTGGACAGCGTACCCTGCTGGATCAGTAAATTGGCCCGCATTCTTCATTGCCGTTAGCTTTAGCTGACGGACCACTGAAACATCCCTTTTTGGCTTTAGCCAAATCATAAGTTAAGCTAGTTATACCAATATTCTACACAACATTTTGGCTAAAGCCAATTTAGAATTACAGCTTCTCCGTTGGCTAAAGCCAACGGCAATGATTAAGGTTTCGAGTTACAGCCTGCGGGATGGAGAAATGAGTGAAAAATGAAAAATGGTGCACGCGGATTTTATAAAGTGTTGATTTTGAAATGCCATTTTTGAAAAGTGGTGCAGGGGGGTACAGTTCGGAAAATAAAATTTTACAAAAAATAAGGAACGCTATACATATAAAGTGCGAGCTAATGTATAGGCACTACATGTAATGCAAAGGTACAACGAAGGCGAAGTAATGACAAGCATTATTTATTGTATTTATTTACAGTGGATGAACAAAGGGTGTTGAATGTTTGGGGGTTACTAGTCAATGTCATTGACTTAAGCCAAACAGCCACACACCCCGTCCGGTGCAAAGCCACCGGACACCCCTCTCAAGAGGGGAAAATACAAGCAGCTAACAATTAGCTCTTCCTTATGTCAATGACATTGGGTTAATGGTTGCAGGCCAGACAGCTATTGAAGTCGGAGACTTCAATTTCATTTTAACTTCGAGGTACTCCTACGGTACCTTCAAAGAGCGGGATTGAGATTAATTTTAGCCTTACTTCACTTTTAATTAGGATATACCACCTTTTAATGCTTCCTTGTATGACTTCCCCTTCTACTCCACATTGTTGTGATGAGTAAAAAACATACGTATGAACAAAAAAGGCCAGATAATAGTGATAGAGGATGATGAGGACGACCGCATGCTGCTGGATGAGGTGTTTAAAGACCTGGCCTACCCCAACGAGATTGTGTTTTTTGAAACCGGCGAAGAAGCGCTGGAGTATCTGAAAGATGAAAAGGTATATCCGTTCCTGATTTTATCGGATATTAATATGCCCCGGTTAAATGGGTTTGAGCTGCGTAAGGTGGTACACACCAACGAGGGCCTTAGCGAAAAGTGTATCCCTTACATATTTTTTTCTACTGCTGCCGAGCAGCCCGAAGTGTTGCAGGCATACTCCCTATCGGTACAGGGCTTTTTTGTAAAGCCGCACAGCAGCCAGGCGCTGACCATAATGATGCGCAAAATTATAGAGTACTGGCAGGAGTGCTACGCTCCCAACGAGTTTGTAGATTAGTCCGGCACCGGCAATAGTGAAAAAGAGTTATTTTTTTTCAACGGTAGGATTTATGTTTGTATTGTTGCGCGGCAAAATGACAACACCAGCCTAGAATAATGAAACCCCGCACTAAATACCACAAACTGGTAAAAGCAGTATTAAACTACTGCCTTATAGTGATATGGGGTCTGTCGTTCGTCAGTGCGCAGTGTGTTACTTCTACCGGTAGCTATACCGACCATTACCTGGTACACAAGGTTGTTTTGGTTTCTTCTGCCGGTACCAACGGTGCCCATTTGCCTTTTAGTTACCCTGCAAAAACCGACCAGGCCTGGGAAGAAACAGAGCTGGATGAAACCGAAGCGAGCGAAGACCACAGCTTTGAAGTGGAAACGCTGTTTCATATTCTGTCTTCGGAAGAAGGGCTGCTGACCCGGCTCGAAAGCAATTTATTTGAGCAGTTAACACTCTCTATACAAAACCGCCCGTCGGTATCCTTGTTTGTGCTTTTCCATAGCTGGAAGGGCTATCTCATTTAATCTTCTTATAGCATAGCCACCGGTAAGCCTATGCGGCTATTGGCCGGCATATTGTGCCTTTTGCAGCATCTGCTGCGGGTACCTGTTTAATTTCTCATCCCGTTTTACAAATCAAAATATAATAATGAAGAGGATTGCATTTTTCATTGGCTATGCGCTGTTATTATTTACAAGCAGCTGCAGCCACAAGGAGCATGCAAAGGAGGAAGAAGCTAAGTTTTTAGTTACAAGCCCCTTGCAAAAAGATACTACCATTTTTAAAAGTTATGTAGCCCAGATACACGCCAGCAGCCATATAGAGCTGCGCTCGCAAGAGAAAGGCTACCTGCAAAACATATATGTAGATGAGGGCCAGTTTGTGCGCAAAGGCCAGCAGATGTTTCAGATCATGCCCACCCTATACCAGGCCGAGCTGGAGAAGGCCAAAGCCAATGTAAGCTTTGCTGAAATTGAATACCAGAACACGAAGAACCTGGCGGACAGTAATATAGTGAGTAAGAAAGAGCTGGCACTGGCCAAAGCCACGCTGGACAAAGAGAAGGCGGAGCTATCGCTGGCGCAGGCGCACCTGGCCTTTACCGATATACGCGCACCGTTTGATGGGTTTATGGACCACTTTTATGAGCGGCTGGGCAGCCTGATAGATGAAGGGGCGCTGCTAACCACGCTAAGCGACAACAGCAAGATGTGGGTTTACTTTAATGTGCCCGAAGCGGAGTACCTGGACTATATAACCCGTGCAAAGAAAGACGGGCAGCAAAAGGTGCAGCTACAAATGGCCAACAATCAAATGTTTGACCAGTCGGGTGTGGTAGAAACCATAGAGGCCGATTTTAATAACGAAACGGGCAACATAGCCTTTCGTGCGGTGTTTAATAACCCCAGGCAGATACTGCGCCATGGCGAAACCGGTAACGTATTGATGCCGGTGTACCTTAAAGATGCCATACTGATACCACAAAAGGCCACCTACGAAGTGCTGGATAAAAAATTTGTGTATGTGGTAGATGAACATAACAGGCTGCAATCGCGCCAGATAACGGTAGGGCAGGAGATGCCACACCTGTATGTGGTAACCGCCGGCCTGGGCCCCAACGATAAAATACTATTGGAAGGATTGGGCAAAGTAAAGAACAACGAGAAGATAGAATATGAATTTGAGCCCTTTGAAAAGGCTATGGACGACCTGAATAATTTACATGCCGAGTAAGGCAGTAACCCAAAATATATAAGCAAATGTTTAATACATTCATTCAAAGGCCGGTGCTTGCCATTGCCTTATCTGTGGCCATTGTGTTCATGGGTTTGCTGGCTATAAGCACCATACCGGTGGCGCAGTTTCCGGAGATAGCCCCGCCACGGGTTAGTATTTTCATTGAGTTTCCGGGCAGCAATGCCGATGTGCTGGTAAAAAGCACGCTGACCATATTGGAGCGCGCCATTAACGGTGTGCAGGGTATGCAATACATATTAAGCGATGCTACCAGCGCCAGCGAGGCCAGCGTAGAAGTAATATTTGAACCCGGCACCGACCCTACTCTGGCAGCGGTAAGGGTAAAATCAAGAGTGGACCAGGTAATGACCAACCTGCCGCCACTGGTGCAGCGCGAGGGCGTAATTATAAAACCGCTGCAACCAAGTATGTTGATGTACCTTAACCTGTATAGCAAGGATAAAAACACGGATGAGAAGTTTTTGTTCAACTATGCTTATACCTACATACTACCCGAGCTGCAGCGGATAAACGGTATGGGTATGGCCGAGGCAATAGGCAGCCGTGCCTTTGCCATACGCGTGTGGCTTAACCCCGACCGTATGCGCGCCTATAACATAAGCGCCGAAGAGGTTTTGAAAGCTATTGACGAGCAGAGTGTGCTTGCAAGGCCGGGCCGGGTGGGGTTAAGCTCGGGCAAAACAGCCCAAAGCCAGGAGTATGTGTTTACCTATAAGGGCTGGTATAATAAGCCTGAGCAGTATAACGAGATTATAGTACGGGCTAATGCCAACGGCGAATTGCTGAAGCTGAAAGATATAGCCGAGGTAGAGGTGGGCAGCGAGTTTGTAGATATATACAGCAATAAAGATGGTATGCCATCGGCATCGCTGGTGCTAAAACAAAACCCCGGCAGCAACAGCAACAAAGTAATAGAGCAGGTAAAAGCCAAACTGGAAGAGCTGAAAAAGGATTTTCCGCCCGGTATGGATTATGAGATAAACTACGATGTATCGATGTTTGTAAATGCCAGTATAGAGAAGGTGCTGCACACGCTGGTAGAGGCTTTTATACTGGTAGCTATTGTGGTATTTATATTTCTGGGCGATTGGCGCAGTACCCTTATACCCATACTGGCAGTACCGGTATCGCTGATTGGTGCATTTATAAGCATGCAGTTTTTTGGGTTGAGCATAAACCTGATTACATTATTTGCGCTGGTGCTGGCCATAGGTATAGTGGTAGATGATGCGATAGTGGTGGTAGAGGCCGTACACGTAAAAATGGAAGAGGAGCACCTATCGCCCTACCAGGCTGTGAAAAAAGTAATAGCAGAAATAAGCGGTGCCATTATTGCCATTACACTGGTAATGACATCGGTATTTGTACCGGTGGCTTTTATGAGTGGGCCGGTGGGTGTGTTGTATCGCCAGTTCTCTATCACTATGGCCAGTGCTATTGTGCTATCGGGTTTTGTGGCTCTTACACTTACCCCTGTGCTGTGTGCCATACTGCTTAAAAACACGCACGGGCAGAAAAAGCAGAGAACACCTATTACCATATTTTTAGATTGGTTTAACCGCACCTTTGATAAAATGACCGGCAAGTATACCAACCTGCTTAAGCTGGTAGTTAACCGCCGTGTGCTTACCTGGGGTGTGCTGCTGGTATTTGCTATAGGTGTGGTGGGTGTAAATAAAATACTGCCGGCTGGTTTTATACCCAACGAAGACCAGGGGCAGATATACGCCATTATACAAACGCCACCGGGCACCACGCTGGAGCGCACCAACGAGATATCGCGCAAGCTGCAGGGTATTGCTAAAAATGTAGAGGGCATAACCTCGGTAACATCTTTGGCGGGGTTTGAAATTTTGACAGAGGGCCGCGGTAGTAATGCCGGCACCTGCCTTATAAACCTGAAAGACTGGAGCGAGCGCAAGCAGGGCGTAAAAGAAATAATAGAAGAGCTGGAGGAGAAGACAAAAGACCTGCCCGCTACTATCGAGTTTTTTCAGCCACCGGCTGTGCCCGGTTACGGTACCTCGGATGGTTTCTCGCTACGGTTGCTGGATAAAGCAAGCGATGTAGACTACCAGGAATTTGACAGGGTGAACAAGGAGTTTGTAGAAGAGCTGAAAAAGCGCAAAGAGCTAAGCGGCTTGTTTGCCTTCTTCTCGGCCAAATACCCGCAATACGAAATAACCATAGATAATGCATTGGCTATGCAGAAGGGTGTAAGCATAGGCGCTGCTATGGAAAACATGAATATAATGATAGGCAGTACGTATGAGCAGGGCTTTATCCGGTTCAATAATTACTACAAGGTATATACACAGGCGGGGCCACAGTTCCGCAAGCAGCCATCGGATATATTAAACATGTTTATAAAGAATGACCATGGCGAGATGGTGCCATACTCAGCGTTTATGAAAATAACGAAAACACAAGGGCCTAATGAGATTTCGCGCTACAACCTGTATATATCATCGCTTATAAACGGTATGCCCGCACCGGGCTATTCATCGGGCGATGCTATAAATGCAATTAAAGAAGTAGCGGCTACCAAGTTGCCGCGTGGGTATGATATAGCCTGGGAGGGTTTATCGTATGATGAAGCGAGACGTGGTAACGAGGCGCTGTATATATTTCTGGTTGTGTTGTTCTTTGTTTACCTGGTACTGGCATCGCAATACGAGAGTTTTCTGCTGCCGTTTGCCGTGCTGCTGTCTATCCCTCCGGGTATCTTCGGTTCGTTTCTGCTATTAAAAGCCATGGGCCTGGCCAACGATGTGTATGCACAGGTAGGGCTTATAATGCTTACCGGTTTGCTGGGCAAAAATGCAGTGCTTATAGTAGAGTTTGCCGTGCAGAAACACAGCCAGGGCGCTACGGTATTAGAGGCCGCTATAGAAGGTGCGCGTGCACGTTTCCGCCCTATCCTTATGACCTCGTTTGCATTTATAGCCGGGCTTATTCCACTGGTAATAGCTACCGGTCCCGGTGCAGTGGGCAACCACACCATTGGTGCATCGGCGCTGGGTGGAATGCTGTTTGGTACTGTGTTTGGCGTGGTAATAGTACCGGGCTTGTATTTCATATTCGGTACCCTGCAAGCGGGCCGCCAGCTAATTAACGACCAGGAGGTAACCACGCTTACCGAAGAGTTTGTAGAGGCACAGCAGGAGATAGCGCTTACCCGCACTGTACGAAAAATAATATCTAATTTTTTAAAGCGAAACAATGAGAAATAGAGCACAGATGAAATATATGGCTATAGCCCTGGTGCTGTGTTTGGCATCGGGCTGCAAAATGTTTAAAGAACCACTGCGGGTAGAAAACCGCCAGGTGCCGGCAAGTTATACTACGGCAACAGACACCGTAAACAGCGCGCGCATAGTGTGGCGCAATTACTTTACCGACCCTAACCTGGTAGCATTAATTGATACGGCATTAAAGAACAACCAGGAGCTTAACATTACCCTACAGGAGATAAACATAGCGCGCAACGAAGTGAAAGCACGCAAGGGCGAGTACCTGCCCTTTGCAGGTTTGCAGATAGGTGGCGGCCCGGATAAAGCCGGTAAGCACACTTGGGACGGCCAATCGGAGGAGAGCTGGAAAGCCAGTGGAGAGAAGCCGAAGTATGTGGGCGACTTTGCGATAAGCGCTGTGTTTAGCTGGGAGCTGGATATATGGGGTAAGCTGCGCAACGCCAAGCGCGCTGCCGCGGCCCGCTACCTGGGCAGCATAGAGGGTAAAAACTTTATGGTAACCAACCTGGTGGGCGAAATAGCAAACGCCTACTACGAGCTGCTGGCGCTGGATAACCAACTGGATATTATAAACCAAAATATAAAAATACAGCAGGATGCCTTGCAAATGACACAGCTGTTGAAAGATAATGCCAGGGAATCGCAACTGGCAGTTAACCGGTTTCAGGCGCAGCTATTAAACACGCAGAACCGCCAGTACGAAATACAACAGCAGATAGTAGAAACCGAGAACAAAATTAATTTCTTAACCGGTAGGTTTCCGCAGCCGGTGCAGCGTAATGCAGCGTCGTTCAATACAGTCGTGTTCGATTCTATACGCGAGGGAATACCGGCGCAGCTACTGGAGAACCGGCCCGATATACGCCAGGCCGAGCAGGAACTTGTGGCCAGCAAGCTGGATATAAAGGCAGCAAAGGCAGCGTTTTTTCCTAACGTGAGAATATCTGCTTCTATAGGTTTTCAGGCATTTAACCCGGCGGTATGGTTTAACCCTACCTCTTTACTGTACAGCGTGTTTGGCGATATACTGGCGCCCCTGATTAACCGCAACGCCAATGTGGCGGCGTATAAAAACGCAAGGGCCAAACAGATACAGGCTGTATATAATTTTGAAAAGAAAGTGTTGAATGCGCATGTAGAAGTGGTAAACCAGCTATCGGGTATAGAGAAATATACCAGCAGCTACAACACCAAAGCCAATGAGGTGGATATACTTACCCAGTCTATTACTGTGTCGGATAACCTGTTTAAGTCGGCACGCGCGGATTATATGGAAGTGCTGCTTACACAGCGCGAAGCATTGGAATCGCGCATGGAGCTGATAGAGATAAAAAAGAAACAACTGTCCGCCGAAATAAACGTGTATAAAGCGCTGGGCGGTGGCTGGAGATAAAAAATGATGTAAACAAAGAGTTTAGAGTGTAGTACGCGCCGGTGGTTTTGCTAAAGAGGTAAGGGGCTTTGGCAAGCTATCGGCGTTTTGCTTTTGTAGATTTACGTTGTTCCTTTTTCCATTATACAATTTCGCGTTTCACTGCCAAATCTTTATTTAATTTAACCCCGATATGTTTAAATGGCTGTTGGGATTTTACTTTATTTTTAGTTGCTCAAATCTGCTTGCTCAACACAATTTTTTGCGTCATTATTCTATTAATGAGGGTCTGCCAAGTTCCGAGACATATATGGCAATTCAGGATAGGAAAGGCTATATCTGGATTGCTTCCGATTTGGGTGTAAGCCGCTTTGATGGGTATAACTTTACAGTATATACAACGGCCGAAGGCTTAACAGACAATACTGTTTTTAGCTTTCATGAAGATCCCAAAGGCCGAATTTGGTTTTACACTTTTTCAGGTCGGTTATGTTATTATTATAACGATTCTATTTATGGTAAAGAACTGGAGCTAAATAACCAATTGCATGATTTGCTGAAGGGGCATTTGATTAGTTCTATAAAAGTTGATGAACATGATACTATCTTAATCGCCACCTTCAACGGGCTTTATAAAATTATTCCATCCTTAGAGAATGGGGCTACTACATGGAAAAAAATTGAGGTATTAGCGGATAAAGCAACTTTTTTACTTAAGGATGAATACATCACCTGCGAGGCACCTGTCTATCACGAAACATTACTTATAACACATAACGGTAAATCTAAAAATGATTCATTGCTAACTCCGTGGCCTGCTATTTCAGTGATTCTTTTAAGGCGCTTACCCGATCAATCTTTGCTCTTGTTTTATGGCACTTTTACCTGGAGGGTGTTTCCGAATGGTAGAATTATAGAGGCAAAAAATTTGTATCAGGTGTTAGATGTTTACCATGAAAATGACAGCATGGTATGGATTAGCCAAAAGCGGCACGGTGTACATCTTTTTAATTTGGATAGGCTTCACCAATCGGAGAAAAGTTTTTTGGAAGAATTCAGCGTAACCAGCACTTTAAAAGATCACGAAAATGGATATTGGTTTACTACACTGGAAGATGGTGTGTTTTACCTGCCCACTACCAGATTCAACCACTTTCCACCAGTTACCGATTCCATGCTTTACAGCGAAAGCGCATTGTTTAGTATCGATACTGAGCGCATTTGGCTGGCTACGCGCCACAAGATTTTTGAAAGCAAAAACCAGGGAAAATTCAAGGAAGTATGCCCCGCATTGTTAAGTAAATTGCCCAAACCCAATAAACTGGTTTGGTGGAATGGCCTGAAACATTCAGATGGTACTACCTGGCTTTCTACGGCCGGGGGCGTAGCAATTCTGAATAAATCGGATGAATTGATTAAGTATCTTGATTTTGCGAAAGACACGACCATAGAGCCACATTCGCGCATGACCCAGGAAGACCGGGATATGAATGTCTGGTCTCTTAATTTATCCAATCTTACTAAAATTAACCACGCTGATCTTTCTATAGAAAAGCGTGTGCTTTTGCCAGCGAGAGCTGGCAAAATGGTTGTGGATACAAGTGGCAACGTAATTATAACAACTGTTGAAGGGTTATATAGTTATGGCAAAGATTCACTTCATTATTGGGGGCGCGATAATGAATTATTTAAGCAACGCTTCACTGACCTGAAGTTATGTGATGGAAACCTGGTGGCTGCCACAAAAAGTGCCGGGTTGCTTATAGTTAAAGGTGATAGCATTTACCGCATTACAGTTAATAATGGATTAAGCACAAATATGTGTAGAAGTATTTGTGTTGATGGACCGGGTAGGATATGGGTAGGCACCAATCGCGGCCTTAACGCAGTATCATTTTCTTTTAACCCTTTTGTAGTTAGCATAAGGCAATATACTGTAGCCGATGGCTTACTAAATAACGACATTGACCAGGTTGTGAAAAATGGTAGCATTCTTTGGGTTCGATATAAAAAGGGGATTACAGCTTTCGACCCGCTTGTGGCTACTAAAAACACGGTACCACCACCTGTATATATTACCGGATTGACCCTGAATAATAGCCCACATACTTTGCAAGAACAAAGTGTTTTAGATTTTGGCAGCAGTATCGGGTTCAATTACACGGGCTTAACTTACAAAGTTGCCGGCAAGCAAAATTACAAGTATAAACTGGAAGGTATTGATACCTCCTGGACATATAGTAACAGTACCTCCGTGCAGTTTTCACGCTTGCCACCAGGCAATTATATTTTTAAAGTTCTTTGTATTAACAACTCGGGCTTAGAAAGTACCCACCCGGCAATTTATCGGTTCACTATTCGGGCACCTTTTTATAAAAAGTGGTGGTTTAGTGTCATTGTTTTTTTATTAGCGAATGCCCTGGTAGTAATTATTGCTGTATTAATAGTCCGACGCATACGCCGGCGCGAGGAAGCAAAAACCGAAATGAACCGACAGATTGCTAACCATGAGTTGCAGGCATTGCGCGCACAAATGAATCCGCATTTTATTTTCAATTGCCTTAATGCCATTCAGGATTTTATACTTAGTAACGATTCTTCCTCTGCACGCCGCTATTTATCAAGCTTTTCTAAGTTAATACGCAAAACACTCAATCATTCGCGGCGCCACGAAATAACCCTTGCCGAGGAAGCTGAGTTTGTAGAGCTTTATCTGGGTCTTGAAAAGATGCGATTTAATAACCGGTTTGATTACCATGTTAAGTTTCACGACAATATCAATCCTGAAAACATATTAATTCCCTCAATGATAATACAGCCCTTTGTGGAAAATGCTGTAAAGCATGGTAAAATTGGAAGCATGGAAAAAATGGGCGAATTGAAAATTGATTTTTTTATTAAGGACGGCGGCCTGGTTTGTGTTATAGATGATAACGGTATAGGGATACAAAAATCACTAAAGATGAAAAACCGGCCATCCCATACGAACGAAACCCATGCCATGGATATAATGAACGACCGTATGCGGACAATGAGCGCTGTTAATCAAACCGGGATAAGTTATACAGTTGCCGACAAGGCGGAGATTTCTTCTTTGCAAACCGGGACTATTGCTCAGGTTTTTATACCCATTACCAAGTAGTCCTCCGAAAGGATAAGTAAATAGCGCCGATTATATGGAGGTGCTGCTTACCCAACTAGAAGCGCCGAAGTAAATATTTACAAGGTGCTGGGCGGAGGATGGAGATAAAACGAGATGTAAACAAAGAGTTTTAGAGTGTAGTTTGCGCCGGTGGTTTTGCTAAAGAGGTAAGGGGCTTTGGCAAGCTATCGGTGTTTTTTGTTATGCTTTACATGGGCGTTTTTTGTTTGGCGCGTAGCCAACCGCAGCCACACAAATCCCACTACACCCGCCACTACCGATGATAGCAACACAGCAATTTTAGAATGCTCTATGTCGCCCTTATTATCGAAGGCGAGCATGGTAATAAATATAGACATGGTAAAACCTATACCGGCTAACAACCCGGCACCCATCAGGTGTTTCCACTTTACCCCACCGGGTAGTTTGCCCAGGCCCAGCCATGTGGCTGCCAGGCAAAACAACATAATGCCCAGCGGCTTGCCCACTACCAGCCCCAGCATTATACCTATGCTGTTGGGCATGGCCAGGCCGGTATACCATTGGGGCTCCAGCACTATGCAGGTGTTGGCCAGCGCAAACAGCGGTAGTATTACAAAGGCTACCGGCTTGTGCAGCCAGTGCTGAAGTTTGTACGATATAGACAGGCGGGTGCCATCGCCAAACGGTATGGCAAAGGCCAGCAGCACACCGGTAATAGTAGCATGCACACCCGAGTGTAGCATAAAATACCACATGCCTATGCCGCCAAGTAAGTAAGGCCACACGCTATGCACCTTAAGCCGGTTTAGCACCAGCAGTACCGCCCATATACCCAGCGATATAAACAGGTTGGAGAATACAATGGTGCTGGTATAAAACAGGGCTATGATAAGTATAGCGCCAAGGTCGTCTATTACAGCCAGTGCAGTTAAAAACACCTTTAGCGCCGGTGGTACACGGTTGCCCACCAGGGCCAGTATGCCAATGGCAAAGGCAATATCGGTAGCCATGGGAATGCCTGCGCCCGCTTGCGTGGATGTGCCATAGTTAAGCAACAGAAACAGGCCGGCCGGCACCAGCATACCACCCAGTGCAGCAAAGGCGGGCAACGATGCTTTTTTAATACTTGATAATTCGCCGGCATATATCTCACGCTCCAGCTCTAGCCCCACCAGCAGAAAGAAGATGGTCATAAGCCCGTCGTTAACCCAATGTGCTATGGTGTGCTCGGCAAACTCAATATGCCAAAAGTTAAGGTAGCTCTCCTGCACCGGTGTGTTGGCCAGCACCAGCGATAGTATGGTGCACACTATCAGCAACAGGCCACCTGTTTTTTCGCTATCGAAAAACTCTGTAAATAGATTATCCTTTTTCATGCCACTGTGGGTTTAATACCGGCACCGTTATCTATTAAAAAAAGCCGCCAGCGGCGGCCCTTATTCTATGGCTTGAGGTGCATGTATTAAACTGGTGCAATAATAAGAAATTTTGAGGTGCAGGGAGTTTAATAGTATAGCACCGGGCACTGCGCCGAAAAGCGTATTTTTGCGTTGTAAATATTTTATGTATATGAATAAAATGCAGGTAAAAAAAATGGCCTATGTGCCGGCAACGCTTTGCCTGGTGTGCCTGCTGGCGCTGGGCTCGTGCATTAATCACAATATTACCGGCGATACATACAACGCTGCCACCGCTTACTCGCTACAGAATATATCGTATGGAGGAGATGCCCAACAGAAGATGGACATATACCTGCCCGCTAACCGTAGCGCCGATAGCACTAAGGTATTTGTACTGGTACACGGCGGCGGCTGGACCGGCGGCGACAAGGCAGACTACAGCAGTTTTTTAGATGGGCTTAAAAACCTGTACCCTAACTATGCGGTTATCAATTTGAATTACCGGTTAGCTACTGCTGGCAGCCCCGGCTACCCTAAGCAGATAAACGATATACAGGCTGCGCTGGATGAAATTCAACTGCCTAAGTATGGAGTATCTAAACAATACTTTTTCTTCGGTGCATCGGCCGGTGGTCATTTGTCGTTGCTGTATGCTTATGCGTTTGATGGCAACCATTATGTAAAGGCTGTGTGCAATACCGTGGGGCCTACCGATTTTACCGATACGGCGTACACCAACAACCCCGTGCTGGCTGGCGTAGTGGCAGCTTTTCCGGGCGCCAGCTACACACAGAACCCCGCCTTGTTTGCAGAGGTGAGCCCGGCTAAGCGGGTTACTCCATCATCTCCCAGAACACTTTCATTTTACGGCAGTGCCGACCCATTGATACCCAGCAGCCAAATGGGTTTGCTGCACGATGAGTTAACAGCCAAAGGCGTGTATAACGAGGCCACCATGTATCCCGGCGAAGGCCACGGCACCTGGAACGCCACCAACACGCAGGATGCTATAAATAAAATGATGAGTTTTATTAGCCGGTTTTTTTAAAAGCTGAATAACAGAGCAACATGCGAAAACTAATAGCTGCCATTAATATGAGCATAGATGGGTACTGCGACCACACGGCCGGTATACCCGATGAAGAAATACATAACCATTACACCCAGCTGCTGCGCAGCGCCGATACTATTTTATACGGCCGCACTACCTACCAGTTAATGGAAGATTACTGGCCTGCACTGGTAGCTAAACCCAGCGGCGAAAAGGCGATGGATGATTTTGCAAAAGCCATAGATGATATAGAGAAGGTGGTGTTTTCGCACACGCTGAAAGATGTTACATGGAGAAACTCGCGGCTGGCCACGCAGGAGCTAAAAGATGAAATACTGCAACTTAAACAACAACCCGGCAAAGATTTTTTTGTAGGCAGCCCCGGCCTTATATCGCAATGCACTAACCTTAACCTGATAGATGAATATCAGTTGTGCATACACCCCGTAGTAGCGGGCAGCGGCTTGCGTTTATTTAAAAACGTACCCGAAATGTTTCAGCTTAAACTACTGAAAACAAAAACCTTTGCCAGTGGTGCGGTGATACATTATTATGCGCGGGTGGCGAGATGATTGTATTAATGAAATAACGTTCCTGAACGCAAAGGACAAATAACGTGGCAAGCAATGACAAAAATATTTACCAACGTAAAGAACAATAAATAGAAATGGAAGATGTGTTTGAACCGACTCCGTTAGATGTTTGGAAAAAAAGAGATGCGTGGATAGGTAAGGAAATTCAGGATGCAGAAGTAGGCAGCTATCTTGTTAGCGAGCATTCTACTGCATTATTTTTCGACATGAGACGTGCTTATTGCGCCGGAGCATGGATATCTGTACTAGTAATGGCAATTGCCGTTATGGATTCTCATTTTAGAGAAACGGAATCAGGGGATAATAAAATAGGTACCGCTAAACTTCTACAAGAATTTTATCAGAGTGAAGAAGTCGAAGTGCTTCGTAAACTAAGAAACAGGTATGTTCACATGAATTTAAAACAGCCGTTTTTGGAAATGGATACTTGGTTTAAAAATCAAAATCAACTTGAGGAAGCTGCTACTAAGGCAATGCTCATTACTATTAAAGCTTTTTTCCTAAATCCTGGAACATAATCTCGTCAATTGACAGTTAACTGTTGAAAGAATTCGCGTCAAACCCGTGGAAGAAACCTAACTTTGCAGCATGTTTTATAGACGGAAAATAATATTTGCTTTACTTCAACTATTTGAAGGTAGGTTGGATAAAATCCGCTTACAGAAACTTCTTTTTCTTTTCACCCAACGGCAACAAAAAGCTGAATACGATTTCGTTCCTTATAAATTTGGGTGCTACTCTTACAGCGCACATGCCGATTTAACAGCAATGGTAACACGGTTACAACTTACATCAGACGAAACCAGCTACACCAAAACTGACAAAACCGATTACCTCAAACAAATTAAGCCCGATGACAAAAGGTTTTTACAAGAAGTAAAAGCAAATTACGGTGGCATGAATGCGCGGGCTTTAATGAAACACACTTATTTGAATTATCCGTTTTATGCTACACGAAGCGAAGCCGCAACAGACATTTTGAATGCAACAGAATTGCAAAAAGTAAATGATGCAAAACCCAAAAGCAACAAGACCATTTTATTTACAATTGGCTACGAAGGCATTTCGTTGGAAGAATATTTGGTTCGCTTGCTAAAGAACGATGTAAAAGTTTTGGTGGATGTTCGTAACAATCCGCTAAGTATGAAATACGGCTTTAGCAAGAGCCAGTTGACAAAATATTGCGGCTATTTAGGAATACAATATTTGCATTTTCCCGAAGTAGGAATTCAATCCGACCAGCGGCAAGAATTGAATTCGCAAGCCGATTATGATAAATTATTTAGCGTTTATCGTAAAAATAATTTGAGCAAAACAACCCAATCGCAAAATAAAATTTTGAATTTGTTGAAAGAACAAAAACGCATTGCCTTAACATGCTTTGAAGCCAACATTTGCCAATGCCACCGCAAACACCTAGCAGAAGCTATTCAAGCACTTCCTGATTTTGCGTATGAAGTAAAACACATTTAGGAATGGCAAAAACAAAAGTCCTGATTACCGTTACAACCTATCCTTTACCATCAAGAAGCTATGATGAATTAGTTTGCACAGCAGGTGTTTTAGAAAGCGGTGAATGGATTCGTATTTATCCAGTGCCGTTAAGTTTTTTGCTTGACCTAAAAGGTTCGGGCAAAGTGAACAATGTAAAATATACGTGGATTGAATTGGAGTTGAATAGACGAAAGGAAGATTTCAGACCCGAAAGCTATTCGCCAAAGCATTATGATTTCAGAGATTTAGAAATTGGAAAACGATTAGACACTTATGGAAATTGGGCAGGCAGAAAAGAAATTTGCCTCACAAATGTCTATACTAACAAAGCTAAACTGCTTAAAGATTCCGAAGCACCAACAAATGTTTCCTTAGCCACATTCAAGCCTTCAAAAATTGTCGGATTCAAAATTGAAAGCGATGCAAGGGAATGGAAAAACGAATGGTTAGAATTGCGTAAGCAAGGCGATTTGTTTAGTGGTGATAAATCTCCCGAAATATTGATCCCGAAATTACCGTTCAAATTTTCATACACTTTTTTAGATGATGAAGGAGTGTCAAGCACACTGATGATTGAAGATTGGGAAATAGGAGCATTGTATTGGAATTGCTTGAGAGGTGCAGATGGAAACGAAGTTGCTGCTTTACAAAAAGTAAGAGAACAATACGAACATAAATTTTCAAAGGAAAAGGACATTTACTTGTTTCTTGGAACAACAAAAGAGTGGCACATGCGCAGAGCAAACAATCCTTTTGTTATCATTGGTGTATTTTATCCCAAAAAGGAAACACAAGTAAAACTATTTTAACTTGTTAACACCTTCAATCTATAGTTTTTCTGATTAACAAAATTGCAAATTCACCCAAAGTGAACTTCACTTTCCAATACAAAACTTACTAAAGATATTCCCGAGTATCTCATCATTGGTTACTTCACCACTGATTTCACCGAGATGCTCTAAAGCGCGTTTAATATCCAGCGAGGTTAGCTCACCGGTGTTTTGGTTGGTTACCCCGGCTTTAACTTCGTTGAGGGCGGCGTTGGCTTTCATCAAGGCTTCGTAGTGGCGGGTGTTGGTTACTATGGTGTTGTCGGGTTGCAGGTTGGCGGTGGCCAGCACGTAGAGTTTATCCTTTAGCTGGTCGGTGTGCATGTTGGTTTTGGCCGATATAAAATGCAGTTGGTCGTGCAGGTTGAGGTGCGCTGTGGCGGGGCTGTTTTTCAGTATCCAGTAAAACGGGGCCGTATCCTGCCAGTGGGCGCTGTCTATTTTATTGCCGACAATTAAACCGGTAAAGTTGGTTAGCTCCAGTTGCTTTACCTCTTGCAATAGCTCTTCGGGTGTGGTGGTGTTTACATCAAACAGGTAAATGTAGATGGAGCTTTGCTTTAGCTTCTCCATGGTTTTTTCTACCCCCATCTTTTCAATTACATCTACTGTGCTGCGTATGCCGGCGGTATCTATAAAGCGGAACTGTATGCCGCGTATGTTCAGCACTTCTTCAATAGTATCGCGCGTGGTGCCGGGTATGTCTGATACTATAGCGCGCTCTTCGTTCAGCAGTGCATTCAGCAGGGTTGATTTACCGGCGTTGGGCTTGCCCGCTATCACGGTGTTTACACCGTGCTTAATCACATTGCCCAACCGGAACGATTCTATCAGCGGACGCAGTTTAGATTGTATCAGCTCGATTAACTCAATCAGTTTTTTGCGGTCGGCAAACTCTACGTCTTCTTCGGCAAAATCGAGTTCAAGCTCTATCAGCGATGCAAAGTTGACCAGCTCGCCGCGTAGTATTTTAATATCGTTGCTAAAGCCACCACGCATTTGCTTTAGTGCAAGGTCGAGCGAGGCTGCCGAGTTAGAGGCAATGATATCAGCTACTGCTTCGGCCTGGCTAAGGTCTATACGCCCATGCATAAAAGCGCGGAGTGTAAACTCACCGGGCTTAGCCGAGCGCGCGCCGTTTTGTATAAGCACCCGCAGAACCTGCTCGGCAATAAAAGGAGAGCCGTGACAACTAATCTCTACCACATCTTCAGTAGTAAAACTTTTAGGCGCACGGAAGAGGCTCACCATCACCTCGTCAATTATTTTATCGCCATCTACAATGTGCCCGTAATGGATGGTGTGCGACGGCTGCTGTGTCAGGTCTTTGCCTTTAAATACTTTGCCGGCCACGGCAATAGCATCGTTACCCGACAGGCGAATAACGCCAATGGCCCCTACTCCGGCAGGTGTGGCAAGTGCAACTATGGTATCGGTGGAAATCACGAACGCAAAATAGTTTATCTTTCACAAAACAACCGGCCTAATGGATTTAAAAACCTTTCACGAATTTCTGGATTACTACGATAAAGTGCGTAGCCGCACTAAACTTATCATTAGCAAAATTCTGCCCGATAAAATTGACTGGACCTACCGCGAAGGCAAATTTACACTGGGCGACCTGATACGCCACCTGGCCTGTATAGAGCGCATGATGTATGCCGAAAATGCACAAGGCAAGCCATCGCATTATAAAGGCTGTGGAAAGGAATACGGTGCAACCTACGTTGAGGTGCTGCATTTTTTAGATACTACCCATGCCGAAAGCATGAAGATATTTTATGCGCTGAGTGAAGAACAAATAAACGCAAAGTGCCTTACACCAGGTAACTCGCCTATTACGGTTTGGAAATGGCTGCGCTTAATGGCAGAGCATGAAATACATCACCGCGGTCAGATTTATTTATACCTATCACTGATGGGAGTAGAGGTGCCGGCGTTGTATGGGTTGACATCGGAGGAAGTGGCAAGTAAGGCCGCCTTCTAAATATAAACAGCAACACACCCCGGTCGGTGCTAAGCACCGACCACCCCTCTCAAGAGGGGAAAATACAAACAGCCGGTTAGCATTATTTAGCTACCCGGCTGTTTTGTATTCAATTCCGCATTCCAAATTCCGCAATCCGAATTACGAAGCTATTCGCTCTTAGCGCCTCTTGTCAGTTGTTCTACCATATCCCATTGCTCGTTGGTTACGGCGCTCATCATGTTGAACTCACCAGCACCCTGCAGCCACTCGCCGCCATCAATGGTTACTACATCGCCGTTAACGTAAGCAGAGAAATCGGAGATTAAGTAAGCCGCCAGGTTGCAAAGCTCCTGGTGCTCACCGGCGCGTTGCACCGGTACGCGGTTTTTAAGGTCCATTTTTTCCTGCAGTTCGCCGGGTACTAATCTATCCCAGGCGCCCTTGGTAGGGAACGGCCCCGGTGCAATGGCATTGCAACGGATACCATACTTGCCCCACTCTACAGCCAGTGAACGTGTCATAGCCAATACACCGGCCTTGGCGCAAGCCGATGGCACTACATAGCCCGAACCGGTCCATGCGTAAGTGGTTACTATGCTCAATACGCTTTTGTTGCGCTCTTTATTCGCTATCCAGTGTTTGCCTAAGGCCAGTGTGCAGTTGTATGAACCACGCAATACTATATCTACTATGGTATCAAATGCACGGTTGCTCAGGCGCTCGGTAGGTGATATAAAGTTACCGGCTGCATTATTTATCAGTGTATCTACGCTGCCGAACTTCTTAATGGTTTCTGCCAATACATTTTCTACTTCGTTGTATTTGCGCACATCGCACTGCAGCGCCAATACCTGTCCACCGGTTTCGGCCATTAACTCTTCAGCAGTTTTTTGCAGTACATCCAGCTTGCGGCTGGTGATAACCACATTGGCACCCAGCGTTAAAAAATACTTGCTCATCGATTTGCCGAGGCCTGTGCCGCCACCGGTGATTAATATTGTGCGTCCTTTTAATGCGCCGTCTTTAAGCATGCCATCTGTGTAAGCCATAGTTGTTTGTGGTTTAGATACAGCCTCTCCTATCTGCCTTCGGCATCTTTCCTCTCCACCTCATCCGCCCTTCGGGCACCTTCTCCTAAAGGAGAAGGACAATGGAATGAAATGGGTTCGAAGGAAAGAACCATCAAATGGAGTTTAGCCTTTAATAATTTGAAAGTATGTATTTTTTATCGACTGTAGGTAGGGAATAAAAGCTGCTTAATACTGCCCTGTATTCAGCAGTACAAGTGTGCAGGCTTCTTCAGTTTTTATGCCATTCTTGTTGGCAAGGTCGGCCAGTTCGTCGTTCTCGGCACCGGGGTTGAAGATAATGCGGCGCGGCTTGGCGGCTATTATTTTATCGTAATACTGCTGCTGGTGCATGGGGTTAAGATACATGGTTACGGTATCTATATCGGTATCGGCAGGGAAGTCCGGCTTTACTTCTACATCGCCCACTTTACCCAAATCGCGACCCACACCCAGCACTTCGTGCTTGTAGGCACGCAGCAGGTTCATGGCTTTGTAAGAGTAGCGGGAAGTATTGGTAGATGCACCGAGCACTAAAGTTTTCATATCTTTCGTCATTGCGAGGGAGGCTCTGCGACCGAAGCAATCTCCCCCTGTTAATCATCAAACTAGCTCACCTGCAATACCTGCTTTGTATTTGCCGGTTCCAATTTATCAACTGCACTTTTCATTTTCTTTTTCAGCTCATCTGATATACCTACCAGTGGTAAGCGCACATCGGCGCTGCAAATGTTTTGCAGTTCAAGCGCATACTTAACACCGGCCGGGTTACCTTCTGCAAACAGCATATCGGTAATATCGTTTAACTGAAAGTGCAATTTCCGTGCCTCTTCAAAGTTGCCCGCTAAGCCCTGGCGAACCATCTCGGTAAATATTGCCGGGAAGGCCTGGCCCACTACCGATATCACTCCATCTAAACCATAGGCCAGCAAACCAAGCGTAATGTTATCATCGCCCGATACCAATAGGAAATCCTTTGGTTTGTTTTTGGCTATCTGCATACACTGGTTAAAATCGCCCGAGGCTTCTTTCATACCAATAATGTTATCTACCTCTGCTAAGCGTAATGTTGTTGCTGCCAGCATATTGCTGCTGGTGCGGCCTGGCACATTGTATAATATAACGGGGCGCGGCGCTGCTGCGGCTACGGCTTTGTAGTGCTGGTAAATACCTTCTTGTGTTGGCTTGTTGTAGTAAGGCGACACTGACAGGATAGCATCTACGCCTTTAAAGTGGAACTCCTCCATATCTTTAATTACCTGGTGGGTACTGTTGCCGCCAAAGCCTGCCACTACCGGTACGCGCTTAGCTACTTTCTCTATCGTAAAATTCAATATGTCCAGTTTCTCCTGCTTATCCAGGTTTACGCTTTCGCCGGTGGTGCCAAGGCTAACCACGTATTCAACCCCACCCTTTATGCTGTGGTCTATTACTTTTTCAAGACCGTTAAAATCTACTTGTCCGGTTTTTGTAAACGGTGTAACAAGGGCCACACCGGTACCCCTCAGCTTACTTTGAATCATATTGAATTTTATTTAAAAAATGTGTTGCCTGTTCTAAAAAATACTGCACACCGGCATTGTCGCCCACTTTTATCATCATCTCGTAGTAGTCGGTCTTTTTATCATCATACACGCCTACCCGCCATTTGGCTTTACTTACCCGCGCCACATATTCCAGTGGCAAACTTAAGCTGGTAAACGCTGCAAACAGCAAATCGAAATCATTGTTAACAAATTCCTCTACCCGCTCATCACTCGGTATCTGTGTCCAGCTCAACTGCTTGGGGTTAAACACCAGTATATCCGCCTTGTGGTCTATCTTTTTATCGTTTACAAACCCGAGTATCTCCACCGTTTTGCCCTGCTGCCTCAGTTGCTCGGCAAATTTAGTGATAATAATATCGTTATCGGGGTTGGTGCTGTCGTACACTATACCTATGCTTTTTGCATCCTTCAGGTTGGTTAGCGTGCGCTGTGTTTTTTGCCCTTCCAGCTTTGCCTCTACACTTCTGCGGTAAAAATAATTCCTTATATCATCCCAAAGCTTCATTGCTCAATTTGTTTTTCGGTTTGCCCACACATTGCATTTGCTACCCCCAAAAGGGTTTTAAATCCTTTCGGAGGTATAACAGCCTAATGCGTTTCGGTCAATAC
>DATGWP010000040.1:0-14386 GCA_035299425.1 Chitinophagales bacterium | reverse complement strand
AATATAACGGTTCATTCCATCTACCTCTTCATATCCTATAAAGCGTGGCTGGTCAAAATACTTATTGATATTAAAGTCTTTGTAAAGGCCTATCTGCACTTTGTAAACGGTGCCTTTTTGCGGAGCATTGTTTATGTGTGTTTGCACTTTGGCTACTATTTCCGAGTCTGCATCTTCTACAGTTTCACCCTTTAGCAAGGCTATTTCTTGCTTTGCTTTTTTTAGGTCGGTATCCATAGTGGCAATGGTGTTCTCCTGTTCGGCCTGCTTGGTACTGGCGTAGGCCTGGTCATCCTTTAGGCGCTTAATTTCTGCCTCGTTGCTATCGAGCGTAGCGCGTATATCTTCCATTTTGGCCTTGTAGCCGGCCAGGTCTTTTTCGTAAGTCTTTAACTCATCTTTCAGTCGTTTTTTCTCTGCCTTGGTAAGCTCCTGTGCAAAGCTGAACTGTGCCAGGCAAACGATAAGTGCGGCAAGCGCCAATATTTTTTTCATATAACTATGGTCTATGGTATGTGAACAAATGTATTTCAAACCCTCTTGAAAGCCTATGTCTCTTTCCACAGCATGTTAATAGTGTGTTTATTTTAATGCAATGCAGGCTTTTCTATACCGCAAAAATATTGCTCGTTGGGTTGAGCGGATTAGGGCAGATTCTACTTTTCTTCCAGCTTCTTTAGCCTTCTTTCAATAGAAAACAGGAACGCAAAAATGCAACCAAGTATGATTGTAAGTACAGCTACCACTACATATATCTTAAGGTTGCTTTTAAAAAAATCGTTCGTGCCGCTTTCGCCTTGTGCAAAGGTGGCCAGCGATAAAAAAGTTAGTATTAAAAGGTTTAAAAACTTTTTCATTGTTCCTGTTTTTGTTGAATTAACTGTAGGCGGATAAGCACAGCAAGAATCCAGAAGCCAAGCAAAATCCAGCCTATTACAGCTGGGTAAAAGAATGCACGCAAAGTGCTATCCAGATCGTATTTGCTAAAGGCCGGGTTGCCGCCATTGCCAGGGTGCATACTATCGGTAAGCCGCGGCAATACAAATACACACAGTATAAATATTACAAAGGCAAAAATATTGTAGATAGCCGATATGCTCGCTCGTTTTTTCTTGTCGGCGATGGCACCTCTGATTATAAGGTAGGCAAAGTAAAAGAACATAGCAACAAGTGCCGCAGCCATCTTAATATCTTCCAGCAGCAGCTTGCGTATTACATCGCCCCAGCTTACACCTATATACCAGGTGTATTTGCTCCATATTAAACCGGTAAGGTAGCCGCACACACCAAACAACATGGCTACTACTACGCTTTGCTCGGCCACTATATCATAGCTGCTAGCAGCGGCAGAGTTTGCTCCCATTAAATAGCGGATACTGAAAATACAGGAGAAAAACACAAGCATGGTCATGGCAAACCACATAGGCACATGAAAAAATGTGTTGCGGATAGTTTCATACAATATTTCGCGGTAAGGGAAGCACGTCAGGTTGTTATGATTGCTTTTTACTTCGGGCTCAGTAGTAGTTAGTAAGGCAACACCTACTTTAGCACTATCTGAAACAGTGCTATCTGCAGCTTGTGTTTTCACCAGCGTAATAGCATCGCGCAGGGCAAAGGTGCCATCCAGGTCGTCATTTATCACCACATCTATACTGCCGGGGCGAAAGCTATCCTGCTGCAAAACGTTTACAGCAAATTGTGCTTCGGCTTTGTCATTATCAATCACTTTAAAAGACAGGGGAGAATAGTAATTGTTTCGGTTTTTAAACCAAAGCTGCACCTTTCCTGCCTTAGGGTCGGTAAAATGCGAGTGGTAGGCTGTAATTTCGAATGTATAAACCGAATCGGTATACATAGCTACGGGGCTCACTTTGGTAATGCCGGGCCCGAGTGGAATAAAAAAACTACCGGCTGTAACGTATATAAGCAGAATAACACTCAGCCATTTCCACCATTTACTATAAATCCAATTCATCTATTATGTAGTGCCTGTTTTCGGCGGCGCCAAACCTACACCAAATTTGCAATTAGGCAAAACAAACCTCAGTGCTGCTGATTATAATCATTTACACATGCAGGGGGCCAGTGCAAGGTTACCTAAAACAGGTTCCTTTTTGTGTCATCCAGGGGTGTATTTCGTAGCTTAACCTTCCGGCATTTATAGCAGGGTCTGCATCCAGCATGGTTTTTACGCTATCCTCGGTACTACAGTCAAACACAAATATGCCGCGCATATCGCCGTCATCTAAAAACGGGCCGGCTACATTCAATTTACCCGAGGCCGCCAGACGGTTAATATTATCCAGGTGGCCGCGCTGTATTTTAGCGGCGGTTAGTGAATCCTGTGTACGGTTTGGCCCTTTTTTCAGCAATACAAAAAAGTAGGGTTTCAGGTTGTCCTCATTTTTTTGAGCGCTGGCACCGTTACAGGCAAAGAAAAGTACCAGACAAAGAATGAATAAACTTTTTTCCATGGGGGTTATTTTTCTGTTTTCATAAGCGAGGCGGTTACCAGGGCTATCACGGTGCCAATTATAAGGGTAGATAAGCCGCTTTGTATAATGTAAGAGGTAAGGTTAAAATACAATTTGGCTTCCTCACGGGCTTTTAGGGTGTTCATTTTCAGGCTCTCAGCGCGGTTTACCGTGTAGGCAAGCATAGTATCAAAAAAGTCGGGGTTAATTACTTTATGAAAAATAACCTGCACCGGTATTGCCAGCACTGCTGCAAAAAACGCAATAAGAAAACCACTTGCAAATGCCTGCTTAAAAGTGATTTTACCGTTAAGCAGTTCGGTTTTTTCTCTTATGGCTAACCGCGTGCACACTATGGGAATCAGCAATGCAAACCACGTAATTACGGGGTGCCAACCTATATATATATCATGGAGCCCCACCATATACTCCAGCGCTAGCCACAAAAGCATAAGTAAGCTGATTAATACTGCATATCTTATTTCTATTCTAATATTATTCATAATCACCGTGCGGTTAAAAAACTAAGCTATCATTTTGCTTTTGTTTATACAAGAAAGGTAACTATATGTAATACAATAAAAATTTGTCGAAACATCAATTGAAAATTTTTTCCATCATTTCATTTTCAAATTTCCCGGTAGGGTCCAATTGTTTTCGCAACTTATTAAACGTTTCAAACTGCGGATATACAGATTGCAGATACCCTTTATCTATACTGAACTCTTTGCCCCAATGAGGCCTGCCCTTATACTTTTTTGCCAGTGCTTCAAAATCAGTTTTCAAATCCTGCCAGCCATGGTTATCGGCATTGTATGCCCCCAGCCATATTGTATCGCGCCCATAGCATCCGCTAAGGGCAAAATCATCTGCTTTTGTAAACCTTATTTCCTGTATAAAGTTTATTAGATGGCCCGAGGACTCAATCAGTTGCTTGTATTCGCGCAATAAGTTTTTGGCTACAGATATATCAAAGGCCCACTCTACCTCGCGGTGCAGTGGCGGCTCGGGCACTATAAACACCTCGTGGCTGGTTGCAATACGGTCTAGCGGTTTTTTAAAGTTTTGTACCAGTAATTTGTTTATCAGTTTTCGCCATGGACGTCGGAGATTACCCAGGCGTAACAACAACCTGTAACCATTCACCGATATAAATTCATCCATAAACCATTGGCGAAAACGCGAATCATTTACTTTTTCGGTAGTGCGGTTATATCGGTACAGTACCATTTTGTCGGTATGCGGAAACCACCACATTTTAAAGTGATGTGTGCCCTGCACGTATTCCTCCAGTTTTTCTACTGCTTCATCGTAACCCACGGCCACTGTATAATCGTGCAGGTTAAATGCCGGTGTTACATTTAATGTAATTTCAGAAATTACACCCAGGCAACCCAGGTTTACAAGGGCAGTATTAAACAACTCTTTGTCCCGCTTGCTGTGAATCAGCATCTTTTCGCCATTGGCCTTTATCAGGGTGAATTCTTCAATCTGCGAGCCAAGTATCTGGTGCGTAATGCCACTGCCATGGGTACCGGTGCTTATAGCCCCTGCCAGCGATTGGTAGCAAATTGACCCCAGGTTTTTGAGGGCCAGGCCTTCGCTATCCAGTTGTTTTATCAACGCATGCAGTTTAATACCCGCTTGCACCTTTACCTGTAGTTTGGCCTTATCTATGTATAATATTTTATTGTAATTATCCAGGTTAATCAATGTGTCTTCGCACAGGCAGGCCGCACTCCATGAGTGGCCCGAACCGGTTAGCCGTATCTTATGCTTATGTTGTATTATTGTTATTAGCTCTGTTTCTGTTTGCGGCTGAAAGTAATTTTGGGCTGTACAGCGCTCATTCTTTGCCCAATTAACAAAGCGGTGGGGTTTCGGGGAAATCATGGGGATAAATTTAATAGGATACATGCAACCCCATTGCATTTAAATGCCTTCTTTGGTAGATAAGAAATATTTTTCGGAGCCGTTTTTTTACTTACTTTCAAACCTTACACGAGCAAACCCCTGACCTGCATGAAGAAAAATTTACTTGCCATTGCTTTAGGCTTATTTTCGTTGTATAGTGCCGCCCAGTGTTTAACCAATGTAAACTTTAATAGTTGGACACCTGCCGGCTATCCCAATAACGGCAACTGGTCCGTGCAGGGGGGCGGTTCTCAGATTTATCAAAGCGTTAACGGAAGCCAGTCTTTTTTTGTAAGCCCTTTTGATTTAATGAATGTGCACATCACTGGCAGTTTTAGATCTACAGATAATGATGACGACTGGATGGGATTTGTGTTTAGTTTTTTAAATCCGATAAACCCTATCGATACATTCGATTGCTGGCTTTACGATTGGAAACAGGAGGCCCAGGGAGGAGCTGCGAGTGGTATGTCGCTTTGCAGGTTGAATGGATATATATCGCCATCACCTCCACCGGGCGTAAGCGATCACCCCAATTTTTGGGACCATCAAAGTTCACCTCAGTTTACCGTAGTGCAAAACAACTTCGGGTCTGCCGGGTGGAACCAGGGCCAGAACCACAATTTTGAGTTATACCTTACCTACACAAGGGCAACTATTTTTGTAGATGGCGCTCAGGTGTTTGACTGGGCAGATTGTTACAAGCCAGGCCGCTTTGGTTTCTACAATTTTTCGCAAAGTGATTGCATTTACAGCAACTTTAACTACGAGTTGTATATTGACTATAATTACGATCCGCGCGCTTGTGTAAACAGCGCGGCCTCTTTTAGCTTTATCGACCCTTGTGTTACCTCTATGGGGCAATATCAATCGTTAACCTGGCACTTTGGCGATGGTACACCCGATTTAGTTGTTACAAACCCTACACTGGCCACGGTAAATACCACCCATACTTACACCACCCCCGGAGTTTATACTACAACCCTTACAGTAGTAGATATGAATGGCTGCACTGCTACTGCTACCCACCCGGTAGAGGTAAGGGCACCAATTGTTATAGGCTCAAATCCAACTAACCCCCTATGCAACGGAGGTAGCAATGGCAGTATACAGGCGTTGCCTACCGGTGGTTTTGGTGGCTATACTTACCTGTGGAATAACGGGAATGTGGCTCAAACTTTACCGGGCCTTACAGCCGGCACATACACCGTAACAGTAACAGACGGCAGTTGCCAGAGTTCGGCGCAGTTTACACTTAGCCAGCCCACTGCTTTAACAGCTACAACCTCTCATGTTAATGCTCCCTGTGGTAGTAATGGTTCTGCAACTATTGTAATTAGTGGAGGCACGCCACCCTATACCGGGGTAAACTGGGCCGGTATACCGGCTAATGGATCGGGCACTACATCACTGCCCGCCGGCACCTGGATTGCCGATTTTCGTGATGCTAATAATTGCTCGGCCTTGTTGCAATACACCGAAACTATCTCTGCACTACCATGCGGAATTACTTCCAGCACTTCCAAAACCAACGTTACTTGCTTTGGTGGTACCAACGGTAGCGCTACCTTAACGGTTACCACGGCCAATCCTCCACAAAATATTTCATGGAGCAATGGTGGCTCTGGTCCTACTATTTCCAACCTTCCGGCGGGTACTTATACTTACAATTATACCGATGGCTTGCCCTCGCATGCTTTCAGCGGCAGTATAACCATTACCCAACCCAGCGTACCTATGACCGTACAACTGACAACTACAGGTGTTGCTTGTGCGGGCTCTAATACCGGCCAGGCTACAGCCTCCGTTGTATCTGGCGGGGTACCTCCGTATACATATAACTGGAGCGGGGGCCATCCCAATAATCCGGTGGCTCCAAATTTGGCTGCGGGGCCTATTTCTGTTACTGTTACCGATGCCAACGGCTGCAC
The DNA here is from genome assembly GCA_035299425.1 of Chitinophagales bacterium. GTDB lineage: Bacteria > Bacteroidota > Bacteroidia > Chitinophagales > LD1 > Bog-950. The sequence continues at coordinate 8,064 of DATGWP010000040.1, read as the reverse complement.
CGGTACTGCATCAGGTACTATTTCGTCGGTACCTTCTTTAGCCATAGCATTTACTACTGTTATAGATAGCTGTTATTACAACGCCAAAGGCAAGGCATTTGCGCATGTAACTGGTGGCAGCCCACCCTATACCTATGCCTGGAACAATTTTGCAACCGATACTGCCAACCTTAACCTGGTTACCGGCACTTATACCCTTACTGTAACCGACTTTAATGGTTGCACCGCAACTGGTTCTACAACGGTGGGTGGGCCTTCATCTGGGGTTACCAAGGCGCATTCGCATCAAAATGTATTATGCAACGGGGCCAGCACCGGTAGTATTACAGTTAATATTAGCGGTGGCACACCGGGCTATACCTATAACTGGAACCCGAATACACTATCGGGAACCAACCCAACAGGACTTGCTGCCGGGGTTTATAGCTTTACTGCCAGCGATACTTATGGCTGTAGTATAATGGGGGCCGATACCCTGCGCCAGCCTGCCACAGCTTTATCAGCTGTTAGCTCGCATACAAATGTTACTTGCTATGGTGCTAACGACGGCACTGTAACATTAACCGTGGGTGGCGGCACTCCACCTTATACTTTTATGGGTAACCCTGTACCTGCCGGCACTACTACTATGCCAGGCCTCGGCGCCGCTACCTATGCCGGTAACTTAACCGATGCCAACGGCTGCACGGTAGCCCTGTCTGAAATTGTTACTGAGCCGGGTGTACAAACTTTAAACGTAAGTAGCACCAATACTACCTGCAACGGTGCTACCGACGGCACAGCCACTGCTGTATTTACAAACCCTACCGGCAGTGTTACCTACAATTGGTCGGGGGGGCTTACCGGTTCACCAGTAACTAATATAGGGGCTGGAACATATGATGTAACAGCTACCGATGCTAATAACTGTTCGCTTACAGGCACTACTACCGTTACCGAACCTGCAGCAGTTACCATGCCCGTAGCAGCTACCGATGCCGCCTGCTTTGGCGGCAATGGCAGCGCTACTGCTAACCCCGCAGGTGGCACGCTGCCATATACCTATACCTGGAGCAATGGCGCTGGCAATTTGCAAACTATAGCACCACCGGCTGGTAACTACACTGTTACAGCTACCGATGCCGCTTCGTGTAACCAAACCGGCAGCTTTACAATTAATCAGCCGGGAGGTATGAGTGTACAGATAGCTTCGGCCGATGTAAATTGTTTTGGCGCTGCTACGGGCACCATTACACTTACCGTAACCGGTGGCTCGGGCCCTAATTATACTTATACATGGAACCCCAACGTAAGCTCTACCAACGCAGCTACCGGCCTTGCCGCTGCTACGTATAACATTACCATTACCGACCAGGCCAGCTGTACGCTCGATACTGCTGTTACTATTACACAGCCGGCTGCACCGCTAAGCGCGGTTACTGTATTTACAGATGTTACATGCTTTGGCTTTAATGATGGAACCATAACCACTACCCCTGCTGGTGGCACCGGTACATATACCTATACCTGGAACCCCAATGTAAGCAGTACAGGCTCTGCTACCGCTTTGGCTGCAGGCAGCTATGCGGTTACTATTTCCGATGTTAATAGCTGTACACTGGTGGAAACGGCTACCATTACAGAACCAACTGCCGCACTTGCTGCGGTGCCTTCGCAAATCGATTTAGTCTGCAATGGGGTTAGCACCGGCGAGGCATCGGTAGTAGCAAGTGGTGGTACCACACCGTATATCTATACCTGGAACCCTAACGTGGGCAACGGCAGCACCGTTACAGCACTGGCTGCAGGCCAGTATAGCTTAACTGTGACCGATGACCACGCTTGTACAGTTACGGTGGCCTATACCCTGACCGAGCCACCGCTACTGGTTGTTTCCGAAAGCCACTTAAATGTGCAGTGCGCAGGCGGCAGCGATGGGCAGATTACTTTAACGGCCACTGGCGGCACGCCCGGTACAGGCTATACTTATCAATGGAATCCTAATGTAAGTATAACCAATGTGGCTACCGGTTTGGCTGCGGGTAGTTATGCTTATACAGTTACCGATGCTAATGCCTGTGCGGCAGCTAACAGTACTACTATTACGCAGCCGATAGCTTTAGATGTAACCGCTACACCTACAGAAGTAATTTGCTTTGGACAGCTTAATGGTGTAGTAGCAGCCGTGGCATCTAACGGCACACCTCCTTACTCGCTTACTATAACCAGCGATGGTATTAATTTTCAGAATGATGTGAACGGACAGTTTACTGGCTTAGGTGCTGCTGCTTATACTGTATTTGTGAGCGATGTTAACTCGTGTATAGACTCGGCCTCTGTTATTGTTGGTGAGCCGGCACAAATTGTAAATGTGCTTGCCCCGACAGATATTACATGCTATGGTTATAATAACGGGCAGATTAATTTTACCAGTACGTTGGGTGGTGTGCCGGGTTATACGTATGCGCTAAGCAATGGCAGCCAGAATAACACAGGGGCATTTACCAACCTGCAGGCGGGGGCTTATACTATTACTGTAACCGATGCAAATAACTGCACTGTGGCGGAAACGGCCACCATTATCGAGCCCGATTCGCTTAGTATTTCTGTAACCCCAGATCCGGTTACAGTTAACCTGGGCAACAGTGTGCAATTACAAACTGTAAGTAACCAGAGTGGCACACTTACTTACGATTGGCAGCCTGCCTTTGGTTTAGATTGCTACGATTGTGCCGACCCTGTTTTCAGCGGCAACTATTCGGCGGTGTATACCGTTACACTTAGCAATAGCGCTGGTTGCACAGGAGTATCCACCGTTTCTGTTACAGTTATTCCTAACTACGATGTATTTGTACCAAATGTATTTACACCTAATGGCGATGGCGTAAATGATGGCTGGAACATATTTGGCAACCTGCCGGGTATTAAGCAGATAGAAGTAGCGGTGTTTAACCGTATAGGCGAAAAGGTGTTTTTTAGCAACGATATTAACTTCTCGTGGGATGGCACTTATAAAGGTGCGGCGGCCCCGCCGGGTGTGTATGTGTATACCGCTAAGTTTGTTTGGATAAACAACCATAGCGATAACGCATACAAAGGCACTATCACACTTATGCGATAATTTTTTTTTACGCAAAAATGAAAATAGCCCCATCCTTTTGTATGGGGCTATTTGTTATATGTTTGTTTAGTTTAAAATGAAAACACCATCTAAAAATACCGGGGTAGCAGTTGCGGCAGTGACAGGGTCACTTTTAGTGGGCCTGCTGGCGGGCGAGTTTTTGCTGCGCATGCTTGGTGTATATGCCACCTACAACGAAAAAACCAATGGGGGTGGTTATGTTTCGCAGTTTACTACGGGGCAAAAGGGATGGCTTAATACATACCTGCCTGATCAGCAACTAACGCGCTCGCATTTAGAATTTAACCACGAGATAAGGGCTAACTCCATAGGTGCAAACGACCGCGAATGGCCCCTGGAAAAAACGAAACCACTCCGCATTGCTTGTTTAGGCGATTCATTTACCGATGGCGTAGGCGCCCCGCGCGACTCATCGTATCCCGCACAACTACAAACAATGATTGATTCGAGCGAGGTATTTAATGCAGGCATTGCAGGCAACGATCCGTTTTGGGCATACATGTTTTTAAAGCAGAAACTTATTGCCTATAAACCCGATGTGGTACTCTTTACTATTAACTCTTCCGATATTTTTGAAACAGTAAACCGCGGCGGCTTCGAACGCTTTGGTGCCGATGGCAACACCCACTTTACCCGCAAAGCTCCATGGTGGGAGATTGCCTATGCGCATTCATACCTGGTTCGATTGGTCATTCACAAAGTCCTTGGTTACAACAGATTTCTAATTGCAGGAGATTGGAATGAAAAAGCCGGCGATGCTTTTATTGCCTTGAATGATTGCGTAGATAAAACGAACACATTCTGCGCTCAAAACAATATCCGGTGCATTTTTGTATTAAACCCATTGCTTTACGAAGTAGAGGCCGATACTTTAGACTGCAATCCGGTACTTCAGTATGCCCGCCAAAAGGGATATGAGGTGACAGATGTTCATAAGTACTTTAAAGGCCATGGGGTAAATGCTAAAAATATAAGTGTGTATTACTGGCCAAACGATACGCATAATACCTCTATGGGCTACACGCTTTTTGCGCAGGCGGTTGCTACACAAGTAACGGGTAAACAGCCATAAAACAAAAATCCCCGCAGGGGAGCGGGGATTTTGAGTTTGGGGAAACTATCAAAAAATCTTTCGGCTTCTATGCCTTGATACTACTAAGACCACAGGAAACGGAAAAGAGTTGCATGGGCAAAAAATATTTTTCACTTAAGATTCTAATTCATTGTTTTTCAAATTATTAAGTCTGAAAATAATTTCAGTAGTGTCCGCTTTCCAGGCAGCCTCATCAGCACTATTACACACAGGCTGTTATATTCGTAATAAATTCACCCAATCCTAAAAACCTGCTATGTCTGCAAAAACAAAACTTACCGGTGGCGCTTTTCTTTTAAAAGACACCAACGTGGCCGATGTGTTTATTCCCGAAGAGTTTACGGAGGAACAACGCATGGTGCTTAGCACGGTTAAGGAGTTTATGCTGAAAGAGGTACACGGCCTGGGTATAGGCCGGGTAGCCAGCCTGGACGCCGAAAAAGATAAAGACCTGGTGATGGAGATTTTTCATAAAGCAGCAGCACTTGGTTTATGCGGTGTTTCTATAGATGAGCAATACGGCGGTATGGGCCTCGATTTTAATACAGGGTTATTATTTACCGAAGGCCTTGCCGGAGGTTTTTCATTCGCCACTACTATCGGCTGCCAGACCTCCATAGGCTCGTTGCCTATAGCCTGGTATGGCACCGAAGAGCAAAAGGCAAAATACCTGCCCGGCATAGCCAGCGGCGAAAAAGGGGCAAGTTATTGCCTTACCGAGCCAAGCGCAGGTTCTGATGCTAATAGTGGTAAAACACGTGCGGTGCTCAATGCCGAAGGCACACACTATATTTTAAACGGGCAAAAAATGTGGATTACCAATGGCGGTTTTGCCGAGGTGTTTACGGTGTTTGCCAAAATAGATAATGATGAAAAACTATCTGCTTTTATAGTGGAGAAAAGCTTTGGTGGCATATCGCTGGGTAAGGAAGAAAAGAAAATGGGTATCAAAGCATCGAGTACGGTGCAGGTGTTTTTCAACGATTGTAAAATACCTAAAGAGAACTTGCTGGGCGAGCGTGGCAAAGGGTTCAACATGGCGCTTAATATCCTCAATAGCGGACGTATTAAAATCGCTGCCGGTGGGGTAGGAGGGATGAAGTTTGGTTTGGATAAAACAGTGGAGTATTGCAAAACACGTATCCAGTTCAATAAGCCAATTGCCGACTTTGGGGCTATGAAACAAAAGCTGGGCATAATAGCTACCAATCTTTTTGCTATCGAGTCGGGGGTGTACCGGGTAGGTGCCGATGTAGATAAAAAGCACGCCGAGCTATTAGCGGCAGGCAGCAATGGCAACGAGGCCAAAATAAATGCTATGCGCGAGTACGCCATTGAGTGCGCCGTGCTAAAGGTATTGGGCAGCGAAGCCATGTGCAACACCGGCGATGAGGCCATACAGATATTTGGCGGCATGGGCTACAGCCAGGAAACCGGTGTAGAAATGGCTTACCGCGACGCGCGTATTACCAAGATATACGAAGGTACGAATGAAATCAACCGCATGCTTACTCTGGCCGAGTTTTATAAGCGCGCTTTTGTAACCAAAGAGCTAAACCTTGGCGCTGCAAAATCAATGGTGCCGTCGGCTATTGCCCAAAACTACAATCCCTTCAACGGAGGTTTCCTTTCTATGGAGTTTGAGTTTGTAAATAACCTAAAGAGCATCTTTTTAATTATAACCGGCGCAGCAGGTGCTAAACTGAAAGAGAAACTGGTAGAAGAGCAGGAAATAGTAATGAACCTGGCGGATATTCTGTCTATGGCTTTTGTATGCGAGTCGGCTTTTCTGCGTGTTAAAAAGCTGAGTCAAAACCCTTCGGGAGATAAAGCCGCCCTGGAGGTAAAAACCAAAATGGCCCAGTTGTATTTATACGATGCGCTGGATGTGGTGCGCAAATCGGCCAACAATGCTATAGATAGCTACGCCGGTGGCGCCGAAAAGCTGATTTTAAAAAGGCTGATGCGCCGTATGCTCAAAAGCTACAACATCAACCCAAAGGATATGCGCCGCGATGTAGCCGATTACATGATTAAGCACGACGGGTATAGCATTTAGTGCTTTATCCAAAAAACACAAAAAAAACAGCACCGGTAGCCATAAATATCAAAGAGTAATTTATTTTCACGGGAGCATGACAAAATTCCTACTCCCCCTTCTGTTTTTCATTACTATCTGTGCCTCGGCCCAAAAGCATACCTATGAGGTAGAATTGTTTGGCAAAAAAATTGGCGAAACGCATATTGAGCGGATTGATAAGGGCAACGGAGAGGTACAATACAAACTAAACAGTTCGTCAGAAGTTAATGTACTGTTTACGCACAAAACCTCCCTCATGGTATTCGATATTACTTATAAGGATGGAAAGCTTATTTCATCGTACTGCAAAAATGTAAAAGATGGGGTTACTGAAATTGTAACCATTGCCTGGAACGGAACCAAATACATGATTAAGAAAGGAGAGGAGGCCCTGCAGCTTGCCCAACCACTCGACTTTTCAGCAATACACCTGTACTGGACCGAACCTAAAGACAAGGCGCGGATATTTTCTGAACGGTTGGGCGAGTTTTGTAATTTCATAAAGACTGCCGAAGGAGTTTATCAATGCAAAATGGCAAACGGGGTTACTAATATCTATCGTTACCGCAACGGTGTGTTGTATGAGCTGGAGATGAGTAAAGGTGCCAGCGTGTTTATGAAACTTGTTCGCTAATTAAAACACAGCTATTTGAGATATATTTTTACCCTGCTTTTATTTTTACATCTTCTCACCGCCAGTTCGCAGAAACTTGTTTTTGACGTAATACTGTTTGGCAACAATATTGGCAAAACTACCGTTGAAAAACTGGTAAAAAACGACTCCATCGTTACATATCTGCTTAACAGTGCATCAGAAGCGCACATACTGTTTACCAAACACACAACTACCCTTTATTACGATATTATGTATAAAAAAGGGCAGTATTTTTCTTCCTACTCCAAAGGGTCCAGTAATGGCAAAACCGATGTAACAACTATTAATTGGCTGGGCACTAAATATTTGATGAAACGCTTTGACGGCACCTTCAATATTAACTCACCGGTGTATTGCTCTACCATTCACTTGTTCTTCCACGAGCCTTGCGACAAGGCCCGTGTATTCTCTGAGCGCATGGGTGAGTACCGCACTATCAAAAAAGTAAGCGAAGGGGTTTATAAGGCAGATATGCAGGATGGCCTCACCTACTATTACCGCTACAAAAATGGCCGCCTGATAGAGCTGGAAATGCGGCGTGGCTTATTAGGTGCAGCCTACCTCAGGCCGGCGAATTAACTACGCATGTGGCCTGTGATGGCACTATGCCGGGCATTCCTAACTGCGATTCATGCTATCACTATACACTGCCATATTAAAACGGAGCGGTCGTTGTCCCGTAGGGACAAAATATGGGTAGAAACCTACCGATCTACACTCTTTGCATGCCGTAGGTATGCAACCTCTTACTACATTTAACATTTTCGTTATCCAAGGTTATTAACCTAATTACCTCTAAATACCTTGCAGTTCTCGCAAACAACACACAACTTCGCACCCTAATTTAAAAACATGCCTTTTACCCAAGAAGACGTCCTCAATGCGCTGCGCCACGTAGATGACCCGGATATTAAAAAAGACCTGGTTACCCTCAACATGATTAGCAATGTGCAGGTAGAGGGCAACAAGGTTAGCTTTAAAGTCACCCTTACCACACCTGCCTGTCCGCTTAAAGAAAAGATAAAGAAAGACTGTATCGATGCCATTCATCAATACATGGATAGCGGCCTGGAGGTGGATGTAACTATGGATGCACAGGTTACCTCCCTCCGCAA
>DATGWP010000039.1:0-28454 GCA_035299425.1 Chitinophagales bacterium | reverse complement strand
CCCCATTGGCGTAGAAATCAAATGCCGGGTTGGCCAGGTTAGTAAGCGTAAGTTTAAAGCTGAAGGGCAAATCGTTGAGCGTGCAATTGAAGTTACTGATAACGAGTTTATCGTTGCCGCTCTCATCTATACCATAGGTAGCCGATGCGTTTACATTTTTCAGCAGCTTATTATAGTCACCGAGCTTAATCTCGCTGTTTCTAAGGTCGGCACTAACATTTACCAAAGGGAAACTGCCTTTGCCGGCAAGCCCTTTTACCGTGGCCTGTATGGCATACTCTCCACTGCCGTTGGCGTTGGCCAGGTTGGCCTTATACTTTTCGGGCAAAAGGGCCACCAGGTTTTGAATATCCTTGCCCTGATTAACCAGTTTAAAATCGAGGTTGGTGCCGTCCTTAAGCGAGGCGAAGAAACCGGTAATGGTAAAGGCACTTTCATCTATGGCAATTTCGCCTTTGCGGAAATGGTATTTCTTCTTCGCCTTATTTACATCCAGTGTTACATCGGCCGATATAGTTTTACCCGAAAGGAAATCTTCGCCGTTGGCAGCTATGCGATTGACAAAGATTTTGCTTTTAGCCGCAAGCAGGAAAGACTCATCTTTAAAATTGCCGCTCAGGTAAACGTCCTTTAACTTAAGGTCTACATTAGTAGCCTGTGTTTTATCTATATAGGTAAAGCGTATGTTCTTTACTTGTGCCTTCTTAAGCTGTATAGCAATCTTCTTATCGCTTTTGGCTTTGCTTTCCTTTAATATGTCGAAGTTGTTTTTGCCGCTCTCATTTACATACAAATTCAATTCGCCATCGCGCAATACAATCTTAGAGAACTCTATTTCGCTGCCAAACAATGAATAGATATTGCAGAGGAAAGAAATCTCTCCGGCGCTAACCAGCTTTTTGCTACCCGATTGCAACCTGTCATCTATACTAACCTGCTTGAAGGTAAGAGAGGCATAAGGAAAGTGAGTCAGTAGTGAAAAATCGATAGCGCCTTTTACCTTAACCGGTACCGAAACCTGCGTGTTTATTTCGGTTACTATGCGCTGCTTAATCTTATCCTCTAACAGCCAGGCCGTAAACAAAGCCAGCAACACTACCGACACCAATACCAAAGGAATAGCTATGAGCACTTTTTTCCAAAGGGCCGTGCGTTTTGGTGAAACCGGTATGTTGTTTTGTGTTAAATCCATTTTAAATCCGCAGCTTAAACCTTTGCTTTTTAACTCACCCTATATCCTTCTCCTTCAGGATAGGGACTTAATGCCTTAAACATTCAATCACCGTATCTGAACGCGGCTTGTTTCATTTAATTATACCATGTCTTATTGGTAGTTTTGCACGAAACAAATTGCGCACGTATTAGCCGTATGCAAAAACGCTATTTTCACATGCAATAAACGAACTTTTGCGAAATGCTTTCTGTGGCTTTCCACACCCCACCACTGCAAGTGTTTCATTTACTGAATAACCTGATTTAATGAGAAAAATATTTGCGATAACCGTGTTACTATTTTTAGCCCAGGTGGAGGTATTTGCCCAAATGGATGAGAGCATTAAGCCGAAGAGCTTTGAGCTTGCTTATAGCAATCTAAAGGTTTCGGAACTTGTATTGCCTGCATTTGATAGTGCAGAGGCTGCGCACCTGGACTTAAATGATTCCAAGAATGGTAAGCTGCCGTTGTTTTCGCGCAACATTAAGTGCCATGTAAGCCTGGCAAGTAATGATTTTACAGAAACACTTCCTGCTACCAATGACAATGGCAGGATTAAGCAAAAACAAATTACCAGTAAAGGAGCCCTGGGCCTGGTGGTGCTTTTTGATAAACTGTATTTACCTGAGGGAGCAACCCTGCATGTTTACTCTCCCGATAGAAAGCAAGTGCTGGGTGCATTTACTCATAGTAACACACCATCGCCTATTGCCTTTAATGCAGGTATTATAGCCGGAGAAAGCTGCATTATTGAATACTACGAGCCGTTTGAGCAATTTGGTAAAAGCATACTGGCAATTACAGAGATAGGCCATGCTTACCGCTGGGTAAAAGATATAGAAGATTTAACGGGTGTAAACGCATCGGGCGCTTGCGAGGTAAATGTAGCCTGCAGCGAGGCTACTAACTGGCAAAACCAGAAACGCGCGGTAGCGCGCATACTAGTAGTAGCCAATGGCGGACAGGGATATTGCAGCGGGGCCCTTGTAAATACGGTGCGTCAGGATTGCACCCCCTACTTTTTAACTGCCCAACATTGCAGCGAAGGAGCCACAACCGCGCAATACAATCAATGGGTGTTTTATTTTAACTACGAAGCCAGTACCTGCTCAGGCACTACGGGGCCGCAAAACAAAACCATAACCGGTTGTAGCAAAATTGCCGATAGCAATGACAACGGTGGGGCAACCGGTTCTGATTTTTTGCTGCTGCAGTTAAGCAACGCTCCACCTACCTCATACAACGTTTTTTATTCCGGATGGAATAGTACGAATACGGCATCATCCACCGGTATATGCATACACCACCCCGATGGGGATATAAAAAAGATTTCGAGTTATACGCAGGCGCCTACATCTACCGAATGGGGTAACACCGCACAGAATACACACTGGAGTGTAAAATGGGCTGCCACAGCCAACGGGCATGGGGTTACAGAGCCGGGTTCATCGGGCGCGCCGCTTTTTAACAACCAGGGCTTTATTATAGGCACGCTTACCGGCGGCAACTCGTTTTGCAGTTCGCCTAACTCTCCCGATCAGTTTGGTAAATTATCGTACCACTGGGTTAGCAATGGCAGCGCCAATAACCGCCGCCTGAAGCCATGGCTGGACCCAGATAACACCGGCACAATATCGCTGGATGGCACTAACGCACCTTGTGGCAGCACGGTACAAAACGATGCCGGCATACAAGCAATAAATGCCCCGCAGGGCAGCATTTGCAATTTGAGCCTGACCCCTTCGGTTGTTTTGCGCAATTATGGAGGCAACGTGTTGCAAAGCGTGGTTATAAATTACCAGATAGATGGCAACGTATACCAATATACCTGGAATGGAAACCTGCCGGCAGGCAGTTCTGTTACAGTTACGCTAAACACAGTTAACCTAACGCCCGGCAGCCATACATTTACAGCAGAGACAAACGCACCCAACGGTGCAAATGACAACAACACGTCTAACGATATCCTATCCACCAGCTTTGCTGCTATACCACCCAATGATGTGTTAAACCTTTATTTAAGAACTGACAGCTACGGGAGTGAAACCACCTGGACAATAGAGGACGTAAACAACAACGAGGTAGCAGGCGGTGGCCCGTACGGGAATGTGAACGGTGGCGAAATATTAAATATACCGGTTTGTATTGCCCCTGGATGTTATACCCTAAAAATAAAAGATAGCTATGGCGATGGTATGAATGATGGGGGGGCGTCAGATTTTGCGCTTACAGGCAATGGCGGTGCACCTGAGTACGCCACGCTTAGTAACCGGAATTTTGGCTACACAGAAAGCCATAATTTCTGCATAGCTGGTACCGGTGTAATAGAAGCAGACAAAGTTCAGGTTAAAGTGGTTCCCAATCCATCCTCGGGGATGTTTACACTCAGCTTTAGCGACGATAGACAATACGATATTCATGTTATTGATGCCATCGGCCGGTTGGTTTTAAATAGCCAGGTAAGCGGCCGGGGGCAGATAGATTTAAGTGAGCAACCTAAAGGGATTTATATTTTACAAGCACAAACAAAAACAGGTAGACTGACGAGTAAACTTGTAGTGGAATAAAATAAAAATGGCTGGTTATGCAACATGCACAACCAGCCATGATAGCTGTATCTCCGTAAACTTCTACTGCTTAATTAAACGCTTGATTAGGTTCCCAACTTTAACCAGGTAAACACCGGCAGGCATATCCTTTACAGATAGTATGTTGACACCTTCAGCAATTTTGGTTTTGCTCAGCAGCCTTCCATTTATATCTTTTATCTCTACCTCTTCACCTTTCAATTGCTCATCGGCTTCTAATTGCAGAGAGCCATCGGCAAGAGGGTTAGGATAAATAACAAAATTAAAAGTACCGCTACTGCTAACAGGCGCAATGCTTGCAAAGTTATCGGCCGTGCTACGCGTAGTATTGGTAAGAATAGGAGCATTGAAATCGAAATAAATATCGGCGCGGTTTTCAATTACAGTACCATGCACAAAAGTAGATTTAGGCTTGATAGAATACTGTATGTAACCGTGGCTCATAGGCTCGTTGCTAAAGCTATCGGGCAGGTGGATACCATTAAACTGGAATGTAACCACCCGGTTTTTTACATATACCTCGCACGGATGCGATGTTGCCAAAAGCTCAAGGCTCGCCATATCAACCCGTGTGGTCATAGAGTCAATTACTTTTACGTTCTCAGCTTCATAAGTGCCGGTGTTTTGAAACCGGACAGTATAAGTAAGCAAAGGCGTAGAAGGCAATATGGCTCCATTGGCACCAAAACCTGCCGGAGAAACGGCTTTATCGTTAGGGTCGTAAGAGCCCACTACCGTTACCTCGTGTGATGTGAGGAGGGAATCCATTCTAACGCAGTTAGAGTTAATTATATCGGCAGTATAGTGACGAACAGTACCAAGCGATACTGAAGGCGCTGTATAAAAGGTGATTGACGGACTAAATGTTTGATGGTTGGCAAGGTTACTAATGGTCCAGGTAATCTGACGTGCGCTGACATCTACGTTTGTAGGGGCAGGATTAGCAGCCATGTAATCTTCGCTGTTATTGTAAGTAAGTATCAGGGTAGCGTCTATTGGGCTGGCCGATATAGCATTGAAAAACGATACCGTTACTGTGTTTTCAAAACCGGGCCGCGGAGGCGGGTTTTGTGCAATTATATTTAATGAACCCTGGCAATAGCCCGGAGGTACAATTACTGCAAAATCTTGCCCGGGGTAGTTAGCTCCGGCGGTAAGGGCATTAAGGATAAGGCTATCCGGCACAAAGTCAAGGTTATCGGTGCGCACCGGTTTAAGTGTGTAAGTGCCAGCCGGCACATACGCATGATAATTTCCGCTTACATTGGCAGTAGCTGTATTGCTATCGCCTACGGTAATGGTACGGCCCAGTACACCGTAATCGCCGCTATCATATATATGGTTAGCGTTAAGGTCGTAATACATTTTACCGCTTATATGCACCATATTTTCGTAATTGCCCTGAAAGTTGGTGTAATCTTCGTTAGAAGAATCGAGTGGCGGGCAGAATACAAATGAAGGCTCTACCACCCTCAAATATATCCTAATGCCGGCTGCTTCGCCATCAGTAGTAACAGCCTGGCCATTTAATAATGCTGTTATTTTTATACGCAGCTTGTATTGACCGGGAGGGGAAACAGCAGTGCCTGTAAGTTTAATACAGCCTGTAGAACCATAGCTAAATGTATTATTGGCAACGCTGCTGGCCCAACAGAGGCCTGCCGGCAGGTTTTCTATCGAGTCTAAGCGCACCCAATCTACAGTTGTGGGCATACCTGCAAACCAGATAGAATCAAAGTAGCGGTACTCAATTACAGTGGTAGATGCAACACCCCTGGTGATACAGTCAATATCCTCGCTATGAGTAAAGCCGGGATAAGTTTGGGTGTTAGATGATGTGCATTGCGATGGGCCGGATGGGTTACCGGGTCCGCAATACTGGGCAAATGTATTGCTGCAAAACAGCAATACGGCAATAATGCCTGGTAGTAGTTTTTTCATAGTGTATAGATTTTGTTTATGCAAATCTATACCTGCTATAGCCCTGGTAAAAGGCAATAAAAAGAATTTCTTACACACTTAAGAGAGATACTTACCGTAAAAAAGCTGAGGCGGCATCACTAAGCTATCTTTAATATCTTACTTACATAGATGTATAAATGCAACAGGCCCGCCCCTATGAAGGAACAGGCCTGTTATGATGGTATATATAATTACTTAGCTGGCTCGGTTGGAGTTGCAGGTTGTTGTTGAGCAGCCGGCTGCTGCTGAGTCGATACGGGCTGTTGAAAGGCGCCTTTACCTTTTTCCATTTTCTCAATTTCCGAAGTTTGCACTTCTTCTTTTCTAACAGCTTTCTTATCTACAAAAAAAGCAGTAGAAAGGCAAAGCACGATTAATGCTACGGCAAAGCCCCAGGTAAGTTTTTCAACTATATCGGTAGAGCGGCGTGCGCCAAGCAGTTGCTGACCTACACCACCAAAAGAGGCATTAAGGCCACCACCTTTAGGGTTTTGAATAAGAACTACCGCACCAAGCAGGGCACAAATAACAACGATAATAATGGTAATAAAAGCGTACATGACTTAGGTTATGTTTTTTAAATAATTGATTCGGGCGGCAAAGAAATCATTTTTTTCGGGATATTTTAATGCAAGTATCTCATAGCTCTTAATTGCCTTTGAATACTTTTTCTGCATTTCGTATACTTTGGCCATAGTTTCGGTAATAAACTCAGGGTCAAGTTCATTATCGCTTACCGGGGTTTTAACAGGCGGAGCCTTATGTTTTTGTATCTGTTCCTCTATAAACCTATCCAGCCCCTTACTGTAATGTGTTTCTTCCTCTACCAGTTCCTGCAGATTTACGGGAATATTGGCCACATACAATTTTTCCAGTTCTTCATCCAGTTTTTCGGGCTCTGCAGGAATTTCCTCCTGTTTTAGTTCAATTTTCGGGGTTTCTACGGTGCTGTAAGCTTGTAGCCATTCGCCAAAAGTATGCGGCTCTTCTGTTGAAAATTCTTCTTTTTCTTCTGTTAATGCAATGATTTGCTCTTCTATTTGGTGCAATGATAGCTCCTCCTCTGCCGGCTCAGACGCAGCGATTTGCTCAACCGGGAGCTGCTCAACCGGCAATTCTACTTCCTCTACGGATTTTTCAGTCGCTGAATTTTCAGGGGCCAACTCAAATGCTGGCTTTTGCTCTTCTGAAACAGGAGCAAGCAATTCTTCGTCCGCCTCTGGTGCATCGCTTACATGCTGTTCTTCGCTCAACGGTATTTCCGGCAGTTTATCCGACTCTACTTCATTCTTCCATTGAGAAACAGGAACGGTCTCCAGTATAGATTTATCATTAAAAATTGAATAAAGTAATTCTCTGTCGTGCGTGTACAGCACGGCTAACTGCAACTGCTGGTCGAACTTAGGGTGGTTTTGCTCTTGGTATTTTTTTGCCAATAAAAGATGCGCCTGCTGAAAATAAGGAAACTTCTCTACCAGGGTTTCTAACTCGTGCGTAGAGAACCGCGTAAGCGCCTGTTGAAAATTATCTTTATTTATAGAGTCTAACACGGGTTCAAATTAAATCTTAAAAATACAAGATCCTTCGCGGCATAATCCCGATGGCTATCGGGATGCTCAGGATGACAATACATATAAAACTACCACTTCACTAAGGCCTTTTGAAAAATATCATCTACCAGCTGCGTGTTTATTTCATTTATCAACCTTTCCTCTACCGAAATCAATTCTTCGCTGGATGAATACTGGGCATAGCGCGAAAATGCCTGGTCCCAGGTATCCTTTTCATCCTTGGTATTTACATAATGCACCTGCACTGTAATGGTTAACTTATTAAGTCCGCTGGTAGCATTGGCTACCGGTGCATCGCTGGTAAATACATAACCGGTAACACTGCCGCTAAATTGCAAATCGCCATCGGCTGCCACCTGCCTTAAGTTGGCTTCGGTTTGCATTTTAAATTTCAGCTTATCAGTAAACGTTTGCGATAATGATGCCGGCCCATTGCTGGCACGATTTTGAAACAATTCGACAGTAACGGATTTTACATCCGGAGAAAGACTGGCTCCGGTAAAAGAATAGACCTTGCAGCCAGATAGAACACAGAACAACGAACCAAGAAAGAGCAGAAATGCGCCTGTTCGAAAATTGAAAATTGAGAGTTGAAAGTTGAAGTTCATGCTAAAATTTCTGCCTTTATTCTTTTTTACTGTTGCAAGTACAAACACACCCCGATTTGGCTTCGCGAAACCACCCCTCTCAAGAGGGGAAATACAAACAGCCGCTTTTATTCCCTATTAACTGTCAATCAAATCTCGATATTATACTCCTTTATCTTACGGTACAGGGTGCGTTCAGAAATACCCAAATCATCTGCGGCATTCTTGCGCTTATTTCTATGTTTTTTCAGAGCTTTAACAATCAACTCCTTTTCCTTATCCATCAAAGACAGCGACTCCTCAATAGTTTCAGATTCGTGAAAACCCTTATTATCTACTACCATAGGCTGATTAGGGTTCTGGTGCGAGATAATTAACGGCTTTTCGATGTTTGTATTATTACCCAATTCGAAATTATTGTTGGGCTGCAGCGGCGCACCACCCGCTACCTGATGGCGGGTGATATCGTATACAAATTGCTTAAGATCGTTAAGGTCGGTTTTTAAGTCAAAAATCAGCTTGTATAAAATCTCCCGCTCGGTAAAGTTACTTCCACCACTTTGGTACCGCGCTTCGGCCAGTGCAGGTAAACGATTATCGGTAATATCCGGAACTATCTGTTGCAACTCCTTTGCGCTAACTTCTTTATCCATAGCCAGTATGGATACCTGTTCGGCTACATTTTTTAACTGGCGCACGTTACCAGGCCATGGATATTTAAGAATAAGATCTTTGGCATCGTCGGTAAGTTTAACTGCGGGTATTTTATTCTTCTCACTAAAATCAGAGGAGAACTTGCGGAACAGAGAATAAATATCTTCGCCACGTTCGCGCAATGGCGGAATGTAAATAGGCACAGTAGATAAACGGTAATACAAATCTTCGCGAAATTTGCCGGCACGCACAGCCTCTTGCAGGTTTACGTTAGTAGCAGCAATAAGACGTACATCTGTTTTTATAACCTTGCTGGAACCTACGCGGATATATTCTCCTGACTCTAATACACGCAGCAAACGCGCCTGTGTGCCTATAGGCAACTCTCCTATTTCATCTAAAAATATGGTGCCTCCATTTACAGTTTCAAAATAACCTTTGCGCGCATCGTGCGCACCGGTAAAGGAGCCTTTTTCGTGCCCGAATAATTCAGAATCGATGGTACCCTCTGGTATAGCACCACAGTTTACCGCAATAAACGGGTTATGCTTGCGCCCACCCAATTGGTGGATAATGTGAGAGAACACCTCCTTACCTACACCACTCTCACCGGTAATAAGTACTGTTAGATTGGTGGCAGCTACACGCTCAGCAATGCTAATAGCATGGTTAAGCGCCGGGGCATTACCTATTATACCAAACCTATTTTTTATGCTTTGAATTTCCATACTACTTTTCTTAAACCGGTTCGCCAATCAACGTTCCGCTGGTGCAGCCTACTACTTTTACATTTACATAATCGCCGGGCTTATAATCTCGGCGCTCAAATACTATCACTTTGTTTTGGGTATTGCGCCCGTAAACATCTTCCTCGCTACGCTGCGAGGTACCTTCCACCAGTACTTCAAATGTTTTACCAATATCTTCGCGGTTGCGTTCCAGCGAGTGGATGCGGTGTAAATCAACTACCTCCTGCAAGCGGCGTTTTTTTATTTCTTCGGGTATATCATCGGTATGTTTTTTAGCAGCAACCGTACCGGGGCGTTCGTTGTAGGCAAACATATAAGCCATTTCGTAGCGCACATGCTGCATCATACTTAATGTATCCTGGTGCTCTTCCTCTGTTTCGCTGCAATAGCCGGTTATAATATCGGTGCTGATTGCTGCTTCGGGTACTATACGACGAATGGCCGCAATACGATCAAGATACCACTCGCGCGTATAAGTCCGGTTCATCATTTCGAGTATGCGGCTATTGCCCGATTGCACCGGCAGGTGTATATACTTGCAGATATTGTGATACTTAGCCATAGCATGCAGCACATCATCGGTCATATCCTTAGGGTGCGAGGTAGAAAAACGAACGCGCAGGTCGGGTGCTATTTGCGCTACCATCTCAAGCAGCCCCGCAAAATTTACCACGTTTTCATCGTACTTGGCATCTACCAGTTTTTTGCCAACCAGTTTAGGGTCGTGACTAAAACGATATGAGTCTACATTTTGGCCCAATAAAGTTATATCGCGGTAACCATTGGCGTATAACTCTTTGGCTTCGGCTATAATGCTATCGTAATCGCGGCTACGTTCGCGGCCACGGGTAAAAGGTACTACACAGAAAGAGCACATGTTATCGCAACCACGCATAATGCTTACGAAAGCGGTAATGCCATTACTGTTAAGGCGCACCGGATTTATCTCTGCATAAGTTTCTTCGCGGCTAAGTAATACGTTTACTGCCTTTTGTCCGGTTTCTGCCTCCTCAATCAAACCTGGCAGGGCGCGGTAAGCATCGGGGCCAGCTACTATATCTACTATTTTTTCTTCCTCTAAAAATTTCTCTTTTAAGCGCTCGGCCATGCAACCCAATACTGCTATAACGGCACCACGCTTTTTCTTTTTTACGGCCGAAAGATGCATCAGGCGATGACGTACACGTTGCTCGGCATTATCGCGAATGGCACAGGTGTTTATTAATATCAGGTCGGCATCTAAAAACTCGCCGGTTGCCTCGTATCCCGAAGTGTTGAGTATAGATGCCACCACTTCACTATCGGCAAAGTTCATCTGGCAGCCGTAGCTTTCAATATAAAACTTGCGGGTTTTGCCATTCGGGGTTTTCTTAACCTGCTCAGCAACTTTAAACACCTCGCCCTGGCGGTTTTCGTCAATTACTTTTGGCTGAACCTCAAAGGCCACTTCATTATTGTATAACTCAGTCTTCATATCGTTTTTATCTGTCAGCGATTTATAATACCAGCAGCGCCCCTAATTTAGGGCTGGCAAAGATAAAATTTTAGCGGACAAAATGGCAGAAAAAAGCCTCCAAAGGGAACACATCCATTGGAGGCTACAATTGCAGAAACTATCGCACTATTCGCGCACTAATCTTTTAACTGCCGCACCTACCTTAACCAGATAAACACCCGCTGGTAGATCTTTAATAGAAATACCGCTATTAACCGCACTTACCCTGCTTCTGCTAAGCAGTTTACCATTTACATCCATTAACTCTGCATCTTTACCCACCAGTTGCGGATCAACTACCAATTGCAGTACGTTGCCCGAGATAGGATTTGGATAAATATCAAACTGTAAAACCGGTTCGCTTATTTTGCTTATGCCTATAAAAGCATCGCCGGTGGTGCGGGTAGTATTGGTACGTATAGGAGCGTTAAAGTCAAAATAAATATCAGCCAGATTCTCTATTACAGTATTGTGTACAAACCCTGTGTTTGGCCGAATGGAATATTGAATGTAGCCGTGGCTCATGGGCTCGTTGTTAAAACTATCGGCCAGTTGTATGCCGTTAAAAGCAAAAGTAACCACCCTGCCATTTACAAAAACCTCGCAGGGATGTGATGTAGCAATCAATTTAAATGTAGCCATGTTAACCAGGTTACTCATGGTATCTATCACCTTTACATTCTCTGCGGGGTATGTTCCCGTGTTTTGAAAGCGAATGGTGTAGCTAAGGGGTTCGGTGGACGGCAACACCCTACCACCAGCGCCTAAGCCGGCTGGCGACACAGCTTTATCGTTAGGGTCATAAGAACCTACCACGGTTACCTCTTGGCGGGTGTGCACAGTATCCATACCACCGCAGGTAGAGTTTATAACATTAGAACTGTAGTATCTTATATCGCCAATAGCTGTGGCTGGTGGTGGCGGATTGTAAAAAATCACATCGGCGGTCCATTTACTATTAGCGGCTATGTTGGTTACGTCCCATGTTATAAACCGGCCAACTGTATCTATAGTAGTAGGTGCAGGGTTAGCTGAAACAAATACCTCTCCACCATTGTAAGTAAACTTAATAGTTTGCGAAACCGGGTTAGCGGAAATAGTGTTATGAAACTGCAAAAGCATGTGGTTGTTAAAACCGGGGCGGGGTGGCGGAGATTGCGATACAATGCTTAAAAAACCTTCACAATAATCAGCAGGTATTAGTACTCCAAAATTTGAACCAACGTAGTTGGTAGCAACATTCGGTGCATCAACAACAATGCTATCGGGGCTATATGGAAAACCCAGGCTTCCGGCAGGTTTAAGCGTATAAGTGCCTGCAGGTACATAAGCATGAAAATTTCCGAGCGCGTTGCTGGCTGCCACATAAGTACTACCCACATTTACAATTTTACCGGGTATACCAAGTTCTCCGTTTTCATAGGTACCGTTCTGGTTAGCATCGTAATACAGTTTACCGCTTATCTGCGCTACATTTTGATAGTTGCCGTTAAAAGGCTGATAAGGAGTTGAACTGGTTTGAGAAGTGTCTATTGGTGGGCAGAACGAAAATGATTGATCTATTACCCTTAAATACATGAACATATTAGCAGCAGAAGCGTCTGTAGTGATGTTAATACCTACATTTACAGTAATTATTAACTTGATAAGATATTGCCCCGGAGGTGCAGTTGTTACACCCGAAATTTTTAAACATCCGGATTCCTGATTAGCATAAGTATTATTGGCTTTATTAGTTACCCAGCATAAGCCATCCGGAAGATTGCCAATTGAATCTATCCTAAGGCTTTGTGTAGTTAAAGTTTGGCCCCCAAATCTTATGGTGTCAAAATTTTTAAAATCGAGAACAATATTGGTGAACTGACTGCGGTTGATGCAGGGAATATCCTCATTAGGTGTAAAGCCGGGCTGCGTAAGGGCGCCTGTGGATGTACATTGTGATACGCCCGATGGATTACCTGTATGCCCGCAATACTGAGAATAGGAGGTGCTGTAAAACAGCACTATGGCAAATATGCCGGGTAGTAATTTTTTCATAATAGTGTTTTTGGTTCACTGTAAAACTAACACTATGTATTAAATAAAGAAATTAATGTATGTCATAGTTTTGTCACATTTACAAAGACGGAAACATACCAGGCAGTTGTACATAAAAACAGAGGCCGTTTCCGGCCCCTGCCAAACCACCCCATTTCCATGGAGAGTTCGCATATACTATTGCAACTACTGTGCCTATATGCCAATATAGTGAATAGTATGTTAAATGGGGAATAGGTGTGGCAGTTTACGCTTAACTATGGGGAAGCAATAGTGCGTTTAACACACATGATACTTGCCTGCCGGTTATTATGTTAAAGGTAGAATGGCTTTAAAGAACCGATGTGAATGTAGAGTGCGCGACACTTAAATTCTTTAGCCAGCTATTTTTGAAAGGAACCTGCCATTTAGTATCTAACTCTTCTTTGGTTTGCACCAGGTTATTAAACACGATAGTATCATTGTTTACTACACCTGATTGAACCAATTTTTCAAAATCTTCGCGGCTACAGCTACGCACTTCTTCTCCGGCTTTGTAAGCTATCAGCCACCGGTCGAAAAAATTGACCTGATACTCGTTGCCCAGTTCCCGGATAAACTTTACCGAGGAATCTACCGAGCAGCCGCTAACACCTACATGAGTTTCGTCAGCTGCCAAAATGATGAACCGGTTATAGGCCAAAACACCAAAACCGGTTACTTCCATTTTGTGTGCAGTCCATTGGTTTACAAAATTCTTAATCTTTTCTGCAATGGTAATTGCTTCTGAACCGGTAAAAACACGGTTGCTCTGGTATATCCATACCCTTGATAAGGGTGACATGTTATTATTAATCATTTCGCTCATTTTAACAATAGCTTAGCACTAAAACCTCAAAAATTACAATTCCATGACAATTCTCACTTGCATTCACCATCTATTAAATGGAATCTTTGCGCAGCAAATTTAAGAAACATATATGACTCGTCTTTTTCTTCTTTTTATAGTTACCTGTTGTTGTTTATCAATTGATGCGCAAACTGTTGTAAGCGACTCTGCCCAAACCGGGGAAGAAGCGCGCTTAACTACGTTCTATAGCCTGGCAACCGGACAAAAAACTGTAACCAGAAATGATGACTGGCACCTGGCAATAAGCATACGCCCAACCCAATTTCCTGAAAACCCAATTGGCGGAACCACTATTCGCATGAACGAACCTATTGGTGTTAACGTATATTACGTACCTAATGCTGCAGCAGCTCAATTTAACACGGTAGATGCTTCTGCCTTTAAGCACTGGACAAAGCTACATGATTCTGATGTAAATATTAATGATGGCGCACTGAACAGCAACCGGGACCTTACTAATATTTACGATTTTGGATGGGGCACCTACAACGCAGCCACGCACCATGTGGTTGGCGATTCGCTATACCTGATAGAATTACCTGACCAGCAGGTAAAAAAGTTTCAGGTAGTAATTTTAAACCGCGATACGGCCTTTGATATAAAATATGCAAACCTAGATAACTCAGATCTGCATACCATACACATTACCAAGAAAGACTACCTGGGCAAAAAATTTGTATACCTGAATCTCTCAACAAATGCAGTGATGGATAAAGAACCACTGACATCTGAATGGGACCTGCAGTTTTTGCGTTACGATGCCACCGATGCAATAATAGGTAAACATGTGCCGGTAGTAGGTGTATGGTTAAACACGGGCGCACAAGCAGCCAGAAGGGAAAATCACCCGCAAAACGATAACTACTTTGGCAACCTCACTTTTTCGGCCAACTTAAATGCTATTGGCTGGAACTGGAAACAGCTTACTAATTCGCTTTCGCTGGAGTCGGGTAAGAATGAGTTAGAGAGTTTTGATTTTTA
This sequence comes from Chitinophagales bacterium, assembly GCA_035299425.1. Lineage (GTDB taxonomy): Bacteria > Bacteroidota > Bacteroidia > Chitinophagales > LD1 > Bog-950. Next base: position 13,728 of record DATGWP010000039.1, on the reverse strand, counting down.
CACCTGCGATGATTCGCTGACCTATTTTGTGAAAACGGTATCCGGTGACTATTACAAACTTGTGCTTACAGGTTACGATAACAGGTCGGGCAAAGTAAGGTTCTACACAGAAAAATTAGCACTTACCGGTATTGATGAACCTACCGGGGATGAGATTGTAAACAACCTGCACATATACCCTAACCCCGCCCAATCGGTATTAAATGTGTTGGTGCCTACTGTGCCGTCTACCCTGCGGGTTATGGATATAAGCGGAAGAGTAATTTCAGAATACAGCGCTACCGACAACCTTGTGCAGTATAACACCGCCGATTTAACCAATGGCGTTTATCTGATGCAGGTAAATGCTGCCGGCAAAACAAGTACCAGCAAATTTATAGTAAGTAAATAGCATCCAATTAGCTGTGAACTGATAAACAAGCCATTACATCATCCATTTTGCACAGCGAAAAGTCAAATTATGACAAAACTGTGACAATTGGCGCTAAAATACCCGCCCTTAAATAGGTAAGTTTGCGGTTCTGATGAATGACTGTCTACACCACTTTTTTAACACCCGTTTAATAGCAAAAAGTGTAGTTGGCCATAGTGGCACATATACATCGCGGTTCAGTCTTCTTTTATTATTAGTTGCCCTCTTATTTTGTTTTAATGCAGATGTTAATGCCCAGGATAATGGGGTTGTTTCTATCACCGTGGCGCAAAAAGACAACTCACAACCTATAGAAGATGTAATTGTGCTGGCAACCCCGGTGAGCGTTGCCACAAAGCAAACCAAAAATATAACGGGTATAACGGATGGCAGAGGTACCTTTCAATTCCATTTTACAGAGCCGGTTGTTGTAAGAATTTCGCACCTGGGTTACGTAACTGTTTTAGATACTTTTTTTACACCCGCCACCAAATTGTATGAACTGACAAGCGTGCAAAGCATACGCGATGTGGTGGTAACCGGCCAATACGCAGCGGGCAGTACGCTCAAGTCTATATACCCGGTGCAGGTTATAACCATGGAGGAGTTAAAGGTTAAGGGGGCGAACAACCTGCGTGAAGCATTACAGGGCAAGCTAAATATAGACTTAGGGCAAGACCAACTCTATGGCAGTTCGTTAAGTATAAACGGCATATCGGGCGAGGGTATAAAAATAATGGTAGATGGTGTACCGGTTGTAGGTAGGCTGGATGGCAAACTGGATTTGAGCCAGATAAATCTGAACAACATAGATCATATTGAAATTGTAGAAGGGCCACTATCGGTAATATACGGCACCGATGCATTGGGTGGGGTAATAAATATTATTACCAAGAACTTTCAGAATGAAAAGGTAAATATTAACCTGAAGGGATACTATGAAACTGTAGGCCAGTATAACGTGGAACTGAATACCGGCTTTGCCTTTAAAAAAAGCCAGTTATACCTTAGTGGGGGGCGTAATTTTTTTGGGGGGTATACCACTATTGATTCGCTGCTGCGCTACCGTGAATGGAAACCCAAGGAGCAATACTTTGCCGATGCCAAGTATGTATTTTCTAACAACCGCTTACGCTTTTCGCTAACAGGCTCATTTTTTCGGGAGATGATGCTGGACCGCAGCGCTCCGGCATTAGATTTTGATACTACTGACAAGGCATGGACTTATAAAGGCACAGATTCGCATATTCTAACTTACCGGCCACGTGCTACCGCATCGCTCATGTACCGGTTTAAAGAAAACAGCCAACTGGATGTATTGTTAGGCTACTCGAGCTGGTACCGGTTTTCTACCAAATATTCAAAGAACCTTGTATCGGGAGAAGAAAGGCCTGTAGAAGCTAACGATGACCGCGACACCGCACGCTATCACCAGATTACCGGTAGGGCTACTTACTCAATACCTGCGTGGAAATACCGGTTAAATTTTTTGTTTGGTATTGATATTAACCAGGAGTTTGTGTGGCAAAACCGCATAGCCGGCAACAAAAAGCAAATAGGCGATTACGCGGCCTTTGGCAGTGCCAGAATTTCGGTAATAGAAGGATTGGACATTCAACCAGGTATACGGTTTGCGTATAACACCCAGTTTGGCACACCGCTAATACCTTCGCTAAACATTAAATACAACTGGAAAGACAGGGTGGTTTTCCGTGCAGCTTATGGCCGCGGGTTCAGGGTACCATCAGTAAAAGAACTGTTTCTCGATTTCTTAATTACTGCGCACTACCTTAAAGGCAACCCCGATTTAAAACCAGAAGACGGGCACAATGCAAGCACATCGGTAAACTATTATTTTGCAAAAGAGAAACACAAACTGAACATTACAGCATCCGGATTTTTCAATTACATTTTCAATAAAATTGAACTAGTCAATCAGCCTACTGTAGGTACAACACCGGTATACAAGTATTTTAATTACAAAAAGTACTCCACCTATGGCGGGCAGTTTGCAGCTAATTACCGTTGGGAGAGGTTGCAGGCAAGCGCGTCTGTTCAATTTACCGGGTATAATATTGTCTATCAAAACACTGGTACCGGCATTCTGAAAACGTGGAGCCCGGATGTAAGTGCAACCATTAGCTACCTGATACCCAAGGCAGAGTTAAACTTATATGTAGGCTATAAATATAATGGTATTAAACCGCTGTTTTCGGTAGGCACCCAGTTTCAGGCGGGCAGAAGGTTAGCCTACCATTTGCTTGACGTTTCATTATCACGCAGTTTTTGGAAAGACAAAATACAGATTACAATAGGCGGAAAGAACCTGGCTGGTGTAAAAAATGTAAAAACCGAGAACGTAGAAGTATTGGGGCATAGTGCTAATCCAAATGAAATGAACGTAGGATGGGGGCAAACTTTCTTTACTTCATTAATATTGCACTTTAGTAAATGAATATGAGCGCACATAATATGCTATTAGACAGGCAGCCGAAACCGGCCCGGCGCTCCGTTGCAGTTATTGCATTGGCTCTGTCTGTTATGCTATTGGCAAGTTCTTGTTTTAAAGAAAACAATATGCAGCCTCCCGGCGACCAAAGCTTTGGCCAGATTGCCGTTATACCAATGACACCAACCTACGAAAACCAGTTCTTTTTTGACCTGGAAACAAATACGGTTTTAAAGCAAAACTCAAGGTACGCTTACGACCTTCTGTTTGATTGCGATGGCGGGCAGTTTAACATATGGTTGAATACAGCAAAAATGATGAGTTTGAAACGCACAGGCAAAACGTCTCTTGATTCCGTGCAACTGAGCGATACACTTGCGGGCAAATGGTATTATGAGTTTGGGGCCTTTAACCGCGATTCAAGTGCTATGGGCAACTGGTGGAGCGGCCCTGCCGGATTACAGCCGGTATCTGCAGGGCAGGTTTACCTGGTGCAATTGGGGGTTGACGTAAATGGTTACGGGCTTGGATTTGTAAAAATGCAGGTGAATAATTTTACCGGTACAACCTACTCTATTACCTTTTCAGATTTTGTATCGCCGGCCAGAACCATTACAGTTACAAAAGATGATACAAGGAATTACCGTTATCTTACTTTTTCTGACGGTGGATCTTTGGTAGACGATATAGAGCCGCCTAAAACCGATTGGGATTTATGCTTTACACGATACACAGTATACTTTTATGCCCCTTACTATATACCTTACGAAGTAACCGGTGTATTAAATAACCCTGCCAAAGTACAGGCTTACATGGATTCTACTCTTACGTTTGACAGTATAAGCATAGCTAATTTTGAGTTTGGACGCCTTACACCAAACCGCGATGCCATAGGCTATGAATGGAAGAGGTATAGCACACTAAATGCAAACGGCAGTTATTCTATGAACCCTCATTACACTTATTACATAAAGGCAGATGAGAATGAATTTTATAAGCTACATTTCTACGCCTTTGAAAAAGATGGAGTAAGAGGCTATCCTTCGGCAGAGTACTACCGGCTTTAAAATAACATCGTTCTGCACAAGTGCAGAACGATGCCCATTATTAAACGAAAATCTTACCTATTTGCTTTCTAACGCTTCTATACGTTTAAGCAAGGCTTCTATAGTTTTTTGCTGTTGTTCATTTTGTGCACTTAACTCCTGCACTGCCTTTACCAAAGGCACGGTAAATTCTGCATAGCGCAGGCCATAGAAATCAGTTTCATTTTTAGGCGCATCTACACCGCTAAAATCAAAACCCAATTCTTTGGCGCTTTTCTCAACCTCCTGGGCAATGAAACCCGTTTGCAGCATTTTTTCCTTTGTAGCTTCTGCATCTTTAGCACGAGCCTGATCGGGGGTATGCAAATAAGAAGCGATACTTTGCAGGTCGAGATGATAAGTTACAGGACGAAGTTTAGTAATAAAGGCAAGTCCCGGAACAGATTCTGTTACATCTTTCTTAAAACGTCCGTCAGAAACGTTTGTCCAGCTTTGAAACCCTCCAATAGATGTTACAGCAGAATTACCGATGCGCACCTGGTCGCTGGCAGATGTGGCTGCCCCACTACCTAATGCCGTGGTATTACTGAAATTGCCTAAAGTAGTACCTGCACCATTACCCAGCGCAGTATTGCCGCTACCGGTCAGGTTATTCATAAGCGAATTGATACCAACAGCAGTGTTGGAACCTCCTGAAGTATTACCGCTTAATGCCTGAAAACCATATCCCACATTATATGAACCTGAAGTATTGGCATATAAAGCATTATATCCATTACCGGTATTGTATCCGCCATTTATATTCTTGTTAAGCGCAGAAGTACCTACTGCAGTATTGTACGCCCCAGTAGTGTTGCTTTCCAGAGCATTGTAACCCTGTGCCAGATTATAGTTACCTGTTGTATTGCTATAAAGTGTACCTGTACCGCTGGCAGTATTGCCAAGACCGGTAGTATTATTCAGCAAAGAACTATAACCATTGGCTGTGTTGTAATTACCGGTAGTATTATAATACATGGCCCCGGCGCCGTTTACAGTGTTATATCCGCCGGAAGTGTTAGAAGCTAAGGCTGTATATCCATTTGATGTATTGTAATTTCCCGCTGCATTATTAGTGAGCGAATTGTAACCCAGCGCAGTATTAGCAAAACCACTGGCGTTGGCTTTTAAAGAGCCCGCACCGAAAGCAGTATTTTGAATACCATTGTTTGCAATGCCTGAATTGTACCCCAAAAAGGTGTTAGAAACCTCAATTTTCCCGGATGGCTGATTGTTCATTCTGATATTAACCGGCACGTTATCGGTTGTTCCTATAAAGTGAGTGCCGTTTACTGTGCCGGCAGTGCCGGTAAGGCCCCATGCATTAGATGAGCCGGGAGCTCCGGTAGCACCGGTATCTCCTTTTACACCTTGCGCACCTGTATCGCCTTTGGCACCTGTTGCTCCTGTTGCACCAGGCGCGCCATTAGCTCCCGTCGGACCAGTAGCCCCCTGAATACCCTGTGGACCTGTAGCGCCCTGCACCCCGGCAGCACCTTGTGCACCCGCCGGACCGGTGGCGCCATCGGCACCTGCTACACCCTGCGGACCTGTGGGCCCTGTGCTACCAGCACCACCGCCGCTGCCCGAGCGCTCTGCATATAAAGCATAAGGCACGCTCATTAGCTGGGTCGTACCCATATCCGTGTAGTTAGTACCTCCATCTATATCTACCTCTACCTGCAGGTACTTTGCTCCCAACCGCCAGTTAACAGATGATAAATCTGCATTGGCACCTATGATCGTACTTACCAAACCAAATTTGTTGGTAGGCAAACTACTGGTTTCGGTATAAACAGCAGTACCATTTGGTGCGGCTTCGTGTATTGTTAATCGTAATTTAACCATACTATTGGCTACGGGGTTACCGGCCGCATCTCGTACTATGGCCTGATAGTTCATACCCATCGGGGCTTGTGCAATAGTGATAGCAGCAGTAAGCACAGCTAAAACAAAAAGTATACTTTTTTTCATGGCATTAATTGTTGGTGGTAACATTGCAGAAACAATGATTTGCCCTGTTTTACGGCAACTTTCTAACGATGTTCTAACAGGTTATCCTCATACACCATGTTTATTACGATGCGTGCTATGTGGTATACAAAACTAAAATTGTGAAATACGAGCAGGAAATTGATGATGAATAAGTTATAAAAAGACGTCTATTGGGCGCCTTTCATCAAATACATATTGCTGTATATTTCTTCGGAAGTGTAAGTCGCCAATGCAACATTACTGCCGATATAAATCAATTTACCACCGGGCAAAAGGGCCCCCGCACACTTTTCCAATACACTCTTTACATCAACAGAAGCCGGTAGATTTTTTTGATTGATAATGATAGCATTGCTTTGGGGTATGTTGCATTGCGTAACATCAGCATGTATAAATTGCAACTGACTGTTTTTAGAGTAGCAATTGTTTGCTATTTCAATCATTTCTTCATTAGTGTCAATACCGGTGAGTGTTCTTTTCCAACCGGTGAAATGCAGCATGTAAACGTGAAAGCCATAGCCACAGCCAATTTCTGTAATGTGGCCCTGCTTAGGCAAAGCCTTATCCAGCGCAGTATAAAAAGCTTCACTCCTGCTTTCTTTAAGCGCCAGAAACTCTAATTCCGGTCCCTTATAAATGTAGTTCATGCGCAACCACTGACGGAAATAACGCGGTGTTTCCTTCTCTTCCCGCAGCTTTTCGTACTCGGTTTTAAAATAGCGCGATATGCCTTTTGTTCTTTCGGCATAGCCATTACCAAAGCGGGCATCGGCAGGCGATATACGCGGCAAAAACTTCATGGTCATACTGGCGTTCATTACCATAAAGTCACCTTTTCTGATAGTATCGCCGGTGCCATGCAGCAACATAGGCACTATATCTATGTTCAGCTGCTCGGCTAAATAGAAAGCACCTTTGTGAAAACGCTTTAACCGGCCATCCGGAGAGCGCGTACCTTCGGGGAATACTACTATGGAGTAACCATCCTTAACTATATCTACAAACTTTTCGGTAGCGGCATCAGCCCCCTCCATTACCGGATAGTAATCGGCTAACTGCACTACTTTGCCAAACACCGGTGAGTAGTACACCCATTTATTGGTAAGCAATATCAGCTTAGGGTGCTGCATTACGGTAACCAGTATATCTAAAAATGATGCATGATTGGCAATGATAACTGCCGGTTTACTAAAATCCATATTGGATTTACCCTCGTGGCGCTTGCGCACGTTAACCATCATATAAGTAAGAACCCACAGGGCACCCCGCACTATATAATGAAAGAAGAGTTTGCGCTTTTTAATGCCAGGATAAGGCACAAGGTATAGTAGAATGTAACCTACCAAAGCAGCAAACAGCGATACCGAAACGTAATAGCCAAAAGCTATCCAGGTAAGTATTAAGGTAGAAATTGTCCATGGCGGCAAGCCTCTATCCTTACGACTTTGAATAAAGAAGTTATACAAGTAAGGCTGCACAGTTTGCCCAACCACCACCACACAAAATATACCTACAATAGAGAGCAAGGCAATTGACTTAAGCGCCGGGTGCTTAGCAAAAATAAGGGCGCCTAAACCAATGAGGATTGTAACTGCAGAAAGAAAGATAGATACCTTATGTGAGGCAAGCGTGTTCTTTCCTTTCTTATACTTCTCGGTGAGGCCATCGGTAATGAAGATGCTAAAGTCGTCGCCAAGGCCAAAGATAAATGTAGAGATAACTATATTGATAAGGTTGAACTGAATGCCAAACAGACCCACGATGCCCAACACCCATATCCACGTAATTACCATAGGCAGAAACGTGATGAGGGTAAGTTCTAAGCGGCCGTAGCTAAACAGCAAGGCAAAAAACACCAGCGTAGATGTGTAGAGCAATACCGAATTGAAATCGCTGTAGATGATCTCTACAAACTTGTTGGTTATAATTTGCTTATCGAGAATAACGGTTGAAGGATGCTTATTCAACTCTGCATAGAGCTGCTTACGTTGCGCCTTATCTACCCGTACCGCATTAATTACTGTTTGCTTGTCCTTTCCGTAAATGAGATACTCTTTACCAAAGGCTTCCTTTATAGGCCCAAACTCGTCATCGCCTACCGGTGCATACTCTTTGGTTAACAGCGCTTCGAAGTTTGCAAATGCAGCGGGAGCAAACTTCAACTTGCTTCCCTCCAGCTTTAAGGTAGCTATTAAGGCCTTCTTCTTATCGGGCGTCCAGTATGCATTCCATGTTTTTATCTTCTCCTCCTGCAACTTTTGAGAAGGTATAAACCGGCTGAATGAAGAATACTTTTGTATCCAGCCTTTTTGCTGCGCTTCTTCTAATTGCTGCAGCAATACTTCGTTGTTCTGCAGCATTTCCTCTTGTGTGGCGCCATTGCTGGCAATAAACACCACCTTAGAGGAATCGTCCTGGGTTACATCAATCTCCTTCTGCGCGCGGCGGGTTTCTTCATTCAGAAAATTGACCTTATTCAAATCGCTTTCGAAACCTACATGGCGGGCATGGTAGAAAAAGAAACCTGTAAGCGCTAAAACAATTAGAAACACAGCGCCCTGGTATTTAATCTTGAAGTTAAGCAGCTTCTCTAAACGACTTTCCTGTTGTTGCTCATCTGCACTAGCCGGGGGCATAAAATGCGGCAAGAACACCAGCGCAAAAATGGTAGCACCCATTAAGCTAAGCGCTGCAAACAGTCCAAAATCATTCAATATCTGCGACTGTAGCAAGGTGAGTGAAAAGAAAGAGCCCACTGTAGTAATGCTGCCGATAGTCATTGGCGAAAGCAAATCGGTGATAGTTTGCTTTACCGAGCCGCAGTGCTTATAGTGGCTAAAGAAATGAAGCGAGTAATTGATAGCAATACCCAACACAATAGAGCCAGCCCCCAGCGCGATGCTTGATATAGTGCCTTTGGTTACCGCAATAATGGCAATGGAGAACAAGCCACCAAACACCACCGGCAGCATCATTATAACAGGTACACGTTTGCGGCGGAAGAACAGACCAACAAACAGCAGGATGGCAACTATAGTTATGCTAAGCGTAATGATAGAGTCCTTTTTTAACTGGCGTGCATTGCCGGCCGCTACTACCGAATTGCCGTAATACAATATCTCTACGCTATCCTTAGCCGGAGTAAGCGAGGCAATTTCAGCATCGAAACCATTGAACAGTTTCTCATTCTGTGCGGTTTGGCCCGATGTGTTATTTAATGTAATGAACATGTAAAGGCTCTGCTGGTCTTTACCCATTATGTAACCATCATACAACTGATAGTTATCATCGGTTTGCAGGTTCTGTAGTTTGCGCAAGGCAAGGTTAGATATACCTACCGGGTCATCGGCAATAAGGCGCTTCATCACCATGCCCTGTGCAGAGGTAATGATGTTGTAATCTTCCTGCAGTGTTTGTGGTATGCGTTCCGGCGATATCAGCGTATCGATAGCCTTATAGTCAGCTTCTTCTAAATACACGGGGAGGTTATCATGTACCGTATTGTAAATAGCCAGAGTGGTTTCATCGCTTACGGTAAGCTTAATATCACTTATCTGGCTGGTATACTTATCGAGCAGGCGGGCGTTCAGTGTATCGGCATAAGCCATCAGCACTTCGGGTTCGGTAGGCTTACGGGCTATTACTTTTACAACTACCTTATCGGCAAAGTTAGAGCTCTTAAAAATATCAGTAATGCCGCGGGTTTGTTCGCTGTTTGGCAATAGCTTGTTTATATCCTCCTCAGGCCTGATAAGCGAAGCCATGAGGCCCAACAACACAAATAGCGAAACGGTAAAGGCATAAAAAAGCCCCTTTCGCTGTTCGAAAAAATCATACGTATTTAAAAGCCATCTATTCACTGTAGCGCGAATATGAGCAAATTAGATGTATTGAAATGAGATGTTTGCATACATCCATAATGATTGATACCTCCATGTACAAAAAGGCCATTTTTGAAAAAGTGTACACCAGGCACTCTTGTAAATCATTGACTATCAATTATTTGCACGAAACTCGTGTACACTCATGGGGTGGACACCGAGGTCAAAACTTGTTCAACCGACAAAGATAATCTTACAGTACTGGACAAAAGTATTAACCCAGGCGTTTAGCTACCACCAACCAATCCCATGGGAAAGGAGCCTTTAGCCATTTAGGTGGATTAGTAAATTCGGTTTCCCAGGTATATTCCACTTTATTGGTTTCAATGATTTCGAAGCCAGAGTTTTGCAGCATAAAGTGCAACTCTTCTTTCAGGTAATGTTTGGTAGGTGTAGTATCTAAATGAATAACGCCTGCGAATGGATCGCCCTGCTTCATCTTTTCCTTTGTTACCTTTTTACCGGCTTTTTTATCTTTTTCGTTCCAGTAATTTAAAACATGTTCGCTATACAGGGCCGATTCCAGTGCGGGCACTACCAGCACCAGATAGCCATTTTTGGCTACCGCTTTTATCACCGTTTCGTAAGCAGCATTACGGTCTTTAGCTTTAGGTGTAAGCAGGGTATTAATGCACACAACCATATCGGCTGTTAGCTTTGTTTTAAGTTTGCCCAGGTCGGCGTGTATGTATTCAATATTCTTTAGGTGCTTGTTATATTCTTTGGCCAGGTCTATATAGTGTTTGGCAATATCTACGGCATATACTTTTTTGAAGGCAGGCGAAAGCAGCGGCAACCAGTTGCCAATAGCACAGCCAAGGTCCATAGCTGTTTTGCTTTTAGAGGCATACTTCAGTATATTTTTGTGTATGACTCTTTTAGTGTCGTGCGAGAAAACATCAAATATTTTATCGTCGTGCACAAGAGCTACCTCTTCCCAGTATTTTCTATCCATTGATTTTTATTGTTAGACGCAAGAAAACAGGAATTGTGAAAACCCTACGTGCGATTTTTCAACAAGTGTAGATGAAAGTAAAGCACTACTTCCCCCAAACAGGTGATAACTGTTAGTTGCATAAAAGCGTTTACTATACTACATTCGTCATCATTAAAAAACAAACACTCATGAAAAAGATATTCGGACTGCTATTAATTGCGCTTTCATTTTCTGCCATTGCTCAAGAGGTAACCCAACAGTATGATAAAATTGAGAAGTTTAACCAGGGTGTAGCCATAGCCTGGAAAAACGGTAAATGCGGACTTATAACGCAGGATGGGAAAGAAATTATTAAACCACAATACGACCGCATATCGGGATTTGGCCGAGATGGTATAGCCTATACTACCAAAAAAGGTTTAACAGGGCTGATAAACATGACCGGAAAAGTAATAGTAGATAATATATACGGTGAAATAGGCGGTTTTAAAGGGCCATGGGCAATAACCCGGAAGAATGGTTTAGCCGGTATGATAAACAAACAAGGCAAAGTGCTGATTGAAAACAAATACGAAACCATACGTGTAGAAAAAGGTGGCATTATCCGCGCGGTGATAGATGGCAAGGAAGTAATATTAAACCTGAAGGACGAGTAACCGATTCATTCGCCATAAATAAAAAATCCGCAGTGGCTTATACCGTTGCGGATTTTTTATTGCCTCACCCCTCTGCCTTACGGCATCTCCCCTCTCCTTGAAGAGAGGAGAGACCCTACAAATAAATTTATGCTATAAACATGCAGCGCAACATTAAACAGAAGATAAAATCGACGCCTATTTCCTTTTAAGTGTGCTGACAAAAATGTATGTAAAAAGCCAAACCAATACAGCTACCATAGCTGCCAACGTAAAACTACCCACCACATATTGCAGGGCATTTTTGCCCAACATTTCGGGCTTAAAGTTTTCGGCAAGGTTAAGGCTCATATTGTTACCACCATACCATATACGGCCGGCCTGATAGCTGGCAAAAACGATGATAGGTATCATGGGCGGTATACTAATGTTAGACGCGAGTATAGAAAGCCCTTTGTTGAGTTTGAACACCCAGGCAAAAAAAATGACAAACCAAATTTGAAAACCCCAAAAGGGCGTAATACCAAAGAACACACCGACGGCCATTGACCAAGCCTTTACTGCAGGAGTTTCGTGCGAACGTATAAGGTATTGCTCTAACAATGTACGCCAATCGTTTCTAAAAATATGGCGCACAAAATCGCGCGGCTTTATCCAGGCGAAGGTCCAGAATACGAGGACTGTGTTTAATACACTGATGCGCGAAAAATCTTTGAAAGGACGAAAGTGAGTAATACGTTCTTCTGCCGGTGGGTAATATACCTTAACCGGCACAGCCATTACATTTATACCTGCCCACGCTGCCCTTACTATTACTTCAATTTCGAACTCGTATTTGTAGGTAAAAAAGCGCATACCTTCTAACGCCTTAACCGGATACAAACGGTAGCCCGACTGTGTATCGGGCACACTAATACCGGTTTCCAGCGTAAACCAAAAATTAGAAAACTTATTACCAAAACTGCTTTTTCCGGGCACGCTGCTCTGGTTCATGTTGCGTGCACCAATAATAATGGCGTTGCGGTTATCCTGCAGTGCATTGAGCATAGTTGGCAGGTCATCGGCAAAGTGCTGCCCGTCCGAATCGAGCGTAATAGCATAATCGTAACCCTGCTTACGGGTAAAGGCAAAGCCCTGTCGCAACGCCCAGCCTTTGCCCTGGTTTTTGGGATAACTGTGCAATTTTATTTGCGGAAACCGAGCGAGAATTTCAAGGGTATTATCTGTAGACCCATCATTAACCACACACACATCATCGCAGTATTGCAACACATCGGCTATTACGCCTTCTATAGTGGTGCTGTTGTTATAAGTAGGTATCAGCACACAGCAGTTTAATTGCTTAAACCGGTCTTTGTATGTGCTTTTATCCATTTACAAACTCACCTTTAAACCTGAAAAAAAGTTCGGTGGGGCTGGTATACATGGCGCTAACCCATAGGTTGCCGTTTTCTTCTTTATCAATCTTGATTTCCATGTCGAGTTCTTTATCCTTTACGGGATTAAGCAAGGCCAGGAATTTGATATGATGTGCCAGCTTCATGTGCATAGGGCGCTTGAGCATATACTCCAATGCTTCTACCAACATCTGGGTCTGGCATACGCCAGGCACTACCGGCAAATCGGGAAAATGGCCTTTAAAAATTTCGTGGTCGGCGTTAAATTCCACTTTCATCTTAAAGGTGTTACCCTCGGTAGACGATTCCTTTATGTTGTAAAAATGACCCTGAAGCATGGTATTGGTAAAGTAGTTTGGTAAGGCGAAATAAGACAAATTAATGATAGCACAAGCCTATGCCTCGCTGTTTAGTTCGCTTTCTTCCAAATCCTTTAGCTTTTTACCAACATTTATTAAGCGCACCATACGCTTAAGGTAAGTGGCGTGATTTTTTACATAAGGGTTGTTAAGGTCCCAAACGTACCCGGCCAACACTGAACATATCTGGCTGATAACTTCCTGGTTACGCTCTTCTGCAAAGAATATTTTTTGCAAGGTGCCATCGTACCATGCTACCACGTATGAGCGGAAGGTATCTACCCCCTGCATCATTACATCGGTATATTCTTTTTGCCAGTCCACATTTTCGCCTTGAAGCTGACGCACTACCTGCGTAGCCGCCAGGTGCGAGGATGTAACAGCTAATGTAACGCCTGATGAAAATACAGGGTCAAGAAATTCGGTTACGTTACCGGTAAGTACAAAGCCATCGCCCCAGAACTTATCGGTAGATACCGACCATGCCTGCAAGGTGCGCGGTTCGAATAAAAATTCTGAATCTTTGAAGCGGTCGGCAATAGACCACTCTGTGGCAATAATACTACGCAGCTGCTCTT
>DATGWP010000038.1:0-26065 GCA_035299425.1 Chitinophagales bacterium | reverse complement strand
TATTCAAAACCCCCTTGGGCAAACCCGCCTCTATACAAATTTTAGAAAGCAGGTAAGCAGTATAAGGGGTTATCTCGCTTGGCTTTGCCACCACACAGTTACCGGTAGCAAGGGCAGGGGCTATCTTCCAGCTAAACAAATACAGGGGCAAATTCCATGGCGATATACAACCCACCACGCCTATAGGCTGGCGAAGGGTGTAATTTATGCCCACACCCGGCATCTGGTGGCTCTCACTGGCAAAGTGCTGTAGTGCAGAAGCATAAAAACGAAAGTTAGACATGGCCCGTGGTATATCAACCGCGCGCGCCAGTTTACGGGGCTTGCCGTTGTCTTTACTTTCCGCAGCTACAAATTCCTCAAAGTGCTGTTGAATGCCCTCGGCAATTTTCATCATCACCATCATGCGCTCCTCCAGCGCTGTTTTGCTCCAACTTTCAACTGCTTGTTGTGCAGCCTCATAAGCTAATTGTACATCACGCTCATCGCTATCGGGTATGTGACTCCATACCTGGCCGGTGGCTGGTTCGTGGTTATCCAGGTATTTACCCGATACCGGTGCTGTAAGCACTCCGTTTATATAGTTGCTTAGTTGCTCCATATTTAAATTTATAAACTGCTGGTGCGGCCCCCATCTACCGGTACATTAATACCATTGATGTATGCTGCTGCCGGCGAGGCTAAAAATGCAACGGCCGCTGCTACTTCTTCAGCTTTACCGAAACGCTTCATAGGTATTTCGCGCAGCATTTCTTCGCGCACAGCATCTTCAGCTGTACCGGTTTTATCTACTTTGCTTTTAATAATGCTTTTCAACCTATCAGTTTCGGTAGCGCCGGGCAATACATTGTTTACAGTAATGCCGAAAGCACCCAACTCGTTAGCCATGGTTTTAGCCCAGTTGGCCACCGCTGCACGTATGGTATTGCTTACCCCTAAGTTAGGCAGTGGCTGCTTTACTGATGTAGAAATGATATTGATAATGCGTCCGTAGTTATCGGCCTTCATACCTTCGGCAAATAGTTTGGTTAGTGCATGGTTGTTCAGTAGGTGGGCTTCAAAAGTCTTTACAAATTCATCTTCCTGTGCCTCCGATATTTTTCCGCCGGCAGGGCCACCGGTGTTGTTTATCAGTATGTGGTAGGTCTTGTTTGTTTTCTTCTGGTGCTTTTGTGCGGCAGCCACTACCTTCTCCCAGTTGCTGAAATCAACGGCCAGGGAATCGTGGTGCTGTTCTGCCTTGCTAATAAAGCTTAAATCTATCTGCCCTTGTACCAATGCAGCTTCATCGCGGCCTACCAGCGTAATGTTGGCGCCTAGCTTTGCCAGTTCCATAGCCACTGCTTTACCAATGCCTTTGCTGCTACCGCCCACAAAGGCGTTTTTTCCTGTAAGGTCAAGATTCATTTTATTATTACTTTAGGTTCGTAAATCTAAAAATATGGCAATTACCCGACCTTTTAATTTTAAGAAATGGATTGACGAGCACCGTCATTTATTAAAGCCGCCAGTAATGAACCAGGTCGTATATAAAGGCAACGATGACTTTATTGTAATGGTGGTGGGTGGGCCCAACAAGCGTAAAGACTTCCATTACAACGAAACTGAGGAGTTCTTCTACCAGTTAGAAGGCGACATGCTGCTTAAAATTGTTGAAGACGAAAAGATTGTAGATATACCAATTAAAGAAGGCGATATATTTTTGTTACCTGCCGGCACACCACACTCGCCGCGCCGGTTCGAAAATACAGTAGGCCTTGTAATGGAAGTTACCCGCCCTAAAGATGTTAGGGATGGCTTTCAATGGTATTGCGAAAACTGCGGCAATAAATTATACGAAGAAAAGATGCGGGTAGACGATATTGTAAAGGACCTGCCCCTTGTAATGGACCGCTTTTACAACAACAAAGACCTTTGCACCTGCAAAAAATGCGGAACGGTGATGGAAAGGCCATAGAACAGCCTGCCCCCTAACCTCCTAGAGGGGACTTCAACAGCCCGAATACAAAAACAAAGAATGCTTGCTGTTTTTAAGACAAGGTTTTACCCATATCTATTTGCCATTGCTTTTTTGGGGTTCTTCGCGTTTGTGTGCCTAAAGCAATTGGCAAGCAAAGATGCCTACGCCAAATCTTCTCAATACTTCTTGTTTTTCTTTATGGCTTCCCTAATTTTTTTTGTTGGAGCAGTTTTAGTCAGTTATACTTCCCTTACAATTTACAATGACAGGTTAATTTTGGAAAGAATTTTTACAGGTACACGAGATGAGATACTTTTTGACGAAGTGGAGAGTGTCTCTACAAAAAATCTTTTTTATCGCGGCCTTAATTCTAAATTCGGAGAGGCAACCAGGCATGAAGCAATGCTTTATTTTCTTATGAAGGATAATCAGAAATTAGAAATCGATTTGAGCAGCTATCCGGAATTAGAAAAACTTTTGACTGTTCTAAAAGAAACGGAGCTTTGGAATAAACATGTGTAGCTCTAATTTAAATACAAACAGCCAGAAAGTAATTCTGGCTGTTTGTATTTAAGTCCCCTTTTGTTTCATCCCGAGCTTGTCTCCGGAAGGGGGTTAGGGGGCTGGCTGTTTTAAAACACCGCCTTAGCTATCTCAATAGTTGCCTCGCTGCGGCTCATGGTGTAGTAATGCAAACATGGCACACCGGCTGCTTTCAGTTCCTTGCTTTGCTTTATTGCCCACTCTATACCTAAGCGCTTAACGGCCTTATCATCGGTACACTTTTCAACTTCGTTAGCTAACTCTTCAGGAATATCAATATGGAAAATACGTGATAGGGAAGAGAGTTGTGCCTTTTGTGCTATAGGTTTAATACCCGGTATAATAGGAATGTTGATACCCGCAGCGCGACACTTATCTACAAAAGCAAAATATTTGCTGTTATCAAAAAACATTTGCGTTACAATGTAATCGGCGCCGCAGTCTACTTTATGTTTCAGCCACTTAAGGTCGGAGTTAAGGTTAGGGGCCTCAAAGTGTTTCTCAGGATACGCCGCCACGCCAATACAGAAGTTAGTCTTTAGTTCATTCTCTGTTTCCTCGTGCAGAAACTTGCCTTTGTTCATGCGGGCCACCTGGTGTACTAAGTCGCTGGCGTATTTATAGGCCGATGTTTTTACTGCCGATTTGGGATTCTTATCAGCATCGCCTTGTAACAGCAATACGTTGTTAATGCCTAAGTAGTAAAGCGTAAACAAGGCATCCTCTGTCTCTTCGGGTGTAAAGCCGCCACATACTAAGTGTGGCACCGCATCTACATTAAAACGGCCTTTGAGTGCCGCACAAATACCCACCGTGCCGGGGCGTTTACGTAACGGGATTTCTTCAATCAGCCCATCTGCCCGCTTTTTATAAATTATCTCCTCGCGGTGATAAGTTACATCAATAAAGGGTGGCTTAAACTCCATAAGGGGTTCTATCACCTTTATCAAATCATCAATAGTTTTTCCCTTTTGCGGTGGTAAAACCTCAATAGAAAAAAGGGTTTTGCCTTGGGCAGCGGCTATATGTTCGGTTACTTTCATTTGGGTCTATTAATATCTCAATTGATAAATGGAATTAATCCTGTTTTTTAGCTATTTAATATGTGTAGGATTGATTTCATTTCATCGCAAATAAAGCTATAAATGTGAAATTACTTCTTACCCTTCTCAGAAATCAGTTGCTCATAAATTTCGGGCACTAAGAATTCCCGGATAGATTTTGCAGGATAAGGTATCTGGAAAAAAGGCTGCAGCGCTTTTGCTACGTGCGGAAAACTACAAATGCTTTCTAGAACTAAAGTACCGTTTTGGAAGTAAAAATCACAATCCAAAATTCTATCTGTATCCAATCCCTGAAGACACTCATCCATAAAGTAATTTAGGTCGTCCAGTTCGGATGAATCCCTGTAGCCTGTTTTTACCTCTTTTATTATCTCAATTACATGGTTGTTCATGCTATCGTTCATATCTACCATAAGCTGTGCTGCAAACTCGTTTTGTTTGTTACTGACTATTATCTCCCGCAGTTCATACCGGTGTCCTGTAATTGTATTGAATACGTAATGAGTTAGCCAGCTGTGCGGGTATGCTGCTGTAGCAGAAGCCCATATGTCTATACCCAACAGTTTAGGCGAAGCAAAAATTTCATTATACAAAATACCCGTATAGTTTTCTTTGCCAGCCAGGGTCAGATAGTGCTTAATGCTATTAGTATCCAGGCCTCCTATAGAATCGGGAGAGATATTGCTTAGAAGAGCTTCATTTAGTGAATCCTGTACCGCGTTGTTACTACATACGATATAAGGGTAGTAAAATTCATATTGCCAGGTGAAGCCTCTTGATGAATCAACGCCATTAACCTTTAAAGCAATAACTTTCACCTGCTGACTAAAACAGGCCTTTACAAACACAAACGTTAAAAAAAGTGCAATACAGATAGATTTCATGGGCTACAGGTACAAGGTTAGTGAATATCATCCACCTTTATTATATTTGCGCCGCTCTTTGATTCATTGCTTATCAAGAAAGACCGAGGGACAGGCCCTATGACGTCTTGACAACCATCTTTCGCCCAGGCGAATGGAAAGGTGCCAATTCCTGACAGATAAGAGAACCAAAATTCTCCAGCCCCGTCATTCTTGAAGCATAGTTGTATCAAAGCATTTTTTTGACCCATAAAGGTATGTGTGTATGAGTACTACAAAATCAAAATTTGAACAGGAAATTGAGAAACGCATTTTAGTGCTGGATGGCGCCATGGGCACCATGATACAGCGCTACACGCTGGATGAGGCTGCCTTTCGTGCCGAGCGGTTTAAAGACCACAGCCACGATCTTCGCGGCAATAACGATTTGCTGAGCATTACCCAGCCGCAGATAATTAAAGAGATACACGCCCAGTATTTAGAGGCGGGTGCCGATATTATCGAGACTAATACTTTCTCCTCTACCACTATTGCTCAGGCTGATTATAAGCTGGAGCACCTGGCTTATGAATTGAATTACGAATCGGCAAAAATTGCCAAAGAAGTAGCCGAAGAGTTTACTAAAAAGGACCCTTCAAGGCCCCGCTTTGTGGCCGGTGCCTTTGGCCCTACTAACCGAACGGCTTCTATATCGCCCGATGTAAACAACCCGGGCTACCGAGGCGTTAACTTCGACGAACTGGTAACTGCCTATAGCGAACAAGCTCATGGCCTGATAGATGGAGGTGCAGACTGGCTGCTGGTAGAAACTGTGTTTGACACGCTTAACTGCAAAGCGGCGCTGTTTGCCATTATGAAGGTACAGGAAGAGAAGGGCACTAACCTGCCGGTATCTGTATCAGGCACTATTACCGATGCCAGCGGTAGAACACTAAGCGGACAAACCACTGAAGCTTTCTGGATTTCTATAAAACATGCCAATCTTGTTTCGGTAGGATTGAACTGCGCACTGGGGGCCAAAGATATGCGTCCATACCTCGAAACATTATCCAACGTGGCGCATACCTGGGTGAGTGTTTATCCTAATGCCGGGTTGCCTAACGCCTTTGGCGGTTACGACGAAACTCCGGTAATGATGGCTGATGATATTGAAGACTTCTGCAAAAGCGGCTTTGTGAATATAGTGGGTGGATGTTGCGGTACTACACCCGACCACATTCGTGAATTTGCACGAGTGGCTGCCAAGTATGCGCCACGCAAAAAGCCACGCCGCATACCCTTTATGCAGTTGAGCGGATTAGAGCCGCTGACGATGACGCCCGAAAGCAATTTTATGAACGTGGGC
This sequence comes from Chitinophagales bacterium, assembly GCA_035299425.1. Lineage (GTDB taxonomy): Bacteria > Bacteroidota > Bacteroidia > Chitinophagales > LD1 > Bog-950. The sequence continues at coordinate 20,290 of DATGWP010000038.1, read as the reverse complement.
GAACGGACCAACGTTACCGGTTCGGCCAAGTTTTTAAAGCTGATAAAAGAGGATAAGTATGAAGATGCGCTAACCGTAGCGCTAGACCAGGTACAAGGTGGTGCACAGGTGATAGATATAAACATGGATGAGGGTATGCTGGATGGCGAAGATGCCATGAGGCGCTACCTGAACCTTACTGCCAGCGAACCGGATATTGCCCGTGTGCCGGTAATGATTGATAGCAGTAAGTTTCACATTATAGAGGCTGGTTTGAAGTGTTTGCAGGGCAAAGGCATTGTAAACTCTATATCGCTGAAAGGTGGCGAAGAGGAGTTTATAAAACAGGCTAAGCTTATCCGCAATTATGGTGCTGCTGTAATTATAATGGCCTTTGATGAAAAAGGGCAGGCCGATAGCTACGAGCGCAGGATTGAAATTTGTGAGCGCAGCTACAAGATACTTACCGAGCAATTAAATTTTCCGCCAGAGGATATCATCTTCGACCCGAATATTTTTCCGGTGGCTACCGGTATGGAAGAGCACCGTCAGAATGCTATCGACTTTTTCCGGGCTACCAAATGGATAAAGGAAAACCTGCCGCACGCGCACATCAGCGGTGGGGTAAGTAACGTATCGTTCTCGTTCCGCGGCAACAACCCTGTGCGCGAGGCTATGCACTCGGCGTTCCTGTATCATGCTATTAAAAACGGTATGGACATGGGTATAGTAAACCCAACCATGCTGGAGGTGTATGATGATATACCAAAGGATTTATTGGAGCGTGTAGAAGATGTATTGCTGGATAGAAGAGATGATGCTACCGAGCGCCTGCTAACCTTTGCCGAAACAGTAAAGAAAAAAGATAAGACCGAAGTAGTAAACGAAGAATGGCGCAACGGTACTGTAGAAGACCGCCTGGCGCATGCACTGGTAAAAGGCATAGTAGAATTTATTGATGCCGATACCGAAGAAGCCCGTCAGAAATACGATAAGCCGCTGGAGATTATAGAAGGGCCGCTAATGGCCGGTATGAACATTGTGGGCGACCTTTTCGGTGCCGGTAAAATGTTTTTGCCACAGGTGGTTAAGAGTGCGCGCGTAATGAAAAAAGCCGTGGCTTATCTGTTGCCATACCTGGAAGAAGAAAAGAAACGTACCGGTAACACGGCCAAGAACAACGGCAAAATTTTGCTGGCTACCGTTAAGGGTGATGTGCATGATATTGGTAAAAACATTGTGGGCGTAGTACTTGCCTGCAACAACTACGAGATAATAGACATGGGTGTAATGGTGCCCGCCGATAAAATACTGGAACGCGCCCGCGAAGAAGGTGCGCAGATTATTGGCCTGAGCGGATTGATTACCCCATCGTTGGATGAAATGGTGCATGTGGCTAAAGAGATGGAGCGATTGGGTATGACCCAGCCATTGTTGATTGGCGGTGCAACTACATCTAAACTGCACACAGCCGTAAAGGTAGCGCCATCATATGGGGGCAACGTGGTGCATGTATTAGATGCCAGCAAGGCAGTGACCGTAGCTAGCAGCTTGCTGAGCAAAGATGAGAGTATCAATTTTGCCAATGGTGTAAAGCGTGAGTACGAAGAAATGCGCGAGATACACGCCAACCGCCGCAGCGATATTGAGTATGTTACTTTGGAACAGGCACGCGCCAACAAAGCACCTATCGATTGGAGCAAAGAACAAATTAAGAAGCCGAATTTTGTTGGCGTTAAAGTATTTGACGATTACTCATTAGAAGAACTGACGCAGTATATCGACTGGTCACCGTTTTTTAGTACCTGGGAGATGAGCGGTACGTACCCGCGTATTTTTGAAAGCGAAAAATATGGTGTAGAGGCAAAAAAGTTGTTTAATGATGCTCAGGCATTATTGAAGAGAATTATTGCCGAAAAATGGATTACGGCTAAGGCGGTAATAGGAATATTCCCTGCAAAATCGGTGAATGATTCTATACAGATAGAGAATAACCTCCACTTCGATTTTATGCGCCAGCAAACAAAAAAATCGGGCAACCAGCCTAATTATTGCCTGGCAGATTATGTTGCGCCTACGCAGGATTACTTTGGCACGTTTGCGGTAACTACCGGTTTAGGTATAGAGCAGTGGATTGAAAAGTTCGAAAAAGACCACGATGACTACAACAGCATTTTATTAAAAGCACTTGCCGATCGCTTAGCCGAAGCATTTGCCGAGCGCATGCACCAGTTGGTTCGCAAAGAACTATGGGGCTATGCTGCCGACGAAACCCTGAGCAACGAAGAACTGATACAGGAAAAATATCAGGGTATTCGCCCGGCACCGGGTTACCCTGCCTGCCCGGACCATACGCTTAAACCACAGATATGGCAGTTGCTGGATGTAGAAAAGAACACCGGTATTAAGCTTACGGAAAGCTATGCCATGTATCCAACAGCATCGGTAAGTGGTTTCTACTTTTCATCGCCACACATTAAATACTTTGGTGTAGGCAAAATACAGAAAGACCAGGTGGAGGCATTAGCTAAAGAGAAAGGTATAACTGTGGCAGAGCTGGAAAGATGGCTTGGACCAAATCTGGCATATTAAGCCATAAGCAGCTCTGTAAATATTTTGCCTGAAAACTTTACTTTCAGGCAATGAAATTGTTTCGGGCAACAATATTGCTTTTCTGTTTGTGTGGCTTTCAACTACTGTTTTCTCAGCAGTTGCGCTTCGAAACATTTAATACCCGTAGTGGGCTTTCGTCTAACGAGGTTACCTGTTTATATGAAGATCATAGCCATTTTCTATGGGTGGGCACTAAGGATGGCCTCAATTGTTTCGATGGACGTGTATTCAGGGTGTTTCGCAGTAACCCGGCCGATACCAATTCATTATCCGGTAATTACATTGTAGGTATTACGCAGGATAAAGAGCACGTATTCTGGATTGCCACCAAAGATGGCGGCCTTACCAGGTACGATGCCAACGCATCGGCAGGTAAACAGTTCAGGCAATTTAAAAACGACCCCGGCAATAAAAAATCAATTGCGACCAACCGCCTAAATTGTGTAGCCAACTGGGATGATACATACATGGCTATAGGTGCCGAGGTAGTGCCGGGTATATTCCTGAACAAAAAAACACTGCAGTTTTCGTACTGGAATTATAACGAAACAGATTTTCACCCGCACAATGCCCTCTCTTCTCCGCTGGGCAGGCAAACCTGGATACACAGTATGCAGGATGCAGGGGATAAATTTTATTTCAGCCTGCTGCATAGCGGCCTGGTGTTCGTTGTAAACAAAGCTACCGGCAGCAGCTATGTTATGCATGCCGAAACCAGCGTTACCCGCTTTTTTACAGAAGACAACAGCATGTGGATGATTGGCTGGGGCTCTACCCTGGTAGTGCAGGATATAAAGCCGGATAGTAAACCGGAGGCTATTTCAGGGTTTAATGATGAATTGACTTGTGTGGTGAACGTTAACCGTAGCTATGTGCTGGTAGGCTCGCGTGGTTCGGGTTTGTTTTTAGTAAACAAAAAATCGCACGAGCTTACACCCTTTAAGCGCAACGTGGTAGACCCCAGCTCTATACCCAGCAACCGGATAAATGCTGCTTTTAAAGATAGCCGGGGTATAATATGGGTAGGCACCGCGCGCGGGTTGGCCAAGTACGACAGCAAAACCTGGCTGTTTACCGAAACAGAATTTACCGATGTGCAATATGATGGTAATACGTTCTATACCTACCGGTTTGCCGATGGCAGTGTGGCTGTAAATACCAATAAAGGAATGTTTTTGAGCGATGAATATCTCATGTCGTTTAAAAACCTGCGTTTTCATGCTAAAGACTGGGACGTAATACCGGATTGTTTGTTGCCCTTAGATGCATCTGATTTTTTAATGGGCACCGAAAGCGGGTTTTACCGGTGGCAAAAAGGCTCTTCTAAATTGCGGGAGCTAAATATTCCTGAATTCCCTGAAATATACGGCTCAAGCGTATACCAGATAAAGGAAATGATATTTGACGATGTACAGGGCAAACATGGTGTATGGCTGGCAGTGTTGGGCTATGGGCTGGCGTATTACAGTTTTGACGATGAAAAATACTATAAGCACGCCAATGATGTAAAAGATACTAAAACCATAGGAAGTAACCTTACGCGCCGTATCGACAGGGATGCCAAAGGCAATATCTGGATAGCAACTGCATCGGGGCTTTATCGGCGTGACCCTAAAACCGCATTAGACAAAAATGTATATGAAAAATTTTTGAATAAACCCGGCGACCCCAACACATTACCTTCAAATGATGTGACTGATGTATGGTGCAGCCGCGACAATCATGTATTTGTAACTATGGGCGGTGCAGGGCTGGCAGAATTCGACGGCCAAAAATTTACGCAGTATGTACCAGAGAATCCCGTTTCATCACGAATTTTTTTAGGTATGCACATTGACCACCGTAACCGTATATGGATAATAACCAAAAACGGCTTAGAGGTATTTGACCGAGCCAGCAAAAAATTTTTCCATTTAGATGTAAATGATGGAAGCGCTAATACCAGCCTGTCGTCGTATTTTAGCAACGAAACCGATGGCATTGTAAGTTTTACAGCCGGCAACAAACTATATAGTTTTAAACCCGACAAAATTGATTTCAGCACTTCCTATCCGCCACTATACCTTACCGATATGAATGTGTTTGGTAAAAGTTTTTGGACGGATGTAATGCGCGGCACTACACACCTTAACAGCAGCGAGCGCTATGTAAACTTTACAGTAAGTGCGTTACAATTTACTTCGCCACAAATGGTGCGCTTTCAGTATAAGCTGGATGGTATGGAAGAAGCCTGGAGTAACAGCGAAGACGGAAATATTAAATACACTAACCTGCCGTGGGGCCATTATAAATTAATGGTGCGGGTTACTAACCCGGCAGGGCAGTTTGGTGGTGAGCGCAAACTGGCAGAGTTTGTTATTGCCACGCCGTTTTATTACACCTGGTGGTTTATTGCCATTTGCATGGCAGTAATGGCGGCTATAGGGTACGCCTTCTACCGGTACCGCATAAGCCAGCTGATGAAACTGCAGGCTATGCGCAACAAAATAGCGCGCGACCTGCACGATGATATCGGCAGCACGTTGGGCAGCATCTCGGTATTCAGCGAGGCGGCTAAGCAGTTACTGCAGCAGGAAAAAACTGAAAGGGCGCAGAGCATGTTGCTGAAAATTGGCGACACCAGCCGCGAGATGATTGAGAACATGAGCGACATTGTATGGAGTGTAAACCCTAAGAACGATGCCGCCAAGCATTTGATTGAGCGTATGCGCGTATTTGCCGGCGACCTGGTGGCCTCCTCTGAAATACAACTGAACTTTAATGCCGAGCAAAATGCAGAGGATGTAAAGCTGAGTATGGAGCAACGCAAAAACATTTTCTTAATTTTTAAAGAGACGGTTTACAACACCATAAAGTACAGCGGTGGCAAAAACCTGTACATTGACATCAAGCGCGACTCACCTCATTTGCGTATTGTAATAAAAGACGATGGCAAAGGCTTTGATGTAAACAACTACACCAGCAAAAACGGCAACGGTATTAAGAATATGCGCTACCGCGCCGAAGAGGTAAAAGCTAAGTATAACATTGAGTCGTCTCCGGCGGGTACGGTTACTACAGTGAATGTGTAAGCAGTAACTATATTTATTTAATGAAATTCATTCTACCCATAGCTCCCTATTACATTGTAGCAAGTTGGGCTTTTAGTGGAATTTGGTTTAGCCAAAAGGGTCTTGGAAGTCTAGCGCAAATGGTAGATTCTCCTACAGCCAATACACTTATATTGATAAACTGCATAGTTGCCACCATTTTATTTGCTGTGCTATGGCGGCGTCAAAAAAAGATGGACGCAATGGACAATAAAAGAACTTCTTAAAAATCCATTTAGTAGCCAGGATGCAATTGGCTGGTTTTCTTTTGTTCTGTATTTCCTTCCGCCTTCTCAATTCTACCTTCCCACTTCGTTTCACCCTCATGGGGGATGCACATGCTGCAACTTGTATGCTACGTTTTCGGTAAACGGAAGCAATTAAACAAACAACTAAAAAAACATAATCATGAAAAACGTTATAACACTTATTGAAAGAACTAAATCAGCCATTCTTGTTATCTGTTTCTACGCTGCTGTGTTTACTGCTACTGCCGGCACACCGGTAGATGTAGCCAAAGTAATCGGCAACGAAAAAGTAGTAGCACAAGCCGAAACCAAATACCATGTATGGGTAGCTACCGACAACGGTGTTTACCAGGTAAACAAAGGCAACGGTAAATTCATTCACCTTACCACTAATAACTCAGTGCTGCCTTCTAACCATGCAAAGGGAATTTGCACTACCAGCGATGACAACGTTTTTATTGCAACCGATAAAGGCCTGTTCCGTTTCGATGGTGTATCATATCTACAATTGACTACTGAGAACAGCTACCTGCCTGCTAACAACCTAACCAGCATTGTATGCGATGAAAGAGGCCGCATATTTATAGGCACACAAAACCATGGCCTGGTAATGATGGAAAACTACAAGTGCGAAACCTTTAACAAGAACAATTCAGAACTGAGTACTAATACAGTTACCAAAGTTTACATGGATGAGAACGGACTGATAATAGCCGCACTAGCCAACGGAGATTTTACAGCCATGGGCAGCAGCACCATGATACTTATTAAAGCCGAGCAGCCTGCTAAAGATGTAACCGCCACTAACTAAAAAATATACCTGTACTAATACAAAGCCCGACTGTGAGGAACACAGCGGGCTTTTGTGTTTTAGGAACCGATAAGCATTTTTTAAAAATGGTATACCCCCTGCGTTGTAATGCTTTGTTTTTGAATGCTTTAAAAATGCAAGTGGTATACCCCCTAATTTTTAAAGGCTATGTTTTTTTATCCTTCCAGATATAGGGGCAGAAATCAAAAAAAGTGGTACACCCCCTGTTCACATATTCGGCTATAAATGAGCTTGTTATAAATGAGGTGTGGTACACCCCTTTATCTCATTAACTTAACCAAATACGTACTCTCCCAGCCATTGGCATTTTTCTTTTATGAATGAGCGGAAAGCCCAACATGGTTTAAAATCCTTAAATCAATGTAGTAAGGCACACCCTATTTTAAATACTGCATTTGTGCTTTTGCAGGGTTTTTCAAAAATCAAAGAACGAATGCAGTCGCAGGTTACTGCACTACGCTGGCAGTATGCAAAGATCGGCAATAGGGCGCTAAAGGAATAGAAATAGTTTTCATATGTATCAACAGTATAGGTAAACAACTTGTTGGTATAAACCGGGCCATTTTAAAAGGGATAATTTCTTTCACCCCATCGGGGGATACACATGCTGCAACTTGTGCAGCACCTTTGTAGTAAACACAGGCATAACAAAAACAATAAACAAAAATCAAAATGAAAAACTTAATCACTATCGCCAAAGCATTTTTCAAGCCTGTAGCAGTTATTAAATATTTGTTCTTCCCTTTTATGATAGCCGGCGCCCAAGGCACTAACGAGCTTTCGGCTTTATTAGCTAAAGAGAAAGTAGTAGCACAGGTGCAAACACAAACCAGCGTTTGGGTAGGCACTAACAACGGCCTTTACCAGGTTAACCGTATCAACGGTAAGTTTGTGCACCTAACTACCGATAATTCGGTGCTGCCATCTAATCACATCAAAGGCATTTGCGCTACCAGCAACGAAAATGTTTACGTAGCTACCGATAAAGGTATTTTCCGTTTCGATGGTTCGGCTTACCTATTGGTGTCTTCTGAAAATGCCAACCTGCCCACCAATGAATTTACATCTATAGCCTGCGACGAAAGAGACCGCGTGTTTGTAGGCACCAAAAACCACGGACTGGTTATGATACAGAACTACAAGTGCAAAACCTTTGACAAAAATAATTCGGCTTTAACCAGCAATACCATCACCAAAGTTTATTGCGATGAGAACGGTATAATTATAGCCGAAGAAGGCAACGGCAATAAAATAGCGATCGGATTAAAAGCAGTAGCACAAATTGTTAACCCCCAAATTAAAACCAATGAAATCGCCCGGAACTAAAAGCAAAGAGTGTTCGTGTGGCTCTGAGCCATAAGATACTTTTCACAAAACCTACCGTAAGGAATACGGCGGGATTTTGTGTTTTTGGAACTGACTGGTATTTTATTTTACTTCATATTTCTAACTTAGTCATTAAACCTTGCATTATGCCTGATATCAGAATCACCATTTTTGACGACAACAAACGCTTTCGCGAAAGCATCGGCATTTTATTCGAAACATCACACGGCTTCGAGCTGGCCGGCAGCTATCCCGATGTGCTGAATGTGGTAGAGAATGTGGGCGAAAGCAAACCCGATGTAATATTGATGGATATAGATATGCCGGGTATTAATGGTATTACCGCCGTTAAAAGCGTGCGCGACAAATACCCCGACATGCCTATTATAATGCTTACCAGTTTCGATGAAGATGATAAAGTGTTTCAGTCTATCTGCGCTGGTGCCATGGGCTACCTGCTAAAAAATACACAACCCAACAAGCTGATAGAGGCTGTGCGTGAAGTAAACGAAGGCGGTGCACCTATGACACCGAGTATTGCGCGCAAGGTAATGTTCCACTTTCAGCAACCGGTGGTTACACAAAACGATTACAACCTGACCGACCGCGAAAAAGAGGTACTCTCTTTACTGGTAAAAGGCAACTCGCTGAAGATGATTGCCGACCAGCTTTTCCTGGGCCGCGAAACCATAAAGACCCACATTAAAAAAATATACAGCAAACTACACGTTAGCTGCGCTGCCGAGGCCGTGGCCAAAACGCTAAATCAGAAGTTACTAGGGTAACAGCCACCCCTAAATCCCCTTCCCGAGGCAAGCTCGGGATGAAACAAAAGGGGACTTGAGATACAAACAGCCGCAAGTACAAGCTTGCGGCTGTTTGTATTTATAGCTGTCCCTCTGTTGGTTTGTTTTTTTGCCTTTACTTCCGCATTCCACCTTCCTAATTCCCACTTCTTTTCCCCCTCTTGGGGGATGTTTTTGCTGTAACGCATCCCCCATCTTTACGGTATAAATAAGCAAACAACAACATTCAAAAACATATTTAAACTTAAACACCATGAACACCATCAAAACATTCTTTGCAGCACACAAAACTACTATCATGCTCGCCTCTGCCGCTTTGGTTATAGGCGCCAAGTCGCTTTCTTTTGTAGCACAAAACAACCAGGCACCGGTTATGGATATGCCTACCCAGGAGCAGATGATGCAGTACCAGGGCGGGCAAATGCCCCAAGGACACAACCAGCAAATGCCACAGGGTTACGGAGAACAAATGCCACAACAGGGCGGGGGCTTCTTTAGCGAATGGTTTGGTGGCGAAGAAGGGCAGGGCGGAGATTATAGCGCATACAACAATGCCGCTAATGCAGGTCAGAATTACGGTGCACAAAGCGTTTACAACACCGGTGGCTATAGTACAGGCGGTTACCACGGTGGCGGATATAATCCATCTGCTGGAGCAGGCACTCCGTCAGCATATAGCAGCGGTGCAGATTATACCAGCTATCAGCAACCTAACACCGATGGTTCGCACGAGCGCTTTATTGATGCCATCCGTGAAGAAACTAAATACAACGATGCCGATGGTAATAGCTATAAGCTAAGCAGTGGCTACGACTACAACTATGTAAATAGTTCTACGAATGAGTATGTGCAGACAAACGACGCAAGTGTTACACCCAGCGCCTACTCATCATATTCTGCGGTAACACCCAGCGATTACTCAAGCTCATCGTCAACTACAAACGAATAAACGCTGGTAAGGTTTATTATAAATGAAAGAGGAGGCCTGAATACCCCAGGCCTCCTCTGCATTTATAATATGCTGACTAGCTAAACAAGTTTAGTGACAAAGAAGCCAACTACAATAGCTAAATAACAGAGTATTAAATTGGCAAAAATATTCAGCATGCCGGTTTTATAGTTACCCGTGTTAAGCAACATACAAGTCTCGTAGCTAAAAGTAGAAAAAGTAGAAAATCCTCCGCAAAAGCCCGCGCCTATAAGCAAGCGAAGATTATCGTTAGAAACCTGCCGATGTGTAACGTATCCCATTAGAATACCCAGCACCAGGCTGCTGATTGCATTAGATAACAGAGTGCTAAGCGGAAATGTATTACCGGTGGCCACAAAATACCGGCTTAACTGAAAGCGGGTTATACTGCCCAAACCTCCACCAATAAAAACAAGTATATAACTCATGCTATTTGGCCGTTTGCAATTTTATCCGGGCTTCATTTTTTCGTTTGCCAATATTATAAAGCACCTGAAAAATGAAAAACATAATGGCGAAATATGCAAAAGCGGACAGTGTTACCACCCAGTTCCATTCTATTATCTGCACCACCAAAAACAATGCTACAGGTAATGATAACAGGGAAACCGAAATTAAGGTAAGCGCCACCAGTTTATCTGAAAGGCCCACATACACCAGGTGGTGGGTAATATGATCTTTTCCACCCACAAAGGGCGATTGCTTGCGCATAAGCCTTCTGATTGTAACGGTCATAGTATCGATAAGCGGTACAATAAAGAAAAGCATGGGGATTACAAACTGCTTGAGCTGTATAAATTCATTGCTTCCTTCATCTCTGAAATTCCAGAAAAAGAGGATGCTTGTAGATGCCAGAAACACACCGAGAAACTGGCTGCCGGTATCACCCATGATTATTTTGGATGGGTTCCAGTTAAAATATAAAAAGCCTGTAAGTGCGCCCAAAACACCCACCAGCATAACCAGATAGAAAGTACTAAGTGTATGGCCGCTAATTGCCACAATGGCTATCAATCCTATTATAATGCTCATAGATATGGTGCTGGTTATAGCGTCCATATTATCAAGCATGTTAATTGAATTCATGAGGCCGATAACCCAAAAAACGGTAATCATAAAATCGAAGGCTGGATTGCCAGAAGCTTTTATATATACATCGGAAATGATAAGGATAAAGGCGCACGATAACTGTGCAATAAATTTGGCCAGGGGGTTTGTGTTATATGCATCATCTGCCAGGCCAAGCAAAAATCCTAAACAGGAAGAAGCGATAATACCTATAAGGTGCTTATCGAGCAGATAACTTGTTTGACGTGGTAAAGTGCCAATAACTGAAATGGAGACTAGAAAAACAATAAAGAATGAAATACCTCCGATGGCAGGTTTAACGTTTGCTGCCCAACGTATCTGGGTAGTGCCATCGTTGTTACGTGCGCCGAGATTAAATGAGAATTTTAAAAAAAGCCAATTAATTAAAAAGGAAAACATAACGCTGATTAAAAAAAACAGCGCTAAAAACGTTATAATATATTGACTGTTCTCTTCCATACCTTTCGGCTTTATTTCGACTTGCTAAAAAGTTTCTGCCAAAATCCTTGTTTTTTGGGTTTAGTATCGGTGGTGTAATAACCCTCGCCGTACTTTTTGCCATAGTAACCATAGCCATAGCCATAACCATATCCGTAACCATACCCATAACTATAGCCGTAATTATAACCGTAGCTATAGCCATAGCCAGATGCACCACGACCATAATCATTAATAACTACGGATAGGTTTTTAATCTTGCTTTCGCTCATTATCTTATTTACATTGCTTACAAAGCTGCGGTTAGAATATGCCGCGCGGAAAACATAAATAGGATAATCGGCAAGTTTTAATATTTCCAGAGCGTCAGTTACAAGGCCGATAGGTGGAGTATCTATTACTATATAATCGTATCGCGCCTTTAAATAGGTGAGCAACTCATCAAGCTTAGGCAGAAGTATTAACTCGGATGGATTAGGCGGCACAGGTCCGGCTACAATAAAATCAAGATTGGGCACGCCGGTTTCCATAATACACTCCTCTATAGTAGACTGGCCACTTAAAATTGTACTAACTCCCCGGTGCGCATCTACATCAAATACTTTATCCAGCCTTGGCTTGCGCATATCGAAATCGAGAATAACTACCTTTTTATTAAGCAAGCTTAAAATAGCAGCGGTGTTGAGCGATACAAACGTTTTCCCCTCGCCGGGTATGGTAGAGGTGGTAGCAAGTATTTTTGTGCCAGGCGAGCCGCCGATAAACTGTAAGCCGGAGCGCAAGGCCCGGAAGGCTTCTGTAATAGTTGATTTGGGGTCCTGTGTAACTACAATCTGCGATCGTATAAGCTCCTCTTTGTGCCGTGGAATTACACCAAGTAATGGTGCTTTTGATTTTCTTTCTACATCATCAATAGAAATAATAGTATTTTGTAGCAGATACCGTATAGCAATTACAACCAGGCCTAGTAATAAACCCACTAAAACACCGGCAAGTTTTACAAAGGTTTCCTTAGGAGAAATAGGAACTCCGGCTACGGTTGCTTTTTGTAAAATAATATAGTCTGATACAATTCCTGCACTGGCTATCAGGTAACTGGATTTTTCATCATACAAATTCATTACAAAGTCATTCTTCATGGCTGCCATTTTATCCAGCCGCGCATACTTTCTGTTTTTGTCCGGCTCTGTTATTAGCTCGGTCATATATTTATTGTAGGCTTCTGTAAGGCGCATTTGCCTGATGCGCAGCCCGGTTAACTCGTTGTCAATGCTTTTAGCAAGTTTTATTTTTGACTCAGCTATTTCTTTGTCAGCAATTCTTACTTCGGGGTGCTCGGGGGTTACTTCTATAAGTAAAGCATTTCTTTCTTTTTGGGCTATGTTAATATCCTCAATGATTTCAGTAAAATCAATGCCTTTTGTGTGAAAAGAAAAAGTGGGGAATGCGGAGTAGTCATTTTCTCGTTGGGCTGCCTTTTTTAGTTCTGCCAGGGATTTAATGTCGTTAACTATATTTCTAATTTCCTCATCGTAACCCATGCTCTTATCCATGAGTATATCTGTGTAGCCGGCACCTTTTTCTAAAAAATTATCTTTTAACTTTAATAACCTGATAGAGTCGGAAAACCTATCGAACGCGTTGCCAAAAGTATCTATCTGTTCGTCTAGAAAGCGAAGGATATTTACGAAGCTTTCGCGTTTTCTCTCAAGGTCATACACTATAAACTCGTCAGAAATTTTTTGAATTATATCACGTGCTCTTTCAGGATTTCTATCCTTAAACAGTAATGAAACAGTTTGCGTAGCAGGGTCAATAGGCATAACTGCCAGTTTGTTGGTCATGTCCGCTTCTACTTCAGCACGGGTCAAAAATTTAAAATAATAAAGGCTGTTTATGTCTTCAGGTGTAATTGCATTTTTAAACGAAACGGAGATAGAAAAAAACGGAGATGATAAAACTTTGCCGGTGTCGCTGGAGTATTCGTAGTCTTTTCCATTCATGGTAAAAGACAGGTAATATTTTTTGCCACTTAGTATTTTAAGGTATATAGGGATGGTATAAATGCTTTCATCTTTTATTTTGCCCTTAACCGAAAAAGGTGAAGATGTGTACAATTCGGTAAATATAAACTTGGTTTTTCCTTCCTTATAGTAACCAATTTCCAATGGAAGCTGATCTATTACGCGGTCTAGGAGCAACTTCGATGTAAGCAACTGCATCTCGCGGCTTACTTCGGATGGGTCGTGCTCTACTACTAAATTTTGCACACCCAGCAATTGTGTGGTCTTTTCTGTTTTTAGCATCAACGTGGTTTGCGACTCATATATCCGCGGAGTATATCGCAGATAAACCAGTGATAGGACGATACATGCAACCAGTATAAGTATAACCCAAACAATAGTTGAGTTTATTACATAGATCAGAAGGCCAAGGTTAAAATCCTCTACCGGATTCGAAAAGGCAGATTGATTATCCTGCGGGGTTGTATTGTTGTTATTATTTTCCACTAAATGTTCTGATTAAGGCTATAGTTGTGAGAATGGTACTTATCCAGGCCAAGACAGGAGCTAGTTCCCTTAAAGCGTCTGAAGCCGGCCTTCTGCGCGGTTCAAGATATATAATATCGTTGCTTTGAATAATAAGATCTGCATTGCGCATACCTTCTATAGATGAAATATCAATAACGGTAATTTGCGGATTTTTTAAGTCGCCTCTGATAACTTTTATTTTATAAGATTTCAGTTCCCCACCTATACCGCCGGATTTTGCTATAACTTCAAACAAATTTGTGGGTTGTTCATTTAATGACACTACTGTAGCAGTTGAACCTTTAAACACGAAAACGCGCCTGTTGCTAACCGTAACTATTACGTAAGGATCGACAAATAGATTAGAGTACTTCTCCTCCATTATCCTCTCTAGTTCCGATTCTGTATATCCATGAACATAAAACTCCCCTATAATTGGCAGCTTCGCAAACCCTTCATTATCAACCAGAAAACTGCCTTGCCCTCCGCCGGTTCCTTCCTGCGATCCAGTATTGCTCAATATATCTATTAGCCTAAACCCATCGCGCGAATAAACTTTCAGTGAAAACTGGTCCCCCTTTTTTATTACATATTCGTCAATTTCCTTTTTTGCCAACTCAAAGTATTGATAATCTTTTTGTTGAAACATGATATTAGGATAGAAAAGCCTACACGAGGAAATGGACAGCAGAATTGCAGATATTAGTATAAACTGAATGGGTCGTTTCATTGATTATTTTGTGTTGGCAAACTTATTAAAAAAACGTGAGCCATTTGGTTACAAAAGCGATTGATAAAGCCTTGCCATATCGGCACATAAACGCTTGTAACTAAATTTATTACGTACAAAATCGCTGCCTTGAACAGCTAATGTATACCGTAAATTTGGTTCCTCTACAAGTTTTAGCAGGTTATTGGCAAAAGCGCGATCATCGCCAATGGGCGATAGTAAGGCAGTTTGGCCATTAATTACAATGTTTTCTATTCCACCCACATTGGTAGAAACTATAGGCTTGCCCGATGCCTGCGCTTCTATCAGGCTTACGGGTGTGCCTTCGTTGTTGGATGTAAGGGCAATAATATCGAGGCCCGCATTAGATACATCAATCTCTTTTATCCAGCTGGTGAAGGTTAGTATATTCTTCTCCTGCAAATCGGCATTATTAAACTTAAGGCCCAGTTGTGTAGCTTGAAGTTCTACCTGGGCACGGGTTTCGCCATCGCCGATAATAAAGGCCCGTATTTTCTTTGTGGTTTTATCAGCAACTATTTTCAGCGCTTTTAAAAACAGCGCGTGGTTTTTTATAGGCACCAGTCGGCCAACAATGCCAATGGCTATTTCATCATCATCCAGGTTATACTGCTTTCTAAACTGTGCTCTTTTCTCCTCTTTGTTTGTTTCGAATTTAGTAAGGTCGAAACCCAAAGGCACAATTTCAAATTTATCGGCTGGCGCTACTTTGTATGTTTCGGTTAACTCGTGTTTCTGAATTTCGCTAAGCGTTACAATTTTGGTAGTGCGCTTAGCCAGGTAGCGCTCTATCTCGAGAAACATGCGGGTTTTTGCCGGGCTGAAATAAGAATGGAACACATGACCGTGAAACGTATGTATTATCACCTTAACTCCGCTGTGCGATGCTGCCAGACGCCCAACGGCCCCGGCTTTGGCAGCGTGGGTGTGCACTATATCCGGTTTATACTCCTCCATCAGTTTCCGTAGCTTATTGTACGATTTAAAATCGCGGAAAGGGTGTAACTCCCTGTACATTTCTGGTATATACACCGGGTGCAGGTCCAGGTTCTTTACAATAAACTCGCTGCTTTCTTCGGCATCGTCCTTCATACCCGATACCAACAGGGTTTCGAACT
This sequence comes from Chitinophagales bacterium, assembly GCA_035299425.1. Taxonomy (GTDB): domain Bacteria; phylum Bacteroidota; class Bacteroidia; order Chitinophagales; family LD1; genus Bog-950. Next base: position 4,500 of record DATGWP010000038.1, on the reverse strand, counting down.
CGGGTTCGAGGTACTTACTAAGATAGGCGGCATTAAACGTGGGGCCACCAAGGTTTAAGCGATTTATAATACGTAGTACACGGGGTCTCCTCACAGCTAGGTTTTATCTACTAAAATTGTATTACGGCACTAAGCAAACATAAACTACACCGGTTATGGTGTAATTGCCTACCTATTTTTCAACTAAACGGTGGGGGCTGTTTAAAATTAAGGAATCGGGCTTCGAGTACTAGCAGCCTGACTAAAAACTTACATCATATACTTTTTATACCAGTACTGAAATACCAGTAAGCCCCATAGTGTGGCATGCACATCCTCCGGGTTATTGCTGTATACTTTCTGTTTCAGGTTTTCTATTGCGGCTACATCAAAGATGCCTTGTTGCTCTATAAAATTCTTTTCCAGCAATTGTTCTTCTATAAGCGGACGTAAACCGGTGCGCATCCATTTAAGCAGGGGTACTTCAAACCCATGCTTGGGCCGGCTGAATAACTCTACCGGCAATACATCGCGGAAAGCATCTTTTAATATTTTTTTGCCACCGGTAGCATCTATTTTATAGCTAACCGGCAGGCTGAATGCATAGTCTACTACTGTATAATCTAATAGCGGCACGCGTACTTCCAGGCTGTTGGCCATGCTCATCAGGTCAACTTTTGTAAGCATATCATTGGGCAATACCATTTGGGTATCGGCATACAGCACATCGTTCAGGTCGCCGTTTTGTTTTATAGCATCCAGCACAAAACTTTTTCGCTTTTCGCATTCGACAGTGCTTACCTGTGCGGGGTTTTTAAGTAGAGCAGACGCAGCCTGCCCGCTATTAAACGTGCACCAACGCCAGTACCTGTTAGCGGGCGATAATTGTAAACCTTCGCCAAAGCGCTGCGCCTGGCGGAACAGGTTGCCCCATTTGCTGTGGCGCGACTTAGGCAGCATTTTAAAAAATGGTAGACCAGCGCCGGCTACAAAATTCACGAGGTTATTTTGCCGTGCGCGCATTTCGGCTTTGTGCTTGTTGTAGCCAGCAAATAGTTCATCGCCGCCATCGCCCGATAAGGCTACCGTTACTTTCTGCCTTGTTTTTTGGCTGAGTATATAAACGGCTATAGCCGATGAATCGGCAAAGGGTTCGTCTATATAATCGAGTATAGAAAATATGTTGGCGAACATATCATCATTGCTTACCGAGAAAACCGTATGGTTGGTGCGGAATTTTTTGGCTACCAGATTGGCATATTGCGTTTCATCGAAGTAAGGTTCATCCTTAAATCCAATGCTGTAGGTATTAAGGTTGCTTACATTTTTTGCAGCGCAGGCAGTAATTATAGATGAATCGATACCGCCACTTAAAAACGCACCCAGTGGCACATCGCTCACCAGGCGGCGCTGCACTGCTTCTTCTACCAGCCTTTTTAATGTTGCCTTTGCCGAATCGTAACTCTCTTTCTCTTTTACTATTTCGCCGGGGGTATAAGGTATGGTATAATACTTATCGGTTTTAATATTTCCCTTACTATCAATAACTGCATAGCTGCCCGGTGCCAGTTTCTGAATATTTTTCAGCATGCTGTTATTGCCCGGTATGTAGTTTAGCTGCAGGTATAAAGAGAGTGTGTTATAGTCCAGTTCTTTCTTGATGGGAAAAGCCAGAAGGGCTTTCATCTCGCTGGCAAACACAATCATTTTATCGTCGCTGTAAACCAGCAGAGGCTTAATGCCAAAGCGGTCGCGGGCCAGAAAAATTTCATTGGTATGATTGTCGTACACCGCAAAAGCAAAGAAGCCATTGAGGTGCTGCAGGCAATCTTTACCCATGCGGATAAACAGCTTAAGCAGCACTTCAGTATCGGATGTTGAGTTGAATTTTTCGCCCGAAAGAAATTGCTCTTTTAGTTCGCGGTAGTTGAAAATCTCTCCGTTGAAGATGATGGTATAGCGGCCGCTATCATCGGCCATAGGCTGGTTGGCAATACTCGATGTATCTATAATAGAAAGCCGCGCGTGGCCAAAGCCTATGTGTGGCGAAAGGGTAACGGTCTCCTGCAAGTCGGGCCCACGTAGCGCCAGCGCCTTCATAGCGCCTTTCAAAAAGCTATCGAGCCGGTGGGTGGGTTCCTTCGAAAAATATCCTGCAATGCCGCACATAATTGTCTTTCGACTATAGCTCCTTTCTTAACCGCGCTACCGGTATGTTTAACTGCTCGCGGTATTTGGCAACGGTTCTGCGGGCTATGTTGTAGCCCCGCTCGTTGAGTACTTTGGTCAGGTTCTGGTCGCTAATGGGTTTCTTTTTGCTTTCTGCTCCAATTAAATCCGATAATATCTTCTTTACCTCGCGGCTGCTTACTTCTTCGCCACTATCGGTGCTTAGTGCCTCGCTAAAGAAAAACTTAAGCGGTATGGTACCAAATTCTGTTTGAACATATTTACTGTTGGCCACGCGGCTTACGGTAGAAATATCCAGCCCGGTGCGCTCGGCAATATCTTTCAATATCATCGGCTTCATCTGGGTTTCGTCACCGCTGCCCAGGTAATCGTACTGCAGATCGAGTATGGTGTTCATCACCATCATCATGGTGTGGTAGCGGCTTTGTATGGCATCTATAAACCACTTGGCCGAGTCTATTTTTTGCTTAATAAAGAGGATAGCATCTTTTTGGCTCTTGGTTTTTTCCTTCGAGTTTTTGTAGGTGCTTATCATCTCTTTAAAGTGGTTGCTTATACGCAGCTCGGGCGCATTAGCCGAGTTAAGCGTAACTACTAACTCTCCATTGGTATTCGTTAGCAAAAAATCGGGGATGATTGTAAGTTGCATACCGCCCTGGTTGGTGCTGAAGGCACTACCCGGTTTTGGGTTTAGCTTTACAATCTCATCCAGCACACGCTTAAGCTTGGCGCTGTCCATATCAAAAATATGCTCCAGCTTATCGTAGTGCTTTTTGGCAAAAAGGTCGAAGTGCTTCTCTACTATGCGTATAGCTATTTCGGTAAACACGGTTGGGTCTTCCTTTCGCTGCAATTGCAGCAGCAGGCACTCTTCAAGTGTTCTGGCGCCTACACCCGGCGGGTCCAGCTTTTGAATTTTGCCCAGAATTACCAGCAGTTCCTGCTCATCAGTTGAGATATTCTGGCGGAAAACCAGGTCATCGGCAATAGCATCCAGTTCGCGGCGCAGGTAGCCGTCATCGTCCAGGCTGCCAATCAGGTGCATGGCTATCTGCTGCTGGCGCTCGTCCAGGTCCATCATGCCCACTTGGCCTTCCAAATACTCGTGAAAAGACGAGGCTACTGTAACAGGAATGGTTTTGTTCTCATCATCCGGGTCGGCAAATTCGCTGGGGTCGCTGGTTTTATAGTCGGCCACACCTTCATCGTCCTCATCGTAGTACTCACTCATGTCCACGTCATCCTCGGCCTTAATTATTTCTTCTACAGGATCGGGATCGGTCTCTGATTCTGCCTCAGCTGAGTCACTTTGGGGAATTTCTGCCGCATCATCCTCGGTAGGTGTGGCCTCCTCTTCTTCTTCGCCCTCGCCTTCCTCAAGCGCAGGGTTAGCTTCCAGTTCTTCTTTAATGCGCTGCTCCAGCTGCATAGTGGGCACCTGCAGCAATTTCATTAGCTGAATTTGCTGGGGCGATAGCTTTAATAATAGCTTTTGATGTAGTCCTTGTTTTAGCACAGTGCAAGTTTATATAAAAGGTTGAAAACAAAAATTACAACTATTGTGTTATATTCATCGTTCCAATAATTGCCAATTTAATGAAAAGCCTTCAGAAATCAGTACTTAAAAATGGGCCGTTGGCTTTCCCGAAATGGGGAATATCCATAAACCGTGCCTATGATAATAATAACCAGCTCAGCCGAAACCGGGTGTAACCTTTTGTATATACTAAAGAGAAAGCCGGGTTGATAACAGCCCGGCTTTTTTGTTTTAAGGGATTAGATATTTTCGCCTCACTTATAAAATTGAATTATGACTTACATTAAAGACCTTTCGAAATACGAAGGACAGGAAGTAGAATTAAAGGGCTGGAACGCCCAAAAACGCGACAGCAAGGGGCTGGTGTTTATGGTTTTTAGAGACGGAACCGGCTTTTGCCAGGCCGTAATAAATCTTGATACGGTGGGTGAGGCCAGCTTTGAGGCGGCAAAAAAATTACCACAGGAGAGTTCCCTGGCTATTACTGGCAAAGTAATTAAAGATGAGCGCCAGATAGGCGGCTACGAAATACAAGTGACTGCCCTTACAGTTATTGCAGAGGCGCAGGACCTATACCCTATTTCGCCCAAAGAGCACGGCACCGACTTTTTGATGGATAACCGCCACCTGTGGCTACGCAGCCGCAGGCAGTGGGCTATTATGCGTGTGCGCAACCAGATAATATTTGCGATACACACGTTTTTTCAGCAGCGCGATTTTGTGCAGATGGATGCGCCTATATTAACCGGTAACGCCTGCGAGGGTACTACTAACCTGTTTGAAACGGAGTATTA
>DATGWP010000037.1:0-9328 GCA_035299425.1 Chitinophagales bacterium | reverse complement strand
TGTACCATTTCGTGGCTCGACTCAGTAGGCACCGGCATTGGGCAAAGCACGGCTACAGCGGCTAACCTATGCGCCGGCAATTATGTGGTTAATGTAACTAACGGTGCAGGGTGTACATCATTTGCCAATCTATCAGTAAATGTGCCGAACCCTGTAACGGTTACAGCCACGGCAACTATAAACACCTGTGGTGCAAATTGCAACGGAACCATTACGGCCACCGCCAGCAGCGGTATTGCACCCTACAGCTATCAATGGCTGGATAGCACCAGTACACCTATAGCCGGGCAAACAGGCAGCACCATAAACAATGTATGCGCAGGCACTTATTTTATACGCGTGACCGATGGGCAGGGCTGTATTGCCACAGCACCGGTATCGGTTTATCAAAACACCTTTTGGGCCAATGCTACCGGCAGTTCGGTGTTATGCAATGGCGATTGCACAGGCATTATTACTACTGTGGCATCGGCCGGTACTGCCCCCTATACCTACACCGTACAGAGTGGGGCCACTACCATTTACACAGGCAGTAGTTTCATTACGGCTAACCTTTGTGCAGGAAACTATACCGTAATAGCCACCGATGCACCCGGGTGCCCCGTTAACATTCCGGTAAGCATAGGGCAGCCGCCCGTTATTAATCCGGTCACAGCGTTTGCACCACCGGCTTGCTATGGTGGCTGCAATGGGGCCGTATCTGTAACTGTAAATGGTGGCATGGCGCCTTACACCTACGAGTGGAGAAATAGTTCGGGTGTACTACTGGGCAACGGAGTATCTGTAAATAATTTGTGCGCCGGCGTATATGCTGTACAGGTACGCGATAGCAATAGTTGCACCACACCGTTTGTTCCGGTAACACTAAACCAACCCGACCCGTTGAATGACAGTACACACGTACTGGACCCCTATTGCGATGGTGGGCAGGGGTCTATCAATCTTACCCCTTACGGAGGTACCGGGCCTTATTCTTTCTCGTGGAACAACGGCACTTACACTACCGAAGATATTGAAGGCCTGTCATCGGGTACATTTACCGTACAGATAACCGATGCCAATAACTGCATAAAGCACGATACCGTAACATTTACACTGCTACCATTGCTTACCGTGCAGATAAGGGCACACTCATACAATGGCTACAATTTTAAATGTTACAATGGCAATGATGGAGAAGTGGTAGCAGATGTTAGCGGTGGTTTGCCACCATACACTTATCAGTGGGACGACTCACTGGCATCTGCCGTTGATTCTATTTATGGGCTTTCACCAGGCCTGTACCATGTAACCGTAACCGATGCCAACGGATGTGTGCGTGTAGATAGCGTGAATCTTAATTTAGTGCCGCCTCCTTATTCGCTTAACGAAACGCACCAAAATATACCATGTGCCGGCGATACCAGTGGCAGCATAACTATTACACCGGTGGGTGGCGTACCGCCTTACCTGGCTTACTGGAGGCACGATAATAATTTAACTGCCACACAAATAACAAATATTGATACGGGTGAATATGTGATATATGTTTTCGATTCTGTTTTTTGTTTGCGGATAGATACTATACATATAGATGGTGCAATACCATTAACTGTATCTAATGTAAGTGCAGATGCATTGTGCCCGGGTGAAGCTAATGGCAGTGTTGACCTAACGGTGAGTGGTGGCACACCGCCCTATACCTTTTCGTGGAATGGCGGTACATACCTTACCGGAGATATAAACGGACTGGTAGCAGGCACCTACATAGTAATAGCTGCCGATAGCAATGGATGCGAAATAGCCGATACAGCCCTGATAAGCGACCCACCGGCTATAACAACCCAGGTAGATGCATCGGATGCCACCTGCTTTGGCGTGGCAAACGGCAGTGTAAACCTGACTGTTACAAATGCTGTTGCGCCGGTTGTTTACAATTGGAATAGCGGATTATATAGTTCAGAAGACCTGCTTAATGTAGCTGCCGGCACCTATACAGTACTGCTTACCGATAATAATAATTGCACCGCTGTAGATACCGCCACTGTAAACCAGCCTGCATTTATTACCGGTAACCGGTTGCTTACCATTTGCGCTACCGATAGCGTTTTTGCCGGAGGCAGTTATCAAAACACTACCGGCGTTTACCAGGACACTCTCACTGCGCCTAATGGCTGCGATAGCCTGCTATATACCAGCCTTACTGTAATAAACCAGGTAACGGGCCAGGCACAGGCCAGTGTTTGTTTTGGGCAATCATTACTTTACAACGGCAACTATTACGGAGCCAGTGGTATATACATTGATACACTGATGTCAGAAGCCGGGTGCGATAGTGTAGTTACATTAACCCTTACTGTATTGCCCGACCTTGACATAAACGCTACTCCAAACACAGCCAGGCTAAACATAGGCGATAGTATTACCATCAGCATGGTAGCCAATTCAAGTTCTGGTAGTGTTAGTTACACCTGGTATCCTGTTGCAGGCTTAAGCTGTGCCGATTGTCCATCGGCAGTTGTACTTCCCGAATTTGATACCCACTATACAGTGGTAGGTATAGATACCAGCGGTTGTATTGATACTACGGTGGTACCTATATTTGTAAACCCACCGGTGCTGTTTATACCCAATGTATTTACACCTAACAGCGATGGCACTAACGACTTTTTCGAAATTTTCGGCAACCTTGCTTATCTCCGCCAGTTAGAGGTGAACATATTTGACCGCTGGGGCGAAAAGGTTTTTGAAAGCAATGACCATCATTTTAAATGGGATGGCACTTTTAAAGGCAAACCAATGATGCCTGCTGTATTTGTTTATACTATCTCGGCAAGGTTTGCCAACGATTCACAATCGAGAATGTATAAGGGAAGTGTGACTTTAGTGAGGTAAAGCCTCCGCCACAACTGCCAAGCCGCTTTATTTATTGTATTTGGTCATAGCCCTTTCTATGCCCTCAAACATAAAGCTATTGATGCCCTCGCAGGCTACTTTAACGCGGTCGTTCAGTGTTTTCATCTCCTCGGTGTTCCATTTGCCCAGCACATAATCTACCTGGCGGCCCTTGCTAAAATCGGCACCTACACCAAAACGCAGGCGCGCATAGTTGCCGTTGCCCAGGGTAGCATCTATGTCTTTCAGTCCATTGTGCCCGCCATCGCTGCCCTTCATTCGTATACGTATGGAGCCAAATGGGATAGCTAAATCATCTAATACTACCAATATATTTTGCTGCGGTATTTTTAGTTCGTTCATCCAATAGCGCACTGCCTTGCCCGATAGGTTCATATAGGTGGTCGGCTTAATTATATAAATGTTTTTTCCGCGGCTGCGGTACTCGGCAAAAAATGCCAGCCGCTCTAAAGCGAATGCGGTTTTGTTTAGCTGCGCTAATTCATCTGCAATTTTAAAACCTACGTTGTGGCGGGTGTTGTCGTATTCCTCGCCTATGTTACCCAGGCCGGCAATTAAAAAACTCATGGCGCGAAAATAACAGGAATACAGAAATGCAACCCCTCATTCCCCTAGAGGGGCTATCCCCGGCTCAAATACAGAAATACATTTTTTGAACCACATAGGAACATAGAATACTAGGAACAGCCAGAATACTGGGGGTGGTGGAAGGTGTTGGGTTGAAAAGGGACCAGAAGAAATGCAAATACCATTTTTACTACAGCATTAAAATAAAAATGCGTCCTGCATTGCTGCGGGACGCATTTTTGTATCTGCATCAGAAGAGTTATTACTTCTTCTTCTCGTCTTTCTTATCTTCTGCTTTAGCGGCAGCAGGTGCAGCAGCAGCAGGTGCGGCAGCAGCAGTAGGTGCAACTTCAGCTACCTTACGAGGTATCATTAGCTTAACAAACGGGTTAGATGGAGAGTGCAGGAATGTTACGCCTGGTATTTCAAGATCTTTAATTCTCTTGATAGCACCCAGGTCCATATCGGCGATATCAACCACTACTTCGTTTATAAGGTCTTTAGGCAGGGCAAGTATGTTCAGTTTTCTGAAAACCTGCTCAAGCTTACCACCCAATACAATACCTTTAGGGGTGCCTTTTAACTTTAAAGGAATAGATACTTTTACTTTAGAGCCTTCTACCAACTCTTGAAAATCAAGGTGAAGCAAGCTATCGTTTACAGAGTGGAATTGCGAGTCTTTCACAATTGCTTTGTAAGTTGTTCCGTTCAAATTTACTTCTGCCACTCTGAACTCTGGCGTGTAAATCAGTTTGCGGAATTCTGCTACCGGGGCATAGAAGTTTAAGGTTTCTTTGCCGCCGTACAAATTACAAGGAACGTTACCTGCCTTGCGCAGTGCACGCGTAGCCTTCTTACCTAATTCGGTTCTTGGCGTGCCGTTGATTACTACTGTTTCCATTTTTAAATTGGATTTTGGTTTATAAAAAAAGTTTACTGTTATATCTTTTATCTGCTCTCTAATTATTATACCGATGGTGTAATAAACAGAGAGTTAATGCTCTTGTGCTCGTGTGCGTTGCGTATAGCCTGTGAAAACAATTTGGCTACACTCAAAGCCTTTATTTTTTTCGTTTCTTCTTTTAAAGGCAATGTATCGGTTACTATCAGCTCGGTGAGGGCACTCTTCTCAATGTTCTCGTATGCCTTACCCGAAAGCACAGCGTGTGTACAAAAAGCCCTTACACTGTTAGCTCCCTTATCCATTACCATGGCAGCTGCATTACAAAGTGTGCCACCGGTATCAATCATATCGTCTACCAGTACTACATCTTTTCCTTCTACACTACCTATTAACGTCATTTCGGCTACTTCATTGGCTTTCTTGCGGTATTTATCGCAAATAACCATATCGGCATTGAAATACTGGGCGTAAATACGGGCGCGTTTTACCGAGCCTACATCCGGCGAAGCAAAACACAGATTGCTCCATTTTTGCTTTTTGATATAAGGCAAAAATATAGCGCTACCATTCAGGTGGTCTACCGGTATATCGAAGAAACCCTGAATCTGGCCTGCGTGCAGGTCCATGGTCATTACGCGGTTGGCGCCGGCAGCTGTTAGCAGGTTAGCTATCAGTTTGGCAGCAATACCTACGCGCGGGCGGTCTTTACGGTCCTGGCGGGCATACCCAAAGTAAGGTATAACCGCAGTAATGTAATCGGCCGATGCACGCTTGGCTGCATCTATCATCATCAGCAACTCCAGCAGGTTATCGCCCGGTGGAGGTGTACTTTGAATGATAAATACAAAAGAACCGCGGATAGATTCTTTTATTTCCGGCTGAAATTCGCCGTCACTAAATTTAAGAACGTCCATTTTACCAAGTGCCTGGCCGTAGTGGTCTGCAATATCTTCTGCCAAATATTTGGTTGCAGTACCAGTAAAAATCTTCACGTCGGTGGTCAGTAACATGTGGTGCCTTTTAAAGGAGCGCAAAGATAACTTTACAACTGAGAAATGAAAACCATAAAGCCGAATTATCCATTTAGAACAGTCAATAGCAAATAAAAGGGCAAATATGCTGACTATCAGGCTGTTAAAACTAAAAAGTCCACTATCTTCTGCGCTTAACATACAGCACCACCGAATATATTTTTGGAGCCGTAGCTATTATGGCCAGCGAAAGGTTCATATCGCGGGTTTGAGCCTGTGCCTGCTTTAATTCTTTTAAAAATACGGTGGTAGAGTCGTCGCCTGCTACTTCATTCCACTTTTGCCACTGCACACTATCCAGGCAGTAGCCCACAAACCCTTTCAACTCTTCGAGCTTGCTAAGCGCCGAAAGCGAATCGAGGTTGAGGTTGGTTTTGGCTACAAAACGGTGGTCTTTATCGGCATAGTTTATAGGAAAATTCTCCAGCTTGATAGAATAGCCGGGCACTGGCAGCAGGGGGCTTTGCTTTACCACAGTGCCATCGTACGATTCAAAATTATCGTTGCGGCCCAATTCAAAAACCTTATTCAGACTGCTACAGAAATTCTGCTGCTTATAGGCGCTGTTTTGCGCTACGGTAGTGGAAAACGTGATTAGAAGAAAATAGAAAAGTGGACGTTTCATGTTTTACTTATTCTTTTTTTAAAGAAAGCAGGATTTTATCAATACGGGCACCATCCATATCCATCACCTCAATATCGAAACACTGCCAGCTGAGCCTGTCGCCCGGCCTGGGTATTTTTTCAAGCTCGTTTAAAATTAAGCCGCTGATGGTGTCAAATTTATGTTCGGTAGCTAATTCATTCATATCAAATTTATGCAGCAGCTCGGTGAAAGGAAACTGCCCGTCTACCAGCCAGCTGCCATCCTGGCGTTGGACAAAAGCAAACTCGCTGCTATAAAAATCAGACACATCGCCTACCAGTGCTTTTAGCAGGTCATTCATGGCAATAATACCCTGCATTTGCCCGTATTCGTCTACAACAATCGCCTGGTGAATTTTGGTGGTTTTAAACTGCCGGAGGGCCTCGTAAGCCGAAATGTTAGGCGAAAAAAATTTGGGTGTACGGATGTGGTGTGCCAGTTTAAACCCGGGGTCGGTAATATTTTTGAACAAATCTTTTAGCAATACTATACCCATCAGTTTTTCATTTTCATCGGTTACCGGGTATATGGAATGCATTTCGGCATTTACTGCTTTGCGTATGGCTGCCGCATCAAACTCTGATTTTAGAAAAACAGCATCGCTGCGGTGTGTCATAAGGGATGATATTTTGCGGTCGCCCAGGCTAAAAACCCGGTGCATAATGTCCTGCTCTATCTCCTGTATAGCGCCCCCTTCGGTGCCCTCCTGTATAATGGCTTTAATTTCCTCTTCGGTTACCTTGGTATCGGATGATGGTTTAATGCGAAACAACGTTATAAGCACATCGGATGTAGCGGTGAGCAACCAAACAAACGGTGCAGTAATTACAGATAGTACCTGCATAGGGCGTGCTACCAGCTTGGCAAAAAACTCAGGATTAGAGAGGCCTATGCGCTTGGGCACCAACTCGCCAATGACCAGTGAAAAAAAAGTAAGTATTACTACCACTATACCTACTGCAATAGTTTCGGCATAGGGTTGTATAAGGGCAAAGCTTTCGAGGTATTTTGTAAGGTCATCGGTAATTTTTTCGCCGCTAAAAATACCGGTAAGGATACCAATAAGTGTAATGCCGATTTGTACGGTAGATAGAAATTTGTTGGGTGAGTTAGCCGTATCTAACGCTGCCCGGGCATTTTTATCGCCGCGCTTGGCGGCAGCCTCCAGCCTGCTGCGGCGCGATGATACAATGGCAATTTCGCTCATAGAGAAAACACCATTAAGCAGGATGAGAAAGAATATCAGAAAAATCTCCATGGCCCAAAGTTAGTTTTTAATGAAATTTTGGGGCCGTGCAAATGCTAATTAATGTTGTAGCACCGTTTTCGCCTCTATAAAAACAATACCACACAGCACTACCAGCTCAAGTATAAAGTAAGTAAAACCCAAAGCGGTTAATACGGTATGGAAATATACCATAAGCGATAAGGTAAGAAGAGAGTATATAACGTTAGACGCAATAGTAATCGTAAGAAAGGTGCGCCATTTACCGGTAATAAAGTGGTAACAGCACAGCGAGTAAATGGCAAGGGTAAAAGCTATGGCGCATAGCATGAATAGGATGGGTTGCGGCATGCCAAAAAATGTATGAAACTTGGCAAGGGCAAACAACTGAACAGTTGATAGAAATGCTCCTGCACTATCTAACAAGAACACAGCGCGCGGGTTGGCCGTAAGCGCTGTAATAAGGGAGGAAATTTTATTAGACATAAAATTACTTGGTGCTTTTTTTGCTATGCTCATTGCCGCAACAGGGCGGCTGCCGAAATTATGACAGCAATAATAGTGATTGCCATATAATATAGGGAACGGATGTTTTAAGTTTTTATAAAAACAATTCAGCTGGTTTTAGTGTTTATTATTTACATGTTCAGTTATGTCCCGTTACAATCTATTTGTAATCTGTCCGTATGTACTATGATGCTTGTATACCTTTAAATAGAATAACCATGAGTAAAGCGACGCTTACCTATAAAATAGGAAATGATAAAACTGTAAACAGGCTTGGGTACGGGGCTATGCAGTTAACCGGTACCGGTGTATTTGGAGAAGTGGACGACCGGCAGAACGCCATACAGGTGTTGCAGGCAGCTGTAGGAGGTGGAGTGAATTTTATTGATACTGCCGAGGCTTATGGCCCGCAGTTGAACGAAACATTAATTGCAGATGCTTTGGCACCGTATAAAGCCGATATAGTAATTGCTACCAAAGGTGGATTTGAACGGCCCGGGCCGGCCAACTGGGTTATTAACGGGCATCCCGATTTTATCAGCAACTGTATAGAGGGCAGTTTAAAGCGCCTGAAGGTAGATGCTATAGACCTGTGGCAGCTACACCGTATAGACCCTAAGATTCCCTTGCAAGAAACGCTGGCACCGGTAGCCGATGCTGTAAAAGCAGGCAAAATAAAGCATGTGGGCTTGTCGGAAGTTACCATCCGGCAATTAGAACAGGCTCAAAATATTATACCCATTGCGGCCGTGCAAAATCTGTATAACCTAACCACCCGCAAATGGGATAAAATAGTGGATTATACGGCAGAGCATGGTATTGCTTTTATCCCTTGGTACCCACTAGCCGCGGGGCCACAAAAACTGGCAGATAAAATTGGGCAGGTTGCTGAAGCGCATAATGCCACTGTAGCCCAAATTGCATTGGCCTGGTTGCTCAGGCGCTCTCCTAATATTATATTAATACCCGGTACTAAATCATTAGCCCATTTGCAACAAAACCTGGCTGCGGCCAACATTGAATTGACAGATGAAGAGTTTGATGCCTTGAGTAATTAAGCGCATTATTGCCAAGTAACTAAACTTAAAAGACAAAACATGAACATTACCCTGGCACAAGCCGAAACAGTGATAGCTGCCGCAAAAGCAAAGGCAACAGCCTTAGATACTAAAATGGATATAGCCGTAGTAGATGCCGGGGCCAACCTGGTAGCCTTTGCGCGCATGGATGGTGCCTGGATAGGGTCTATTGATATTTCGCACAAGAAGGCAAAAACCTCGGCCTGGTTTACTATGGATACAGCAGCGCTTACGCCGCTGGTAAAACCCGAAGGCTCTTTGTTTAATATAGAGCATAGCAACGGTGGGTTAATTACTTTCCCCGGTGGTGTGGTTATTAAAAACAAAGCCGGAGAAATTATTGGTGCCATTGGCGTATCGGGCAGCAGCGTAGAGAATGACCATGCAGTGGCATCGGCAGGTGCAGCCGCTATTTAATACCTATTACCACTTAGGTATATTAAAAAATCCGCTCTTTAGAAAGATGCGGATTTT
>DATGWP010000036.1:0-3128 GCA_035299425.1 Chitinophagales bacterium | reverse complement strand
CGCGAAGAGAAGTATGCAACAACTTATGAGATTAATATGTTACGTTGTATTTTCTGCGGTTTGTGCGAAGAGGCCTGCCCGAAGGAGGCTATATTCCTGACTGAGGACCTGGTAGCTGCAGATTACCGCCGCGAAGGCTTCATTTTCGGGAAGGATAAGCTGGTAATGAAAAACGAAGACATTAAACATTAGACAACAGACGAAAACAAGAAGCCTTGACTATTACACTTGCCTGTTTTTACTTTCTTTCTGCCGTAGCCATTCTATTGGGCTTAATGACCGTGCTTACCAAAAATCCGGTACACTCGGTGCTGTATTTAATTGGCTGCTTTTTTAGTATCGCCGGCCATTACCTTTTGCTCAACGCCCAGTTTTTGGCTGTAGTACATATTATAGTGTACGCGGGCGCTATTATGGTATTGTTCCTATCTACCCTCATGCTCATGAACCTGAACGAGGAAACTGAGCAACATAAACCGGCAATTGCCAAGATCAGTGCTGTTATTGCCGCCGGTTTGTTAGGCCTTGTGCTGGTAGCTGTGTTACACAGGGCAGAAGCCATGGCCATTCCGGGCACGCAGGATGTTAGCATTGGTTCTATTAAAAATCTTGGACGCATATTGCTGGATGAATACCTGTTCCCGTTTGAGTTTGTATCTATATTGCTGTTAAGTGCTATGATCGGGGCTGTGCTTTTAACCAAGCGGGAGCCTGTAAATACAACCGTTAGTTAACATTAATAATAATCAGAGTGCTGCTAAATATTTTCAATTCAGTTCCCATTCAACACTACATTTTTTTAAGTGCAGTGCTGTTCAGCATTGGTGTGCTGGGAGTGTTGTTCCGCCGCAATGCCATTATCATGTTTATGAGCATCGAGCTTATGCTGAATGCTGTTAACCTTTTGTTGGTTGCCTTTTCTACATATCATAACGATGCCAGCGGGCAGGTGTTTGTGTTTTTTGTAATGGCTGTAGCGGCTGCAGAGGTGGCGGTGGGCTTGGCCATACTGGTTACCATTTTCCGCAACGTGCACTCGGTAGATATTGACGAATTGAAATCATTAAGACACTAGACTTTAGATAAAGACAATACAGTGACATACCTTCTTCTCATAATTCTTACTCCATTCATCGGCTTTTTAGTTAATGCCCTGTTTGGTAAAAAGCTGCCTAAAACAGTATCGGGCATTATTGGCTCGGGTGCTATTTTTGTTTCGTTCCTGCTGTCTTCCATTTACTTTTTGGGTTTCTTAAAAGGAACCCAGGCGCCTATTGATGTAGACGTTTACAAATGGATTGCCCTGCCTGACTTTACTATTACCTTTGGTTTATTGCTCGACCAGCTTTCGGTTACGTGGTTAATGGTGGTTACCGGTATTGGTTTCCTTATCCACGTATACTCGATGAGCTACATGCACGATGATGAAAAGTTCAACGTGTTCTTTGCCTACCTTAACCTGTTCATCTTCTTTATGCTATTGCTGGTATTGGGCAACAACTACCTGGTAACATTTATTGGTTGGGAAGGCGTGGGGCTTTGCTCTTACCTGCTTATCGGTTTCTGGTTTAAAAACCAAAGCTATAACGATGCTGCCAAGAAGGCTTTTGTAATGAACCGTATTGGCGACCTCGGCTTTTTGCTGGGCATGTTCCTGTTGTTGTATAACTTCAAGTCGCTGCACTTTGGTACCCTGCAAACTGCCATTGCAGCTGCACCGGTTCAGCATGGTTTAATGATTGCCATTACGTTATTGCTGTTTGTAGGTGCTATGGGTAAATCGGCACAGTTGCCTTTATATACCTGGCTGCCAGATGCTATGGCGGGCCCAACCCCGGTATCGGCCCTGATTCACGCGGCAACCATGGTTACTGCAGGTATCTACATGATAGCCCGCTCGAACTTCCTTTATGCACTGGCACCAGAGACTTTACAATTTGTAGCCATTGTAGGTGTAGCTACTGCCTTATTTGCAGCTACCATCGGCCTGATGCAAAATGATATTAAGAAGGTATTGGCTTACTCTACTGTATCTCAGTTAGGCCTTATGTTTATGGCGCTTGGTTTAGGCGCTTACAACTCGGCTGTTTTCCATGTGGTAACGCACGCTTTCTTTAAGGCTTGCTTGTTCCTTGGTAGCGGTTCAGTTATTCACGCGCTACACGGCGAGCAGGATATCCGCAATATGGGCGGGCTTAGAAAGTACATGCCTATCACTTTCTGGACTTTCCTTATATCATCGCTTGCTATATCGGGTATATTTCCTTTCTCTGGTTTCTTCTCTAAAGATGAGATACTGGCAGCAGCGTTTGAGCATAACAAGGTGCTTTGGGTAATCGCCTCTATCGCCTCTTTAATGACTGCCTTCTATATGTTCCGTTTGGTGTTCTTAACCTTTACGGGTGAGTTCCGTGGCACGGAAGAACAGAAACATCATTTGCACGAATCACCAGCGCTTATCACTTTCCCATTGGTAGTGTTAGCCCTGTTGGCTGCTGTGGGTGGTGTAATGGGTATGCCAGAGGTATTTGGTGTAGACCATTATTTGAAGAATTTCCTTAGCCCGATATTCGCTGGTTCTACTCATATTGGCGAGCATGGTGCACATCACTTAGACCATGCTACCGAGTGGGCACTGATGGGAGGTGCATTTTTAGGCGCTGTATTATCTATCGGCTATGCGTATATGAAATACGTAAGCGGCAAAGCATTGCCGGCTAAAGAAGGAGAGGAGAAGGGCCTTGGCAAAGTGGTATACAACAAGTACTACGTAGATGAAATCTATAATCTGTTGGTGGTTAAACCAATCATGTTGTTCAGCCAGGTATTCCACGACCTGGTAGACCGCACACTTGTAGATGGCCTGGTAAACCGCAGTGGTAAAGTATCGCTGATGGTGGGTGCGCAGGTGCGTAAGCTGCAAAGCGGTTACATTGGCTTCTACCTTTTAGCTATGGTAGTGTCTATCATTGCCATGTTTAGCTATGTGTTTTTGATGCACTAAATCGCATTATCAGCTGGTTCATTATTTACCCCGAAATTTAAATTTTGGCTACCCCCTGTGATAGCTATGTGTTTCTATTTCAAGGCTTTGTATTTTACTTTGGCTACCCCACCCCAACGTTTTC